>JBFKDA010000293.1:0-3640 GCA_041619955.1 Acidimicrobiia bacterium | reverse complement strand
GCGGCAGGGTGCCGCCGTCGTCGAGCCGCAGCTTGCCGTCGACGCCGCTGCGGAGCCGGTCCTGGGTGGCCTGGTCGCTGCCGTAGATCTGCGACCCGTCCCACCAGTGGGTCACCTCGTTGATGAACGTCAGCGGGGTGGTCTCGCCGCTCGGCTGGCGGGTGGGGTCGGCCTGGGTGCGCCCCACGAACATCCGGTCCTGCCGGTAGCGGGCCCGGGCCGGGTCGTGCTCCGGCAGCGGGATCTCGATGATCTCGTCGGACAGGTTCTCGCCGTGGGTGATCCAGTCGTGGTTCTGGAACTGGATCCAGCACGCGGCCAGCAGGTTGAGGAACGGCACCTCGGCCATCTGCTCGCCCCGGGTGAACAGCTCGAGGCTGATCAGGCGCGGGTTGGGATCGAGCAGGTCCTCGTCGCTCGGCGCCTCGATCGCCGAGTTGGCCACGTTGCGGGGGAAGCGCGTGCCGGCCGCGCCCTCCTTGGGGTCGGCGAGGTTGTTCCAGCTCCCGTCGGCGGTGCGGTAGTGCGTCACCCCCGGGGGTGGGGTGAGCACGTCGGGCTGGAAGCCGATGCGGGCGCCGGGCGGGTAGGGGGACTTCAGGTTCTCCCGGTTGAGCTTCTCGCGCATGTAGGCGAGCTTCAGCATCCCGATGTAGATGCTCCGCCGGTACCAGTTGGTCCACACCGCGTCGCGGTAGTTGCGGCCGAGCAGCCGGGTGAGCCCGCCGAGGATGCCGCCGCCGATCCGGCCGGCCACGCCGCCGAAAACGCGGCGGGCGAGTCGCAGCAGGCTCGGGCGGCGGCGGGCCCGGGCCGGCGCGGGCAGGCGGGGCGTCTCGGGCGGCCCGAGCAGGGCGTCGCGCTGGAAGTAGGTGACCGGCGGCACCGGCACGTACACCTCGGCCGCGGCGTTGTCGCGGGCGCGGCCGAGCATGTGGCGCCAGTCCGGGTTGTCGCCGTTCATGGACAGGGCGCGCGCGTACTGCTCGGCGGCGTCGGCGTACTGCTCGGCGTGGAACAGGGCCAGCCCGGCGAGGGCGTGACTCTCCCCGGTCGGGTCGCCGGCCACCGCGTCCTCCAGCCGCTTGGCCGCCAGCACGAAGTTGCGCTCGTCCAGCAGCCGCTCACCCTCGGCCTTCGCCGCCCTCCAGTCGGTGTCGCTCATGCAGACCCCCTATCCGTTCATGCTGATCTCGAGGTTCTTCGGTTCCATGCGCCACGGCCCGGCCGGGGCCTGGTCGTAGCGGTCCTGGAGGGCGCGGCACTCCTCGTAGAACTGGGTGAAGAGCGCCCGCCCCTCGCCGTCGAGCGCCGCCTCGCCGTAGTCGGCGAGCAGCGGGGCCCGCTTGATCTGGAGCGCGAAGTTGTTGTTGATGACCCGTTGGAAGACGTCGACCGGCACGCGGCGGCCGTCCGCATAGACGCGGGTCGGGTTGCGGTCGGCCCACAGCTGGTAGTCCCACAGCGAGGTGCCGGCCATGTCGTGGATCGTGTTGCCCTCGTAGATGTACGCGCCGATCAGCCGAGCCAGCCCGTCCCGGGTCAGCTCGTCGCCAGCCAGGCCGTCGAAGCCGTTGGGGATCAGCGTCGCGAGCGCATCGAGGAACGCTGCGACGGCCGGGTCGGCGCGCAGCTCTTGGTCGGAGGCGTAGTAGGCATCGACGTAGCGACTTGCGTGGTCGTGCATCAGCGTGAACAGCTCCATGAGGTTCTGCTGCGACCGGCAGTCGAACTTGGCGTCGGCGAGGCCGCGCCGTGCCCAGTCGGCCTCGGGGTCGATCACCGCGATCGGGTAGCGCCCGTACATCGTGTCGAAGCACGCCATGAGCCCGGCGTGGGTGAGGCTGAACATGTGCTCGAAGTCGCCGCCGGGCAGCATCTGGCCCCGGGTGATCGCATGGTTGGTGTAGAGGCTGTTGAACAGGCTCGGCCACAGCAGCCGATAGATCGGGTGGTCGGCGGGCAGGTGGTTGCGGGCGGCCACCGCCCAGTGGTCGCCGCTGACCAGGTGCACGTAGCCGTAGTGTCGGGTGAGCGACATGTGGGTGGTGGCGGCGCACAGGGCGAGCCGCTTGGCCTCCCGCCAGCCGGGCTCGCCGCGGCGGACCACGCCCTGGTCGGCGGTGTGGATCTCCTGCGCCGTCAGCTTCCGAGTGTCGATGCTCTCGGAGAACACGACCCGCACCGCCAGCGACCGCAGCCCGCGGTGGTGCTCGAAGTCGCCGAAGAACCGGAAGTCCCATTCCACGAAGCCGTCGTCGGGGTTGCGGGCGAGGAACACGGAGTACGGGGACGCGGTGGCCAGCTCGCCGAGGTCGGGGTCGGGCGGCAGCTCGGCGGGCACCACCGGCGCTCGGAAAGCCTTGCGGTAGCCGCGGGTGAGGCCGAACTTCAGGGCCTTGTCGATGTTGGCGTCGATCTCCGGCAGGTCCTTGCCCATCTGGGGGAGGATGCGGTCGAGCAGCAGCGTGAGCCGGGTGAAGATCCGCATGCCGAGCTTGGCCTCGTCGCGGGGCAGCCGGCTGTAGACGAGCACCTGTCGCAGCGGGATCTTGCGCCACTTCCGGCCCATCGGGATCGAGCGGATCGTGCCGCGGTGGGCCTCGGGAGCGCCGATGTGCTGCGGCTTCGACAGCCGGAACCGGAGCGTCTGCCAGCGCGTCCACACGCGCTTGCGGAGCCGCCACCCCAACGGGACCTTCGCCATCGCCGACCCCCTTCTCTCTCGCGTGGATCGAGGCTACACGCAGGCTGCGACTGGCGGCAGGGGGGACTCGAAGATTGGCCGAATCCGGCCAGCCGGGGTGCCGACGCCTGCCCTTATCCCCCCGCCACCTCCGACACCCGGGCGATCTTGTCGGCCACCTGGTTGGCGTCGCCCTGGGCGGCCAGCAGCGCGGCGGCGGTCTCGGCGGCCAGCTCCTCGGCGACGTCGTCGGCGGCGGCCAGCCGGGCCTCGACGCCCTCGGCGGCCAGCTTGCGGGCCTCGTCGACCAGCGCGGCGACCATCTCGGCCTCGGGCACCACCCGCACCACCTGGCCCTTGATGAACAGGTGGCCCTTGCCGCGCCCGGCCGCGATGCCGATGTCGGCCTCCCGAGCCTCGCCGGGCCCGTTGACGACACAGCCCATCACCGCCACCTGTACCGGCAGGTTCTCCTTCTCGAGGGCGACCCGGGCGTCCTCGGCGACCTTGATGACGTCGACCTCGGCCCGTCCGCACGAGGGGCACGCGATGAGGTCGAGCCCGGCCCGCTCCCGAAGTCCCAGGTATTCGAGGAGCCGACGGCCGGCCTCGGCCTCTTCTACAGGGTCGGCAGTAAGCGAGAAGCGGATAGTGTCGCCGATCCCCTCCAGCAGGAGCGTGGCGATGCCGGCCACCGACTTGATCAACCCGCCGGGCGGCGGGCCGGCCTCGGTGACCCCCAGGTGCAGCGGGTAGTCGACGGTGTCGGCGAGCAGCCGGTATGCGGCCACCATCGACGGGACGTTGGAGTGCTTGACCGAGATCTTGATGTCGGTGAAGTCGACGTCCTCGAGGTACCGGATCTCCTGGAGCGCAGACTCGACCAGCGCCTCGGGCGTCGGTGCGCCGTGCTTGGCCAGCAGGTCCTTGTCGAGCGACCCGGCGTTGACGCCG
>JBFKDA010000292.1:0-3645 GCA_041619955.1 Acidimicrobiia bacterium | reverse complement strand
GCCGGCTGACACTGCGGTCCTCGCCGGGACCGCCGGCTGACACTGCGGTCCTCGCCGGGACCGCCGGCTGACACTGCGGTCCTCGCCGGGACCGCCGGCTGACACTGCGGTCCTCGCCGGGACCGCCGGCTGGCGCGCCGGCTCAATCGACCAGCCAGCAGGCCACCCGGTGGCCTGGCGCGACCTCTTTCAGCTCGGGTGTCTCGCGGCACTGCTCCATGGCGAAGGGGCAGCGAGTGCGGAAGCGACAGCCCGCCGGCGGGTCCACCGGGCTCGGCACGTCGCCCTGCAGGATGATGCGGTGGCGCCGGCGGGCGGGGTCGCGGCGCGGGATCGCCGACAGCAGCGCCCGGGTGTAGGGATGCTGGGGGTCGCGATAGATGTCGCGCTTGTCGGCGACCTCCACGAGCACGCCGAGGTACATGACGGCGACCCGGTCCGAGATGTGCTCGACGACGCTGAGATCGTGGGCGATGAAGAGGTAGGTGAGGCCGAGCTGCTGCTGGAGGTCGGCGAACAGGTTCACGATCTGGGCCTGGATCGACACGTCGAGGGCCGAGACCGGTTCGTCGCAGACCACGAACCGGGGCCGGAGGGCGAGCGCGCGGGCGATACCGACCCGCTGGAGCTGCCCGCCCGACAGCTCGTGCGGGTAGACGGCGGCGTGGCGGCGGTCGAGGCCCACCGCCAGCAGCATCTCGGCCACCGCGTCGCGGGCGGCGATGCCGCGCACGCCGTGCAGCCGGAGCCCCTCGCCCACGCTGGCGCCGATCGTCTTGCGGGGGTCGAGCGCCGAGTGGGGGTCCTGGAAGATGAGCTGCATGTCCCTGCGCAGCGCCTTCAGCTCCTGCCGCCGGGCGGCCAGCACGTCGGCGCCGTCGAAGGTCACCGCGCCGCCGGTGGCCCGCACCAGCCGCACGATGGTGCGGCCCACGGTGGTCTTGCCGCTGCCGGACTCCCCGACCAGTCCGAGGGTCTCGCCCGTCTCGACCTCGAGCGAAACCCCGTCGACGGCTCTCACCCACTTGCGCGGCCGGGCCAGGAAGCCGCCGCGCACCGGGAAGTGCTTGACGAGCTCGCGCACCTGCACGAGCGTCATCGCACTTCGTCCCGCAACGGCGCCCGGTGCCGATCGCTGTCCTCGTAGAGCCAGCACCGCACGAGGTGACCTGCCGCCACCTCTGCCAGCCGGGGCTCCTGCTCGGTGCACACCGCCAGCCCGTGGCGCACCCGCGCCTCGCACCGGGAGGCGAACCGGCAGCCGGGCGGCAGGTCGATCGGGGTCGGCACCCGCCCGGGGATGACGGCCAGCCGCTCCCGTGCCTCGCCGATCGCCGGCGCCGAGGCGAGCAGGCCCTGGGTGTAGGGGTGCAGCGGCCGCGAGTAGAGGTCGTCGATGGCGGTCTCCTCGACGACGTGCCCGGCGTACATCACCGCCACCCGCTGCGCGATCTCGGCGACCAGCTCCAGGTCGTGGGTGATGAGGATCACCGCCGTCTCGCCGCCGGCACACCGTTCGCGCAGCACGTCCATGATCTGCGCCTGGATGGTGACGTCGAGGGCCGTCGTCGGCTCGTCGGCGATGAGCAGCTCGGGCGAGCAGGCGAGCGCGATCGCGATCATCACCCGCTGCGCCATGCCGCCGGACAGCTCGTGGGGATAGGCCCGCCGCCGCGCCTCGGGGTCGGGGATGCCGACCTGGCGCAGCAGCTCCACAGCCCGGTCGCGGGCGGCGCGCCGGTCCAGGTCGGTGTGCTCCAGCAACACCTCCTCGATCTGGCGGCCGACCCGCCGCACCGGGTTGAGCGACGCCTGGGGCTGCTGGAAGATCATCGCGATCCTCGCCCCCCGGATGGCGCTCAGCTCGTCGTCGGACATCGCCGTGAGGTCGAGGCCGTCGAACCAGACTCGGCCGCCGACGATCCGGCCCGGCTCGTCGACGAGCTGCACGATCGACAGCGACGTCACGCTCTTGCCGCAGCCCGACTCGCCGACCAGGCCGAGCACTTCCCCTCGCCGCACGGTCAGGCTCACCCCGTCGACGGCCCGCAGCGTCCCCTCCTCCACGGCGAACCACGTTTGCAGGTCCTCCACCGCCAGCAGCACGTCCGGCGGCGCCGTCACGACCGGCCGTCCCGTCGCAGCCGCGGGTCCCAGTAGTCGTTCAGCGCGTCGCCTGCCAGGTTGACGCCGAGGACGGTCAGCGCGATCGCCGCGCCCGGGAACACGGCCATCCACCACGCGCTCCGGATGAAGGCCTGGGCGTTGTTGAGCATGAACCCCCAGCTGATCACGTTGGGGTCGCCGAGGCCGAGGAAGCTCAAGCCGGCCTCGATGAGGATCGCCCGGCCCACCTGGAGCGACGCGTTCACGATGACCGGGGCGAGCGCGTTGGGGAGGATGTGGCCGAACAGGTTGGCGGCCGGCGACGCGCCGAGGCCGCGGGCCGCCAGCACGTACTCGCGCTGGCGGACGGTGAGCACGCCGGCCCGCGCCAGCCGGGCGGTGAACACCCACGAGGTGAGGGCGAGCACCACGATCAGGTTGACGAGGCTCGAACCGAACAGCGCCACGACGACCAGCGCGAGGAAGAAGCGCGGCAGCACCTGGAGCAGTTCGGTGAGCCGCATCAGCAGGTCGTCGACCCAGCCGCCGGCCATCCCGGCGATCCCGCCGACGACGCTGCCGAGCAGCAGGGCCGCCCCGGCCACGGTGAGCCCGACCAGCAGCGAGGTGCGCGCACCGTGGACCACCCCGGCGTACACGCTGCGGCCGAGGTCGTCGGTCCCGAACCAGAACTCGCCGCTCGGCGACTGGAACGGGTCGCCGACGAAGGCGAACGGGCTGTCCGGCGCCAGCACGTCGGCGAACAGGGCGACGAGCACGAAGAAGGCGGTCAGCCCGAGCCCGACCACGGCGGTCGGGCCGCTGAGGAAGCGGCGGGAGGCGGCCCGCAGCCGGCCGAGCCGGCCGGGCGGTGGCGCGGCGTCCAGCCCAATCGCGCGATCACTCATAGCGGATCCGCGGGTCGATCACGGCGTACAGGAGGTCGGTGACGATGTTCGCCACGACGATCGTCGCCGACAGCAGCAGGAACATCGCCGTGATGATCGCGAAGTCGCGGGCGAACATCGCGGTCAGCAGCAGCCGGCCCAGGCCCGGCCACGCGAACACGGTCTCGGTGAGCACCGCGCCGGCGACCATGAACCCGATCATCGTCCCGGTGACCGTCACCACCGGCAGCAGGCCGTTGGGCAGGGCGTGGCGCCGCAGCACCTGGCCCCGGGTGAGGCCACGGGCGCGGGCCGCCCGGATGTAGGGGGCGTGCAGCGCCTCGAGGACGCTCGACCGGGTGATGCGGGTGATCGGGGCGACGTACTGGGCGACCAGCGCGGTGACCGGGAGGACCATGTGGTGGGCGACGTCGAGGGCGTGCCGGAGCCCGCTGTGGTCGGCTCGGGCGGTGGTCATCCCCTGCACCGGGAACCAGCCGGTCCCGACCGCGAACGCCAGCAACAGCAGCTGGGCGACCCAGAACACCGGCACCGCATAGCCGACGAGCGACACGACGCGGATCGTCGCGTCGGCAGGCGTGTGGGCCCGGCCGGCGGCGACGGTGCCCAGGCCGATGCCGAGCCCGGTGGC
>JBFKDA010000291.1:0-3699 GCA_041619955.1 Acidimicrobiia bacterium | reverse complement strand
TACTACGACGGCCAGCAGGTCATGGCCCGCGAGGCCGACGGATTCGGTCCCACCTCCGGCCTCCCCGACCTCGAGGGCGCCGTGGTGTGCACCAACGCGGGCACGACGACCGAGAAGAACATCACCGAGGCCACGGCCGCGCTGGGCGTGAACATCACGCTCAACACGTTCGAGGACTTCAACGGCGTGATGGACCAGTACCTGTCCGGCGCCTGCGACGCAGTCACCACCGACGGCTCGGGCCTGGTCGGCCGCAAGGCCACCCAGGAGCCCGAGGGCGAGAACTGGGTGATCTTCCCGCCGTCTCCGATCTCGAAGGAGCCCCTGGGCCCGGTGACGATCCAGAACGACTCGCAGTGGCTGGACGTCGTGAAGTGGGCCGTGTTCTCCTCGATCATCTTCGACGAGAAGGGCGTCACCGCTGACAACGCCGCCGCCCAGCAGGGAGCGCCGGACGACGACGAGATCGGCCGCCTGCTCGGCGGTGAGGGCGAGCTGCAGACCGCCATGGGCCTCCCGGCCGACGCCTGGTTCCAGGCCGTCAGCCAGGTGGGGAACTACGACGAGATCTTCAGCAGGAACCTCAACCCGGTGGGCCTGGAGCGGGCTGGGAGCCTCAACGCTTCCTTCCTCGAGGGTGGCCTGATCTACGCCCCGCCGGCCCGGTAGCCAGAACGACCAACGACCGACCGGGGGGCGCGTCAGCGCCCCCCGGTCACCAACCACCGAAGCACACGAGCCGAGAGTGAGGGTCCTTGGCGATCGACGTTGAGCGCAGGCCGCGGCAGCGCACGCCGCTGTGGCGCAACGTCACGGTCCTCAAATGGACCGCGCAGATCGTCTTCCTGATCGGCATCGTCCTCCTCGGCTCGGTGCTCTTCACCCAGGCGGCGTCGAACCTCGACGAGAAGGGCATCGACGTCAGCTTCGACTTCCTGGCCGACCCGCCGGGGATCGCCATCGCCGAGGGCATCGACACCCGGCCACCAACCGGCGCCCGTGCCTTGTTCGTCGGCATCGTCAACATGCTGCGGGTGACCGTGGCCGGCATCTTCGCCGCCACGATCCTCGGCGTGGTCCTCGGCGTCGCCCGGCTGAGCCACAACTGGATCGTCAACAAGGTCGCCAGCGGCTACGTCGAGACGATCCGCAACATCCCGCTGCTCGTCCAGATCATCTTCTGGGGGGTGGTGATCACCCGCTTACCGAACCTCGACCTCGACGCCGGGCCCTTCGGGTGCGGCACCCCGGCCGAGGGCTGCGAGGGCTGGCTGTTCTTCTCCAACAAGGGCGTCTCGTTCGCCTGGCTGTTCCCCGCCGACGGCTTCTGGCAGTGGTTCATGTTCCTGCTCCTGGGCGTCGCGGCCGCGGTGGTGGTCTACCGGATCCGGTTCCGCCAGAAGGAGGAGTTCGGCGAGGAGACGTACGCACTGAGTTGGGCGTTCGGCACCTTCTTCGTGTTCGCCGTGATCGGCTGGTTCGCCCACCCGCTGCTGGGCTTCCTCGGACTGCTCTGGGGGGCCTTGAGCGACCTGTTCGACGGCCTGCCGACCATCGTCATGCAGATCCTGCTCGCCGCGCTGGCTGTGGGCGCGGCCGCCAAGTGGATCAAGGGCTTCCTCGACAGCCGCCGCACCCCGGCCGGGCTGGCCAAGCTCACCGACGACGACTACTTCCGCTTGGGTTCGGCGGCGCTGGTCGGCCTCGTGGGGGCGGCGGTCTTCCTCCTGTTCGGCGGCATCGCCGGGTTCATCCTCGACGCGCTCCGCGACCTGTTCGACGTGGCCGACCGCAAGTTCGGCTTCCTCGACACCGGCGCACCGCTGGCGTTCAGCCGCCCGGCGCTCGCCCAGCCCGGCAACTTCGTGAACTACGGGATCACCGGGCTCACGATGAGCAAGCTGTTCTTCCCGGTGTTCGTCGGCGTCACCCTGTACACGGCCGCATTCATCGCCGAGATCGTGCGGGGCGGCATCCTGGCCATCTCGAAGGGCCAGACCGAAGCCGGCCTGGCGCTGGGGTTGCACCGCACCCAGCTGCTGCGCTTCATCATCCTGCCGCAGGCCTTCCGCATCATCCTCCCCCCGATGGGCAACCAGTACCTCAACCTGGCGAAGAACACCTCGCTGGGCATCGCGGTGGCCTATCCGGAGGTGGTGGCGGTGGGCCAGACCCTCTATAACCAGACCGGCGCCACGATCCCGGTGGTGATCCTGTGGATGCTGTTCTACGTGTCGGTGAGCCTGTCGATCTCGGCGGTCGTCAACTGGTACAACCGCCGGGTCAGGCTGGTGGAGCGATGAGCCGATGACCGCGCCCGACGTCGCCGTCCCGCCGGCCCCGCCGCCGGACCTCGCGCCCGAGTCCCCGCCGCAGGGGCCGTGGGTGTGGATGAAGGAGAACCTGTTCTCCTCGAGGTTCAACTCGATCCTCACCGTGGTGACGGTGCTCCTGATCGCCGCGTTCATCCGGGGCATCCTCGGGTTCATCTTCGACCCCGGCCGGGAGTGGGCTGCGGTCGGCACGAACATGCGCCTGTACATGACCCAGGCCTACCCGGAGGACCAGTTCGTCCGGGTGTGGATCTCGCTCGGGATCGTGATGACGCTGGCCGGGCTGTCGGTGGCCGCCTGGGGCGTCGGCGGCCGCATCAGCATCAACAAGCTCACCAAGGGCGTGCAGAGCGGCGCGGCGTTCGTGGCGATCCTCGCGCTGCTGGGACCGCCCGACGTCAACGTCGACACCGGCATCCCGGTGCTGGGTGCGTTCGTCGACTTCGCGATCGAGGCCGTGGCGCTCACCGGCGGCCGGCTGGTGGCGTTCGTGGTAGCTGCGGCCCTCTTCGGCGCCGCCTACGTGGTGAGGCGCAGCTACGGGGCGCGGGCCAAGGACATCACCGTGCACCTGCTGTGGGTGGTGCTGGCGGTGATCGTCGCGGTCATCGTGGCGCTCTGGACCGTGCCGATCGGCGACTACGCGTTCATCGAGGGACAGCCGGTCTACAACTCGGGGACGGTCGCCCTGACCACCAAGGGCCCGTGGACCGTGATGGCGATCGTGCTCGTCGTGGCCTACCTCGTGGGCCGGGCGGTGCGCCCGGCGCTGCCCGAGCGCGGGATGCGGGTGTCGCTGGTGCTCGCCTGGCTGCTGTCGCTGCCCGTGATCCTCCTGATCATCATGCGCGACCCCGACTGGGACGCGGCCAACCCCGACGCCGGCGGGTTCGATTTCCTGCCCACCGAGGACTGGCAGATGCTGCTCGTCGTGGGCCTCGTCGGCGCCGCGATCATCTACGCGCTGTCGCTGCCGGCCATGGGGGAGTGGGCGCGCATCGCCGGCGGCGTGCTGCTGGTGGTGGCGCTGGTGGCCTGGGCCAAGCCCGACTGGGTGCCCCTCCCGCTCGTCGACCTCGAGCTGATCCGGGCGCGTCTCGTTGTGACACTGCTGGCGATGTTCGCGCTCGGGGCGCCGACGTTCGCCGGTGACAAGGAGTCGCGGCCGCGATACATCGCCATCTGGCTGGTGTTCGTGTCGCTGGTCGTCTACTTCCTCGCGGCTATCAACACGCCGTCGACGCTGGACACGCCCGGCGCGGCGTTCCTCGGCGGGCTCACCCTGACGTTCGTGCTGGCGCTGACGTCGATCTTCCTGTCGTTCCCGATCGGCGTGCTGATGGCGCTGGGCCGCACCTCGACGATG
>JBFKDA010000290.1:0-3730 GCA_041619955.1 Acidimicrobiia bacterium | reverse complement strand
CCGGTCGCGACCGAGACCTACGTCGTCCAGACCGGCGACACGCTGTGGGAGATCGCGGCAGGTCACACCACCAACGGCGGCGACGTGCGGCACGCCGTCTACGAGTTGCGTTCGCTGAACGGCTTGTCCGGGTCGACGATCCAGCCGGGCCAGCGCCTCGAGGTCCCGGCCGGAAGCGGCTAAGCGGGCGCGGACACGTGCCGCGGTCGCATGCGTCTGCGGCACCTGGCGTGGCGTGCGTCAGACACGACGGGTGGAGGCGGCGCTACCGGATCAGCGGGAAGACGTCGTCCGGGCGGACCCAGGCGCGACCCGTGGCCAGCAGCAACAGTTCACCGGCGCGCCCGCTACGGGCGGCGATGGCGCCGAGCAGCCCGAGGCACTGCTCCACCGCCGGGTCCGGTGGCCGCCAGGAACGGTCGAGGGCGTGGCCGAGGTCGAGGCCGTGCACGACCACTTCGAAGGTACGCGTGGGCAGGTAGTCGGCGAGCCGCATGGACCCGAACGGGGTCGGGACGGCCCGGTCGGGGCCGGCGGCGGCCATCGCGTCGAGTGAATGGTCGAGTGCGGCGAGCATCTGCTCGGCAGCGGACTCGGCGGTGAGCTGGCCCGCCGCGGCGTTGCCGCGAGCCGCGACCGACGCATCCGCGGTGTCCGGGTCGTCGCTCCGCCAGGCCAGATAGGCGAGGTAGTAGGCGGCCGGGTCGGCGAGCTCAACGTGGTCTGGCGGCGGCTCGGCCAGGTAGGCAGCGGGTCCGCCGATTTGGCGGATGAGGTGCCCGGCCAGACCGGCGACGTCCCACGACCCCAGCGCCGGCGCATGCATGTCGACGACGGTCCGGAGCTCCGCCGTGACTGCCCGTGTGGATGCGGAGAACGCCTCGACGCTGGCCGACCACAACATCTAGTACCTTGGACCCGTGCGCTGCCTCGTCTGCGATGCCGAAGATACCCGGGTGATCGACTCGCGTCCGGCCGAGGGCGGCATGGCCATCCGGCGGCGCAGGTCCTGCGAGGCGTGCGGGAGCCGGTTCACGACGTACGAGCGCCCGGACGTGGCCGTGATGGTCACCAAGCGGGACGGCCGCCGTGAGCCGTTCCGGCCTGAGAAGCTGCGGGCCGGGCTGGCCCGCTCCCTGACCGACCGCCCGATCCCGGCGGTCCAGGTCGACCAGCTCGTGAAGCGGGTCGAGGCGTTCGCCGGGGCGCAAGGGCGGGAGGTGTCGAGCGACGAGATCGGGCGCGAGGTGTTGGAGGCGCTGCGCGACCTCGACGACGTGGCCTACCTGCGCTTCGCATCGGTCTACAAGGAATTCCAGGGCGCCCAGGACTTCGAGCGCGAGATGGCGGCACTCGAGGAGGAGAGCGCCGGCGGCTGAGCCCGGCGAGCCGGCGGGTGACCGGATAACCCGGTCAGCCGGCCCGGGCGACCAGGAGCTGGCCGGCGTCGAGGTCGCGTGCCAGGCCGTCGAGTTCGTCCGCCGCCCACGCCTGGAACTCGGTGAGGGGCTCGGTGAGGTCGCCGCGCAACCGCGAGATGCGGGCTCGTGCCTGGTTGATGAGCGCCTGGGCGGTGGCCGGGTCGTCGGCGCGCAGCGCCTCGAGGTAGTCGATCTCCCACGTCCGCAGCCATTCGAGGGTCGATTGGACGTCGGCGCGGTGCGCGTCGAGCAGCGGGTCGCTGGGCAGGCGGGTCGCCGCGTCGAGGCTGTCGGCGATCATCTGCGCGAGGGAGAGGCTGAGGTCGTTGACCTCGTTGCCGTCGACCGCCGTCGGCAGCGGCGGGAGTACGAAGGCTTGGGCCATGGCCGCCCGGTACGTCGCAATCTTCGCGATGCGGCCGGCCAGGACGTCGGCCCTGCCGGCGATGAGCGACATCCGCTCGCGCAGCGGCGCCAGCTCGGCGACGGCATCGTCCGGGAACAGCGGCGGCAGCTCGGGCAGCGACTCGCGGGCCACCCCGCTCAGCGTCGTCGCGGCGGCACGGAAGCGGCCGAACGGCGCGATGCGGTTGGCGAGGTCCTCGCCGGACAGGTTCACGGCAGCCAGGTCGGCCAGCACCGGCGGTACGCCCGGCAGCGCCGCGTCGACCTCGGCCAGCGCGACGGCGTAGTCGGCGACGACGTCGGCGGCGACGTCCTCGGCGTAGCGCGGCACCCACACGAGGATCGCGGCCGCGACTGCGCCCGCCATGATCGCGAAGAACAGGACACTCCAGCGGGCTCGGCGCCACCAGGTGCGCTCGGAGCGGCCCCGCCGCCGCCGGCGGCGACGCCTGCGCACTGCCTGCTCGGATCGCCAGGAGGGTGGGAGGATCGGCGTCACGTCGACGTCGGGGTCGGTCGTCAGCGGTTGCGAGGCGCGCGGCGGGGGAACCACGCCGTTGCCGCGTGCCTCCTCGAACAGCCGCAGGCGGTCGAGCAGGGACGCGGCGCTATCCACCGCCGCTCCGGGCGCGGTGCCGTCTGGCGCCGCTCCCGGCGCTGTGTCGCGGTCGACCTGTGTCGTGCTGGTGTCGCCCGATGGGGCCACTGATCCTCCTCGGTTTCCCACCCGAGCCATGGAGTGTCAGAATCTCGCCGGTGAAGATACCGCTTCTCCGACTCGACCCCGGTCTTCCCGTGCCGGGACGGGCCCACCCGGGGGACGCAGGGCTCGACCTGCACGCCCGGGCGAACACCTCCATAGCGCCCGGGGCATGGGAGATGGTTCCCACCGGCGTGGCGGTGGCCATCCCCGACGGGCACGTCGGGCTGGTCACGCCCCGGTCGGGGCTCGCCGCCAGGCACGGCCTCGGCGTCGCCAACGGGCCCGGTGTGGTTGACGCCGGCTACCGGGGCGAGCTGGCGGTGCTCCTCATCAATCACGGGCCGTCCGAGGTCCGGCTGGAGCGGGGCGACCGCATCGCCCAGCTCGTCGTGGTGCCGCTCTCCGCCGCCGAGCTGGTCGAGGTCGAGGCGCTGCCGCCCTCGGCACGAGGGTCGGGCGGCTTCGGCTCCACCGGCGCCTGAGTGGCGGGGTTGGCTGGACGGACCCGGCTGGTATCATCGCGCCCTGCAGGCGGACGTAGCTCAGTTGGTAGAGCGCAACCTTGCCAAGGTTGAGGTCGCCGGTTCGAGCCCGGTCGTCCGCTCCGTGAGGGCGGCTCCCAGTCGCCCTCGTTCGTTCGGCGGCGTGGCCGAGTGGTTAGGCAAGGGTCTGCAAAACCCTTTACCCCGGTTCAATTCCGGGCGCCGCCTCCAGCGCGGGTACACTCCGCGCCTCGGGCGCTTAGCTCAGGGGAAGAGCGCTTCCTTGACGCGGAAGAGGTCAGAGGTTCAAATCCTCTAGCGCCCACTCGAGAATCGCCTGCTACCTATTGGCGATCCGGCCGCTCCGGTCGAGTCCGGACGGGCGCCGATCAGTCGGAAGACCCCACACGACGGTCGGCCACGGTCGCGTCGAGCGCCTCCGCAGCGTGCTCATCGAGGCCCAGGAAGAGGTGGCCGTAGGGGTCCAGCGTCGTGCGGATCGAAGCGTGCCCGAACCGGGTCTGGATGACCTTCGGGTGGGCGCCTTCGCAGCCACCGGACCCCGCAGGGTCACGAAGTGTGGAGGAGCGCCACGGATCGTTTGCGCTTCGGCCACGCTGCGTTGTAGCGTGTCGACACGCCGTCGGGCAGAAGAAGGGGGAAGCCGTGAACTTCCGGGCTACTAAGCGGGCAGGAGCGTTGGCGACCGCCGTGGCCCT
>JBFKDA010000289.1:0-3737 GCA_041619955.1 Acidimicrobiia bacterium | reverse complement strand
CTGGTGGAGGACGGGATCCGGGCCGGTGTGTTCGTCCCGGTGAGCGACCCGGGCTCCGAGCCGGTTGCGGTCCCGCTCGACCGGGCCGAGCCGACCGGTGCCACGGCGGTGATCGACGGCGAGGAGGTCGAGGTGTTCCTGGTCGCCGCCGACGGCGGCACCGTGGAGGCGGCGAAGCTCCGCGACACGTCGGTGGGAAGGTTCGTCGATCCTGACGACCGGTCCGTCGAGGGCTTCGCCGTGGTCCGCACGGCCGACCCGGCCGAGACGCTCGTCTTCCGCTGGGGCAACTACGGCGACGTGCTCGACATCCGCAACTTCGACCGCGCCCTCACCAACACGATCCTGGTGACGATCCTCGTGGTGGCCGGGCAGATCTTCACGTCGGTGATGGGCGGCTACGCCTTCTCCCGCATCCGCTTCCCGGGTCGCGACCGGCTGTTCGTCGCGTACCTCGGCTCGATCATGATCCCCTTCGTCGTCCTGATCATCCCGCTGTTCCAGATCGTCGTGCAGCTCGGCTGGAACAACCACCTCGGATCGCTGGTGTGGCCGTTCGTCTACACCGCGTACGGCACCTTCCTGATGCGGCAGTTCTTCCTCTCGATCCCGAAGGACCTCGAGGAGGCGGCCTACATCGACGGCGCCTCACGTTGGCGGATCCTGTGGGGGATCTTCGTGCCGCTGTCGTGGCCCGCCATCGCCACGCTCGCCACGTTCTCGTTCCTGTACGCGTGGAACTCGTTCATCTGGCCGCTGGTGGCGATCGACGCCGGCAACACCGAGGACCACGTGCTGACGCTGGCTTTGCAGATCCTCGGCGGCCAGGGCGCCGACGCCCCCCAGCTCATCTTCGCCGGGGTGACGCTCGCCATGGTCGTGCCGATGGTGGTGTTCGTCCTCGCCCAGCGCTACTTCGTCGAGAACGTGGCGACGAGCGGCATCAAGTGACCGGCGGGCGGGAGCGGGCCCTGGCCCTGTTCGGCGACCGGTTCGGCGGGCGCCCGGAGCTGGTGGTGCGCTCGCCGGGGCGGGTCAACCTCATCGGCGACCACACCGACTACAACGGCGGCTTCGTCCTCCCGATGGCCCTCGAGCACGCGACGTGGATCGCAGCCCGGCGGGCGAGCCCCGACCAGCTGGCGCTGGTCTCGGAATCGGAGGGCGAGCTCGCCGTCGACCTCGGCGCGGTGGAGCCGGGCGAGGGCTGGGCGGAGTACGTCAAGGGGGTAGCCGTGATGCTGCTGCGCGACGGGCGGGCGACGCCCGGATGGGAGGGGGCGGTGGCCACCGACGTCCCCGTCGGCGCGGGCTTGTCGTCGTCGGCGGCGCTCGAGGTCGGGGTGGCCCGGGTGTTCGCGGCGGTGGCAGGGGAGGCCTGGGACGGGCGCGCCGCCGCGCTGCTCTGCCAGCGGGCCGAGAACGAGTGGGTCGGCGTGCCCACCGGGATCATGGACCAGCTCGTCGTGGCGACGGCGTCCGCAGGGGCGGCCAAGCTCATCGACTGCCGCAGCCTGGAGTCGTCCGACCACGGCCTGCCGGGCGACGCTACGGTGGTGGTGCTCGACACCGGGACCCGGCGCGCCCTGGGGGGCTCGCACTACGCCGATCGCCGCGCCGCGTGCGAGCGGGCGGCCGCCGCGCTCGGCGTCGCCCAACTGCGCGACGCCACCCCGGAGATGCTGGCGGCGCGTACCGGCGCGCTCGACCCGGGGGACATGGCCCGGGCGCAGCACGTGGTTGCCGAGAACGCCCGGGTGCTCGCCGCGGTCGAGGCGCTGGAAGCCGGCGACGCCGGCGGCTTCGGGAGACTGATGGACGCCAGCCACGCCAGCATGCGCGACTTGTTCGAGGTGTCGAGCCCGGCCTTCGAGGCGATGGTGGCGGCGGCGCGGCGCGCCCCGGGCTGCCGCGGCGCCCGTATCAGCGGCGGCGGGTTCGCGGGGTGCGCCGTCGCGTTGGTCGATGCGGGTGGCGTCGAGGACTTCCGCCGGGAGACCGCCGCGGCCTATCGCTCCCGGACCGGTCGCGATGCGGCTATCTACCCGTCCCGACCGGCGGCTGCGGTCGGCGTGGAGGGCTGACCGAGCGGGCCAGCCGCAGCGCCGACCACGCGCCGAGCACCGGGCCCGCCACGAGGATCAGCGCCGCGACGGCGCCGGCGACGGGGTTCTCGCGGAACACCTCCGGGATCGTGGCCTCGTAGCCGCGGTCGATCCCGAACGTGATGATCACGTTGACGGCGACCAGCCAGCCGACGACCAGGCCGGCGAGGGCGCCCGCCGCGGCGAGCAGGATGCGTTGCAGGGTGGCCACGGTCCCCATCATCCGCTGCCCGGGCGGCACCGGGTAGGGGCCTCCGGCACGTCGCCGCCGGTCAGGGGAGGAGCCGGAACGCGTCCCCCGAGTTGGCGATCGTCCCCGCCCGGCGGGAGCCGCCCAGCACGAACAGCGCGTCGCCCACGGCGGCGACCGCGTTGCCGTGGAGGGCGGCAGGGAGCGGGTCCAGCTGCGTCCACGAATCGGCGGCTGGGTCGTACGCCTCGACGCTGCGGAGGGTGTCGAAGGTGTCGAGCACCTCGCCGCCGGCGACGACCAGCCGGCCCTGCCATGCCGCAGCCCCGAAGCCTCCCCGCGGCTCGGCCAGCGGCGCCACGAACTCCCATTGGTCGCCGGCCAGCACCTCTACCGTGCCGGTCTCGCCCCGCCAGCGCCCGCCGACGGCGTACAGCCGGCCGTCCAGCACGGCGGCGGCGGTGTGCTCCCGCGGCTCTTGGAGGTCGGGTCCCGGCTCCCATGCATCGGCCGCCGGGTCGTACCGCCAGACCGCCGTGCCGCGCGGCTGCCCGCCGAGCACGTAGAGCGTGCCGTCGAGGACGGCGGCGGCCCCGGCGGCGGTGGCCACGGGGATCGGTGCCAGGTCGCGCCACTCGTCGGCCGCCGGGTCGTATGCCCACGCGGTGTCGGTCTCCCCGCCCGGCCCGAAGCCGCCGACGACGTAGAGCGTGCCGCCGTCGGCCGCCGCCATCGGGTGGTGGCGCGGCTCCGGCAGCGGGGCGAGCGTGCGCCACTCGTCGCCGGCTGGGTCGTACGCCTCGACGGCGTCGCTGGCGCCCGACCGCAACCCGCCGAACCCGCCCGGCACGTAGACGAGATCGCCCAGCGCGACCCCCGGCATCTCCGAGCGGGGGAACCGCATCCGGACGATCGACTGCCAGCCGGGGGCGGGGCCGACCATCTCCGGCACGGTTGCGCTGGATGTGGTCGCCGCCTGCCCGGCCGTTGTGGTCGGCTGCCCGGTGGTGGTCGGCTGCCCCCTGGTCGTCGTGGCGATGGTGTCGGTGCACGCCGCCGCCACCAAGCCGACGGCGGCGAGCGCTAGCGCGAGCCGGCGATGCGGTCCCGATACCACCGGTAGCTGTCCTTCGGGATGCGCGCCCCGGTCTCGAAGTCGACCCACACCAGACCGAAGCGCTGCGAATAGCCGTGCGCCCATTCGAAGTTGTCCAGCAGGCTCCAGACGAAGTACCCGCCGACCGGAGCGCCGCCCGCGATCGCCCGCTGCACCTCGGCGAGATGGGCGTCGATGTAGGCGATGCGCCGCTCGTCACGCACCCGGCCGTCGGCGTCCGGGCCGTCGGAGTAGCTGGCGCCGTTCTCGGTGATCACGAGCTGGGCCGGGGCGTAGTCCCGGTGCAGCCGCAGCAGGTAGTCCCCCAGCGCCGGCGGCGTGATCT
>JBFKDA010000288.1:0-3740 GCA_041619955.1 Acidimicrobiia bacterium | reverse complement strand
GGCGTGCAGCTCTTCGAGCAGGCCGACGTGCCCGCCAGCCCGTCGAACCCGCAGCCCCTCCGCAACGCCGCCGCCGCCGCCGTGGTCGGCCTGCTCGGGGCTGGCGCCTATGGCTGGTGGCGCAGCGAGAGGTCGCCGCTGGTGTTCGACCGCCACGAGCCGGCCGACGTGTTCGGCGCCCCGCTCCTCGGCGTCGTCCCCGCCTTCCGGCCCGACGAGGGCCACCGTTTCGCCGTGGCGGGCCTCCAGCACCGGGAGGCCTTCGACTTCGTGATGTCGGCGTTCGACTTCGCGCTCGACGAGGTCGGCGGCTCGGTGGTCGCGGTCACCAGCCCGGGATCGGGCGAGGGGCGCACGGCGACGCTGGTGAACCTGGCCCTTGCCGCGGTGACCGACGGCCGCAAGCCGCTGCTCGTCGACGCCAACCGGCGCCACCACGGGCTGTCCGACCTGGTGCCCGGCAGCCCGGGCCTGTCGGAGCTCGCGGCGGGGAACTCCGACATCGAGGACTGCCTCGCCGAGGTGGAGTTCCCGGACGCCAATCTCACCATCATGCCGTTCGGCTCGGCCGAGCCTGCGCCGGCCGGCTTCTTCCGCAATGCCGAGTTCAAGAAGGCGATGGCGGCCATCAGGGCGCGCGGCCGGCTGACGCTGGTCGACACGCCGCCGGTGCTGGCGGCGGCCGAAGTGCCCGACATCGCGGCGCAGAGCGACGCGGTGGTGATAGTCGTGAAGGCGGGCACTGCGCTCCGGGCTCTCGAGGACGCCCGGGACCGCCTCACGCTGGCCGGCACGCCCCTGCTCGGCTACGTCTTCTACACCGCTCGCGGGCCAGCGCAGGCGTTCGACGACGACGACGACGAAGCGGCCCCCTCCAGGGATGAGGAGACCTAGCGGTGGAGAAGGTGCTGATCACGGGGGGAGCGGGGTTCATCGGGTCCTGGCTCGCCGAGCGGCTCCTCGATGCCGGCCAGGACGTGGTGGTACTCGATGACCTGTCGACAGGCCGGGAGTCCAACCTGGAGCGGGCCGGCAAACACCCCAACTTCGAGTTCCGGTACGGCACCGTGCTCGATCGGCTCACGGTTGACGAGGCGACCCGGGACGTCGACGCAGTGGTCCACCTCGCCGCCGCCGTCGGCGTGGAGCTGATCCTGCGGCAGCCGCTGCGCTCGTTCATCACCAACATCCGCGGCTCGGAGCACGTCCTGGAGTCGGCCCACCGCTACCGCCGCCGCGTGCTGGTCGCGTCGACCTCGGAGATCTACGGCAAGAACGACGCAGAGGCGCTCGCGGAGGGCGCCGACCGCATCATCGGGCCGCCGTCGGTCACCCGGTGGGCCTATTCGACGTCCAAAGCGGTGGAGGAGATCCTGGCGCTCGCCTACCACCGCGAGATGGGCCTCGACGCCATCGTGTGCCGCTTCTTCAACACGGTTGGGCCCCGCCAGACCGCATCCCACGGCATGGTGATCCCCCGCCTGGTCCGCCAGGCGCTGGCCGGCGAGCCGATGACCGTCTACGGCGACGGGAGCCAGCAGCGCTGCTTCTGCCACGTGGACGACACGGTGGAGGCCATCGTCGGGCTGTTGCACGAGCCGCAGGCCGCCGGCGAGGTGTTCAACGTGGGGTCCGACAACGAGGTCACGATCAGCGAGCTGGCCAACCGGATCATCGCCCGGACCGACTCGTCGTCAGAGATCGAGTTCGTGCCCTACGAGGAGGCGTACGTCCACGACGGGTACGAGGACATGCGGCGGCGGCGCCCCGACACGACCAAGGTGCGCGCGCTGATCGGCTGGATGCCGAAGCACGACCTCGACCACATCCTCGACGAGGCGATCGCCGACGCCCGCGGGGATGCGGCCGGCGCCTCGCCCGCCGCACGGTGACCGACTGGGCGGTCAGCCTCGTCGCCGCCGGCGCGCTCAGCCTGGTGGCCACGCCGTTCTTCCGCCAGGTCGCCCTGGCTACCGGGTTCGTCGACGTGCCCGACGCCCGCAAGGCGCACGGCTCCCCGGTGCCCTACCTGGGCGGGGTCGCGGTGGCCGGCGCCGCGCTCGTGGCCCTCGCGATCGGACCCGACCTGAGCTGGGATGCGGTGGCGCTCGCCCTCGTCGGCGCAGGGCTCGCCATCGTCGGCCTGGTCGACGACGGCTTCACGCTGCCGATGCCGCCCCGCCTGGCGGCGCAGGGCGGCGCCGGCCTGCTGGCGGTCGCCTTCGGGGTGCGGTTCGAGGTGTCGGGCGTCGCCGCGATCGACGTGCCGCTCACGGTGCTGTGGATCGTCACCGTGACCAACGCGCTCAACCTGGTCGACAACATGGACGGGCAGTCGTCGGGCCTGGCGACCGCCGGCGCGGCCGCGATCATGGCGATCGGGGTGCTGGCCGACGCGCCTGTCGTGGCCGCGTTCGGGGCTGTCCTGCTGGCGGCCGCGGCCGGCTTCCTGGTGTGGAACCTGAGCCCGGCGCGCGTGTTCCTCGGCGACGCCGGGAGCCTGTTCCTGGGGTTCATGCTGGCGGTGTCGGCGGTGGAGCTGGCCACGCTGGCCAGCTCCTGGGCGGGGCGGCTCGTGACCGTGCTGGTCGTCGCGGTGCCGTTGCTCGACGTCGGCGTCGTGACCGTCGCCAGGCTGCTCCACGGCGAGCCGATCGGGCTCGGCGCGAAGGACCACCTGTCTCACCGCCTCGTGGGTCGCGGGCTCGGCAAGCGCCCGGCCGTGGCCGTGCTGGTGGTGGCGCAAGCGCTGCTCAGCTTGGTGGCCGTCGCCCTCCACCGCGACGCGGCGCCGTGGCCGCTGCTGGCGGCCGCGGCGGCGGCCGTCGTGGCCGGACTGCTCGCCGCTGCCTGGCCGGTGGCCGTCTACCACCCGCCGATGAGCCCGAGACGAGGGGTGCTCGTCCGCCGCTGGGCGGTCCCCTCGCTTGCGGTCGCCGTGGTCGCCGCCGCCGCCGCCATGGCTGCGGCCGACGTGAGCCTGGCCGCCCCGGCGGCGCTCGCGACAGGCGCCCCCGGCGGCGGGCGCTCGCTGGCGCTGGTGCTCGGCGCGCTGGCGGTGGCAGGCAGCGCTGGGCTGGTGGCCACCGCCCGCCGGCGCGTCGCCGCCTGGCGCGACCCCGCTGCCGTGTAGCTCGGGCTTACCCCAGCTCGCCGCCGGCCACTGCGTCCAAGGCGGTTTCGTAGTCCTCCGACCGGCCGATGTCGAGCCAGTACCCGTCGAACCGATATGCCCGCACCTGCTCGCCGACGGCCATCAGCCGCCGGATGAGGTCGGGGAGGTCGAGGCGCACGCCGCGCTCGACGTGGCGGAGCACCTCGGGCCGGAAGCAGTAGATGCCGGTCGAGACCGGATACGACAGCGTCGGCTTCTCGGTGTAGCCGGTCACCAGGCCGGTCTCGTCGACGTCGAGCACACCGAGCGAGATCGGCACCTCCTTCAGGAAGACCGCCAGTGTCGCAACCGCGCCCCACTCCCGGTGCCGGGCCATCAGGTCGGCGTAGTCGAGGTCGGTGAGCAGGTCGCCGTTCATGAGCAGGAAGTCGTCCTCGGGGGGCTCGATCAGGCCCAGTGGCCCCGCGGTGCCCAGCGGCGTCTCCTCGAACGAGTAGTCGATGGCGACGCCGAACCGGTCGCCGGTCCCGAAGTAGGCGCGGATGAGCTCGGCCAGGTAGCCGACGGCGAACGTCAGGCGGTCGAACCCGGCGTCGCGTAGTTGGTTGACGACGCGTTCCAGGAT
>JBFKDA010000287.1:0-3747 GCA_041619955.1 Acidimicrobiia bacterium | reverse complement strand
GGCCACCAGAGGTTGACGCCGAGCCCGGCGACCACCACGTCCCCGCGGGCTTCGAGCAGCAGGCCGCCGACCTTGCGAGCGCCGCCATCGACGAGGTCGTTGGGCCACTTCAGACCGACGCGCCCGGGCAGCGTTGCCCGCACGGCCAGGCCGGCCACCAGCGAGAGCCGGGCGCGGTCGGCGGGCGGCCAGGACGGCTCCCAGGCGAGCGACGCGTACAGGCCCCGGCCGGCCTCCCACCACGGGTTGCCGCCCCGGCCGCGACCGGATGTCTGGTGGTCCGCCCGCACGAGCAGCGGCTCGCCGGCGTACCGCTCGTACGCGACGTCCTGCGTGCTCCCCACGGTGGGCTCGAAGTAATAGGCTGCAAGCATCCGGCCGGAGGGTACGCGTGTCCACGGAGGAGAAGATCGAGCGCCTGCGGGCGCTGCGCCAGGAGGCGCTGGCGCCGGGCAGCGTCCGCGCGCTCGACCGCCAGCACGAGACCGGCAAGCTCACAGCCCGGGAGCGGATCGCGCTGCTGGTCGACAAGGGCTCGTTCCAGGAAGTCGACATGTTCGGCCGGCAGCGGCCGGGCGTCGCCGCGATGGCGTCGGCCAACCCGCTCGGGGACGCGGTCATCACCGGGTGGGGGACGGTCGACGGCCGCACCGTGTTCGTTTTCGCGGAGGACTTCACCCGCGCCGGCGGCAGCCTGGGCGAGGTGACTGCCGACAAGATCTGCAAGGTCATGGACATGGCGATGGACGTGGGGGCACCGGTGGTGGGGCTCAAGGACTCCGGCGGGGCCCGCATCCAGGAGGGGGTGGCGGCGCTCGACGGCTACGGCCGCATCTTCTACCGGAACGTGCGGGCGTCCGGCGTCATCCCGCAGGTGTCGGTGATCATGGGGCCGTGCGCCGGGGGCGCGGTGTACTCGCCGGCCATGACCGACTTCGTGTACCAGGTCGGGGAGACGTCGCACCTCTTCATCACCGGGCCCGACGTCATCAAGACCGTCACCGGCGAGGCCGTGACGATGGAGGAGCTGGGCGGGGCGCACAGCCACGCGTCGCGGTCGGGCGTCACCCACGTCACCGCGACCGACGACCGGGCCGCCCTCGACGAGGTGCGCTACCTGCTGTCGTTCCTCCCGGCGAACAACATGGAGACGCCGCCGTACTTCACGCCCACCGACCTGCCCGACCGGGCGGAGGAAGCGCTGACGACGATCATCCCCGACTCGGCCAACCAGCCGTACGACATGGTGGAGCTGATCGGCGGCGTCGTCGACGACGGCGAGTTCTATCAGGTGCACGAGGGGTTCGCCGGGAACATCGTCGTCGGCTTCGCCCGCCTCGACGGCCACACGGTGGGGGTGGTGGCCAACCAGCCGGCGGTGCTGGCGGGCACGCTCGACATCGACGCCTCGGTGAAGGGCGCCAGGTTCGTGCGGTTCTGCGACGCCTTCAACGTACCGCTCGTGTCGTTCGTCGACGTGCCCGGGTTCCTGCCTGGCGTCGACCAGGAGCACCGCGGCATCATCCGCCACGGCGCCAAGCTCCTGTACGCGTTCTGCGAGGCGACCGTGCCCCGCATCTCGGTGATCACCCGCAAGGCGTACGGCGGTGCGTACCTGGTGATGAACTCGCGCGGCGTCGGCGCCGACGTCGTCTACGCGTGGCCGACGGCCGAGATCGCGGTGATGGGCGCGCAGGGGGCGGTCAACATCATCCACCGCCGCGAGCTCGCCGGCGCCGACGACCCGGGCGAGCGCCGCCGCCAGCTCATCGACGAGTACGAGGAGCGGTTCAACAACCCCTACGTCGCGGCCGAGCGGGGGTTCGTCGACGAGGTGATCGAGCCGCGGGAGACCCGGCCGCGGCTGATCCGGTCGTTCGACATGCTGCGCAACAAGCGCAAGTCGATGGCCCCCAAGAAGCACGGCAACATCCCCCTCTGACCTCTCCCCCCTTCGGGCAGCAGTCCTCCGGCGCAGCCGGCGGGAGGGGGCGTTTCACCCGTCCGGAGCGTGCCGGGACCGCCCGGTAGGATGCCGGCCATGGATTCCGTGCTCATCGCCAACCGCGGCGAGATCGCCGTCCGCGTGATCAGGGCGGCGAAGGAGCTCGGCATGCGGACGATCGCGATCTACTCGGAGATCGATCGCGACGCGCTGCACGTCGAGCTGGCCGACGAGGCGTGGAACGTCGGCACCGCGCCGGCGTCGGAGTCGTACCTCAACATCGACCGGATCGTCACCATCGCCCGCGAGGCGCGTGCCGAGGCGGTCCATCCCGGCTACGGCTTCCTCGCCGAGAACGCCCACTTCGCGTCCGCGGTCCTCGACGCCGGCCTGGTCTGGGTGGGCCCACCCCCCGACGCCATCGCCAGCATGGGCGACAAGATCTCGTCCCGCAAGGCCGCCGAGAAGGCCGGCGTGCGGGGGGTGCCGGGCACGCTCGACGCGCTCGAGGACGCGGCCGCGGTGCGGGCGGTGGCCGACGAGTACGGCTACCCGGTGGCGATCAAGGCCGCCCACGGCGGCGGCGGCAAGGGCCTCAAGGTCGTGTGGGAGGCCGAGGAGCTGGAGCGGGCCTTCGAGAGCGCGGCCCGGGAGGCCGACATGTACTTCGGCGATCCCGAGGTGTACGTCGAGAAGTACCTCACCAAGCCCCGCCACATCGAGGCGCAGATCGTGTTCGACGACCACGGCAACGGCGTATTCCTCGGCGAGCGCGACTGCTCGGTGCAGCGCCGCCACCAGAAGCTCATCGAGGAGGCCCCCGCGGTCGGCTTCACGCCCGACCAGCGAGCGGCGCTGGGCAAGGCCGCGCTGGCGGTGGCGGAGGCCGCCGGCTACCGGAACGCCGGGACGGTGGAGTTCCTCCTCGACCGGGACGGCGAGGAGTTCTACTTCCTGGAGATGAACACCCGGCTCCAGGTCGAGCACACGGTCACCGAGATGGTCACCGGCGTCGACCTCGTGCACGAGCAGTTCCGGGTGGCCGCCGGCGAGGACCTGTCGATCACCGACACGCCGGTGCCCAACGGCCATGCCATCGAGTTGCGGATCAACGCCGAGGACCCGTCCCGCAACTTCTTGCCGAACCCCGGCACGATCGTCGCCTACCGGGAGCCGAACGGCTTCGGGGTGCGGGTCGACAGCGGGGTGACCGCCGGCTCGCGGATCTCCCAGTACTACGACAACCTCATCGCCAAGCTCGTGGTGTGGGCGTCCGACCGGGAGGCGGCCATCAAGCGGGCGCAGCGGGCGCTGGCCGAGTTCGAGATCACCGGCGTGCCGACCACGATCCCCGCCCACCAGCTCGTGCTCGGCAACGAGACGTTCCTCGCCGGGGCACACCACACGAAGTTCATGGAGGACGAGGTCGACCTGTCCGGGCTCTCCCGCCCGGTCGCGCCGACCCTCCCGGCCGACGAGAACCTCATCGAGCGGGACGTCACCGTCGAGGTCGGCGGCCGCCGCTTCGAGGTCCGGCTGTGGACGCCGGAGGTCGTCGCCCCCACCGCCGGCCCGGCGGCGCCGCGGCGCCGCCCACCCAAGCTGGAGCGCAAGGCACCGGCCGCCGAGGACGCCGGGGTGGTGGTGGCGCCGATGCAGGGGACCATCGTCAAGGTCCATCGCAAGGCTGGCGACGCCGTCAAGGCCAACCAGCCGCTGTGCGTGCTGGAGGCGATGAAGATGGAGAACGAGATCCGCTCCCCCGTCGACGGCGACATCGTCGAGCTGCGGGTACAGGCGGG
>JBFKDA010000286.1:0-3755 GCA_041619955.1 Acidimicrobiia bacterium | reverse complement strand
GACGCCGAACACCAGCGCGAGGATCCAGGCGATGAGCACCAGCAGGAGGGCGAGCAGCGTCACCATCCACGACGGGACGATCGCCTTCTGCATGAAGGTGACCAGCGCCTCCAGCGGCTCGGTGCGGCCCCGCCCGACCACGGTGATCAGCCGGGGCGCGGGCGAGCCCGCCCAGGGGCGCTTGCCGCTGGCGGTCATCTCCGCGGTGGCCCGCTGCGCGGCTCCCACGTCGAGGTAGGGCGGCACGAACTCGGTGGTGACCGCCGACTCCGGGTCGGTGGTCTCCAGTGCCACCGTGAGCGGCAGGTTGCCGTGGTTCTGCACCGCGACGGTGAAGCGGGCCCGGCTCTTGCCGGTGACGGTGGCCGGGGTCACGCTGAGCGTGGCAGCGGTGATCGGCGCGACGGCCAGCGTCACCTCTCCCAGCCACTCCCGCCCGGACGCGTCGGCGGTGACCTTCACCCCGATCACGTGGTTGCCGGCCGGGTAGCCGCTGGGCAGCACGACCGCCACCGTGGCGACGCCCTCGTTGTCCGGGAAGAGGCGGAGCGGGGCAGGGTCCACGGCCACCCACGCCGGGTCGAGCCCGATCAGCGAGACCGAGTAGCCCTCGATGATGTCGCTGCTGTTGTAGACGGTGACGGCGAACGTTCCAGGCGCGCCTGGGGACAGCCCAAGCTCGCCTGGTTCGATACGGACGGCATCAACCGACGTCAAACGGTCCCCTAGTTGACGGAACTGCGTCAGCGTACTTCTGAGGTCGCGAAAACGTAGGTAATGCCTGGTGGGCGCGCGACGGTGCCGCAGCCCGGCAGCGGCGAGGCCGGAACGCCCTTAGGGGACGAGGTGGGCGAGGCGCAGCCGGTCGCCGCCGCGGTCGTAGTAGGCGATCCACGGCGTGCCGAACGGGTCGACCCCGAGCGACGCGAACAGGCCGGTGTCGCCGGTGCCGTCGACCACGAATGTCTCGGTGGCGCCATCGCAGCGCGGCGTCAGGCAGCGCAGCAGCTCCAGGCGCTGGGCGACGTCGTTGCGGTAGGCGACCAGCGGCAGGCCGTCCGGCCCGATGTCCACACTCACGAACGACACCGGCGACCCGGCCGGTCCGTTGCGGACGACCGTCGCCGCCGTGCAGGCGAGGTCGGCGCACGCGGCGGTCACGAGCCCGTTGCCGGACGAGCTACCCGGCGTACCAGGAGCACCGCCTGCTGCAACGATCGGCAGCCCGTCGGCGCCGACGGCGATGCTGGTGAAACCCGTGCCCCCCAGCGCAGGCAACATCGTGGTCACCAGGCTCTTGCGGCCGGCGCGACACGTCGGGTCGGCGCAGTGGTAGACGAACAGGTCCTCGGTGGAAGCCTCGTTGTCGTCGGACTGGCGCATGTAGCTGACCACCGGGAGGCCGTCGCTGCCGATCGTGACGTCCATCACCTCGAAGTTGGCACCGCCGAAGTCGAGGAGGTTCACCTCGGGCGCCGGGCAGGTGCGGTTGAGCCGGTCGAGGTTCAGCAGCTCGCACGTCACCGCGTTGAGGTCGACCGGCGACGAGTCGAGGTACGCGGCGATGGGCCGGCCGTCGGGGAGAACGGTGAGCGCGCTCAGCACGCCGCGGGCGGCGATCGCCACGTGCTCGCTGCGCACGCACCCCGGGTCGAGGCAGCGGACCAGCTTCAGGAGCTGGTTGGGGAAGTCGTGGTAGGTCGCCACCGGTCCCGCCGGGGCGACGGCGACCGAGGTGTGGTCGTTCACCCGCTCTCCGGTGTTCGCGAGCCCGCGGCTGAGGCAGTCCCAGTCGAGGCACCGGGCGAAGCCGAGGTGCTCGATGGCGCTGCCGGCGACCTTGGCGCCATAGGCGATCAGCGGCTTGCCGTCGCGCCCGAAAGCCATCGACGCAAAGCGGCCGGCGTCGGTGTCCATCGTCTGGGTGACCCACCTGCGGCCGGCGAACGGCTCGTCGGGCAGGCCGAAGTCGCCGGCGACGGGCAGCATGTACCCCACCCCGTACTGCTGCTGCGATTCGGCGATGCCCTGGGTGAGCGTGTGGCGGAAGTAGAAGGTGGCGTCGCCGGGCCGGTACACCGCCGGGGTGTCGCGTCCGTCCTGCGGCCCCCAGTCGCCGGCCACGAACTCGTCGCCTGGGTTGCCGAAGATGATCGAGCCGTCGGCGATGCCGGTGGTCAGCGAGTTGCGCCAGTAGAAGAGGCCGGCGCTGATGCGCTGCAGGCCCACCTCGTCGCTGCCGTCGGCGTCCCAGTCGCCGGCGACGGGCTGGTCGTTGGGGTTGCCGAACACGAATGAGAAGTCGGCCGCGCCGAGGCCCCCGTCCTCCGAGCCGAGCTCGTTGACGATGAAGAACTGCTGGGTCATGGGCCGGTACAGGGACACGGTGTCGCAGCCGTCGCCGTCCCAGTCGCCGGCGATCGGCACGTCGAACGGGTTGCCGAAGAAGAACCGGACGTCGGCGACGCCCTGGCTGTTGGAGTTGCGGAGGTAGACGAACCCGTCGGCGACGCGGAACAGGCCGGGGGTGTCGACGCCGTCGCAGTCCCAGTCGCCCACCAGCGGCGTGTCGCCGGGATTGCCGAAGAAGAAGCGGGTGGTGTGGCCGTCGGCGTGGCGGAGGTGCCATTGGCCCTGGCCGGTGTCGACCACGCCGACGCTCTCGGTGCCAGTCGCCAGGGCGCCGGAGGCGAGCATCACGACGAGGATCCCGCCCGCCACGACACCACCAATGATCCGGCCCACGATTCCGACCATATCAGAGGTCGCGGTTTGTGCAGGCGGTCGTTGGGCGCGCCAACCCAGCGGCGTGGCGGCTTCGACGCCCGTTGTCCTTACTTCCATACGCCGGCAATGGGTTGCCAGGTAGCTTCGCCCCCGGGGTACACGCCCAACGAGAGCAGGATCATCAAGGTCGGCCTTGGGGACGAGTTGCACCTGCGAATCCTCAATAGATATCGGACGATTCTCTGGTGGGCGTTGCTGGACTCGAACCAGCGACCTCTTCCTTGTAAATGCGTTCCCCCCCGAGGTGGACGCCGCGGTCTACTTCACGATGCTGGGGGCGCTCCAGAACGCCACGAAATACGCAGGCGACGCCACGGTCACGGTGCAGTTGCGGGACGAGTGCGGCTCGCGGTCTTTCGAGGTGCGTGACACGGCGCAGGCTTCGACCCGGAGACCGCGCCGCCGGGCGCGGGCGTCGTCAACATGTACGACCGGCCCGACGTGGTCGGGGGCCGCTGCACGGTCGAGTCGGCCCCCGGCGCCGGGACCAGCGTGCGAGGCGTGGTCCCGGTGCCGGCGATGGCCTGACCTCAGTGCGGGTCGCCCAGGTAGGGGAAGTCTGCCAGCAGGTCGGTGTGGGGGCCGATGCCGTCGGTCGTGATCCCGCCCGTGGCGTCGCGACCGGGGAACAGTCCGAGCGGGTCGCCGCCGGTGACGATGTTCAGCTCGACATCGATCACGTCGTCGTCGAGGTCCCGGCCGTTCAGCGGTGCGGGCAGACCGCTGCTCTTGTCGAAAGTCAGCACGTCCGGCAGCAGCACGCCCGCCAGGGCGGCGGCCTCGGCCGTCGAGTACGGCCCCTCGGCGTCGAGCGCCGAGTACGCCTGGAGCGCCGCAATCACCGCACCGGTGAAGTCGGCGACGTCGTCGGCCGGGTGCGCGGCGTTGTAGACGTTCTTGGCGGCCGAGGGGGCACCGACCACCGGGCCCGAGCTGTTGACGACCGTGTTGATGGCCGGGCGGCCCAT
>JBFKDA010000285.1:0-3760 GCA_041619955.1 Acidimicrobiia bacterium | reverse complement strand
GGCAGGCCCTCGCAGCCCTTGGGGGTGGTCACCACCGGCAGGCCGGACGCCAGCGCCTCGATCACCTTCACCCGTACGCCGCTGCCGCTGCGGATCGGCACGGCGAGGGCGTCCGCCCCGGCCCGCCACCCGTCGACGTCGTCGACGTAGCCGTGGAAGGTGGCGTCCGGCAGCAGCGCGGCGAGGCCGGCCGGGGGATCACGCCCGATCAGGTGCAGCTCGATCGAGCCGGGCGCCGCCTTTTCCCGTACCAGCGGCCACACCTCTGCCCCCAGCCAGCGAGCCGCCTCGGCGTTCGGGGGCCAGTCGAACCCGCCCAGCCACAGCACCCGTGCCGGCCCGTCGTCGTCGAAGTGCCGCGCGCCGCCCTCCGGGGCGGCCGGGAGCGGCACCACCCGCTTCGGCACCGAGTCGTCCACCCGCGCCGCGTCGACGGGGGAGATGAACACCTTGGCGGCGAAGCCGAACGCGTTGCCGATCTCGATCCGGTGGGCGTTGCGCCGCGAGAGCCGCCCGAACGCCTTCCAGGCCGCCAGCTCCGGGCCCGACCAGCGGGTGGTAGGCCAGAACGGGTACAGGTCGCCCTCGATGTTGTGGTTGACGAGCACCGCCGGCACCTCCGGCACGAACCGGCGCATGAACGCCATGTGGAGGTGGTCCACCTCCAGCAGGTCGACGGCGCCGGCCGTCGCGAGCCGGCGCCCCACCGCCACGGCCTCGGGGGTGTAGCTCGACACGTCCATCAGCGGGAGGCCGTGGCGGGCATGGAACGCCAAGTGGCGAGCCACCCCGGCGCGGCCGAGCTGGGCGGGCAGCGGCGGGCGGTCGACGACGTGGACCGAGCGGAACACGGTGTGGTACTCGTCGAGGAGCCGCGTGCCGCCCCGGTCGAGCTCGGCCCGCTCGTCGTCGGTGGCCATGGCGAGCAGGTGGAAGTCGACCCGGTCGGCCAGCAACTCGGCCAGCCGCCAGGTGTAGATGCGGCCCCCGGAATCCGCAGGGAGCAGCGGCGAAGTGGTCGCCAGCAAGATACGGGGCCTGCGCTGCGCCACCCTGCCTCGTCTCCAGACCGAGCAGCGAGTGTACTTGCGAGCCGTCGGTCAGACCGGGATCGACTGGGCGCTCCGGAACCAGTTCTCCGGGTTCCACTCGGCCTTGACGGCGGCCAGCCGCGGCGCGTTGTCCTTGAAGTACAGGGACAGCGCGTGGTCGATGCCGGGGCCCGAGCCGTCGTTGGTGCCGAGGTCGCTGTCGCAGTAGTTGAAGTAGCACCCGTCGACGGTGCCGGTCGGGTCCTGGCGGGGGTCGGGAAAGCCGCCGTAGGGGGCGTACACGTCGGTGTACATGGCGTTGACCCAGCCGACGTGGGCGGCCGCCTGCGCCGGGTCGCTGTCACCCACCGGGCCGTCGTCGTCCCAGTAGGTCTGGTACTGGAGCTTCATGATCGACGACCGCTGCGGGATCGCCGTGGCATCCGGGGCGACCTGGTTGATGGCGCACCCGTACGCGTCGACCTGGCACAGGCTCTGTGACATGTCGAGGCCCGGCGGGTGCTCCGGCGTCGTCGTGAGGCCCTGGTACAGCGCCGCGGCCATGTCGGCGGTGAAGGCCTTGTTCATGTAGGCCGACTTGTACTTGCCGAACCGGTTCGGACCCGACCCGTTGGTGTTCTGCAGGCCCTCGAGGAACGTGTACTGGCGGAAGCTCGAGTCGGGGTCGGCGGGCACGAGCGCCGCCGCGGTGCCGTGCCAGGGATGGCCGTGGATGGGCCCGTCGAACTCCGCCAGCGGGACCACGTCGCCGAGCTGCGCGAACCGCTGGCCGAAAGCCTCCGCCGCGGCCTCGGCGTGGTCGCGTTCCGATCGCGCGTCACCGGCGACGTCGAACCGGTACATGGACCACACGATGCTGCCCGCCGCCTGGTGGTTGAGGTGGAAGATGTCGAAGTCGGGCACCGGCCCGCCCTGGGAGTCGGTGGTCATCGCCGAGAAGAGGTCGAGCAGCTCGGCGAAGGTCCCCTCCGGCAGCGTCGTGCCGTCGGGGGCCGTCCAGTCGATGGTGGCGGCGTTGGAGTAGAACGTGACGGGGGAGCGGGGCGGCTCGCCGAAGTAGTAGCGGGTGATGATGCCGAAGTTGCCGCCGCCCCCGCCGCGCAGCGCCCAGAACAGCTCGGGATTCTCGGCCGCCGAGGCGGTGACGAGCTCCGGCTGCGGGCCGGCCTTGACGACGACGTCCACGGCGGTGAGGTGGTCGACGGTCAGCCCGAACTGGCGGGAGAGCAGGCCGTAGCCGCCGCCGGTGATGTGGCCACCCAGCCCCACCGAGTAGCACGACCCGGCCGGGAGGGTGCGGTCGAACACGTTGTTGAAGATCCGGTACATGTCCCAGTTGCCGTAACCGACGTCGATGTACAGCCCGTGGTCGGGGTCGTCGCCGTAGCCTTTCAGGCCGGTGACGTCGACGATCGCCGTCGTTTCGTCGCGGTACACGAAGTTCTCGTAGCAGTGCCGCCCGCTGGTGATCTGGGTCGTCGATGGCCCGCCGGTGCCGCTCGCCACGATGTCCCGCCACGCGGCGACGACCTCGGCCGCCGTCGTCGGCATGTAGACCCGGTGCAGGTTGGGGGCGAACCACCGCCGGTTGAACCCCTGCCGGTCGCTCGGTGTCGGCTCTCGTGATGCGACCATCGTGACTTCCCCCCTCGGGTGCAGGACTCCCCTTCGCCGAGCATATGCGCTCCGCCGAGCAGGCGTCGCACCCGAGAGTCCGATCCGCTGCCCCCGAACCGCGCCGGCCCCCACCGCTAGGGTCGAGGGAGGATCCAGTACGAGGGAGGTTGGCCGATGCGACGTGTGTGGGTAGTAGTGGTTGCGGTCGCGATGGTGATGGTGATCCCGGCGGCGGCGCAAGCGATGAAGCCGGAGCAGTTCGAATCCGACGGCGCCACCGCGATCGCCTCCTGGGCGGAGGTGGGCGAGGACACGGCCAAGTTCACAGACGCGTTCCTCAACGAGAGCGAGCTCACGGTGGGCGGCGACACGTTCGAGGACGTGTTCTTCGACATCTTCGTGTTCGAGTTCGAGGACGACGGATTCGTCGACCTGTCCGGCTTCGCGGCGCTTGCTCCCGACGAGTACTCACTCGACGCGGCCGGTGGCACGTTCTCGGCGTCCGTCGAGGTCGACGTCGAGCTGTTCGGCCAGGAGTGCACGTTCGGGCCGGCGCCGTTCCCCGACTGCGAGCCGCTGGGCCCGTTCCTCGTGACGGTGGCGATCGACTGGGACGAGACCACCGGTCGGATCTTCCCCAGCACCTTCCGGGGTACGCAGCACTCGCCGTTCGGGTTCTCGACGTTCCGGCAGCGGTCGCAGGTTCGCGCCACGTCGGCGACCGGTGCGATCACCGGCGAGCTCTCGGTCGACCTGGGGACCACCGACAGCGCATCCGTGGGGCGCAACAGCTCGGTCGATCGGTTCCGCTTCACGGCCGGCTGACGCCGCGGCCCGCCGTCGCGGCCGGTCGCGGGCGGGCGGCGCCGTCGTTCCGGCCGCACGAGGAGCGCTGAGCCGAGGCCGCCCGACGGCGCCGCTGCCGCGCGACCGGGCGGCCCGGCGGGGCGCTACATCGGGAAGGCTTCGGCCACCTCCACCGAGCCGCCGTCGTCGAGGATCGGGCAGCCCTTGGCCATGTTGACGGCCGCGTCGATGTCGGCGGCGGTGACGACGGTGTAGCCGGTCGTCGGGTTGGGGGCGCCGTCGGT
>JBFKDA010000284.1:0-3766 GCA_041619955.1 Acidimicrobiia bacterium | reverse complement strand
GAGGCCGGCGACCCGGTGCTGTTCTACACCTGGACGCCGAACTGGACGATCGACGTGCTCGTGCCCGGCACCGACGTGGTCTGGCTGGAGTCACCGGCGCTGTCCGACGAAGAAGCCGACACCTCCGTGGCCGGGCTGGCGGGCTGCGCCGCCGGCGACCCCTGCCAGCTCGGCTGGCCGGTGAACGATATCCGGGCGGTGGCCAACAAGGAGTTCCTCGAGGAGAACCCGCCGATCCGGCGCTTGCTCGAGGTGGTCGAGATCCCCCTCCAGGACATCGCCGACCAGAACGCCAGGATGGTTGCGGAGGACGAGTACACCGACGAGATGGTGCGCGCCGACGCCGCCGCCTGGATCGAGGACAATCGCGACCTGGTCGATTCGTGGCTCGCCATGGCGCGAGGCTCCTGACCCGAGTCGGGTGACCCCGGTCGCCGGCAACCGCCGTCACTCGGTCGCCGACCCGAACCACTTCTCGTGGAGCCGTTCGTAGACGCCGCTCTCGACGAGGTCGAGGAGGGCCCGGTTCAGGTCCTCCCGTAGCTCGTGCGCGCCCTGGGCCAGCACGATGCCGTACTGCACGCTCTCGAACTCGGGCCCGACCGTCAGCACGTCGCCGTCGCCCTCACGGGTGACGTGGAACCGCAGCACGGGCGCGTCGAACACGACTGCGTCCGCCTCGCCAGCGTCGACGAGCTCGTACGCGCGCTCGATGTCCGGGACGAGGATCGGCCCGACCCCGTGGGCGGAGAGGTAGGCCTGCCCTGCGGAGTCGGCCACGGTCGCTACCCGGTGGCCGGGGAGGTCCGTCGGGCCGGCGATCGTGCCCTGGATCTCCTCGACGGCGAGCGCCGACGCGATGGCGGCGGTGAAGGTGGCGAAGACCAGCGTGCCGGCGGCGATCCACACCAGCGCCAGCAATCGTCCGGTGTGGCCCCGGGCGACCTTGTCGCCGTATCCCACGGTACTGGCGGTGACGACCGACCAGTAGAAGGAGTCCCAGATACCGCGCCCGTAGTCCTCGGCGAAGTCCGGGTTCCTGCGGCGCTCCGACAGCCAGATGAGGTGCGCTGCCACCAGCAGCGCGAGGCCGAAGACGACCAGCATCCACGGGAGGTCGGAAGCCAGGATGGTCCTCCAGAAGCTGCGCATCCGACCGAAGAGGCCTTCGCTGCCGTCGGTAGGTACGAGGATCGTGAGCCCGGTGTTCAGCACCGGGAGCGTGAAGTCGATCAGCTCCTCGCGGCTCTCGGTGATGGCGACGCCCCCGATGGCCGCATCGGCGGCGCCGCGGGCGACGTCGTCGAGCTGCTTGGCCACGGTGTCGGCAGCGTACACCTCGACCTCGCGGCCGAGGCTCGCCGCGAGCAGCTCGGCCAGCTCCATCTCGAATCCCCCGTAGGTGCGGTTGTCGTAGATGACGAACGGGGCGAGGGGCCGAGCCGCGATCCGCAGCGTGGCCCCGGTCCCGGTCCCGGGACCGCCCACGCTGCCGGCGAGCGGCACGGCGCCGGGATCGGCTGCGTCGAGCCAGCGGGCGACCGTCGCCTCGTTGGCGGTGATCCACTCGGCGGCGTGGCGGCGGATGTCGGCCGGGTCGCCCTCGCCCTCCACCATGCGGGCGTTCTGGTCCAAGATGGCGCCGAGCGGGATCGTCACCTGCTCCAGCAGCCGCCGCACGGCCGGGTTCGCGTCGAGAAAGTCGGCGTTCGCCACGGCCCGGATGTCGTTCGGCGGCCAGCCGGTCTGGCACGGGTCGTTGGCGCATCCGGCGAGGCCGGGCACGGACGTCCGGTCCTCGCCGGAGGCCCCCTCCGGAAGCGAGGGGAAGGGCGTCTCCAGCCACACCACGTCGCTCCCCGGCACCAGCTCCCCGACGGTCCAGTTGGGGGTGAACGTGTAGAAGAGGATCGGCTCGCCCGCCCGCGACCGAACGATGGCGTCGCGCATGAGCGGCGAGTAGTCGCCCTGCACGTGCTCGACCGAGGCGGTCAGCCCGTAGACGTCCAGGTGATGGTCGATTGTCTCGGCGCAGGTCCAATCCAGGTTGCAGCCGATCAGGTCGGCTCGCCCGTCACCGTCTACGTCGAAGCGGGCGGCGATGTCGCGGTCGGCCATGTCCCCGAGGTTGGTGATGCCCAGCTCCTCTGCCGTGCGCTTGTCGACGAAGTAGCCCTGGAGCGCCCCGTCGTCGACCTGGGTCCCCACCAGCTCGACCGGGTCGTCGGGATCGAGGAGGGGCTCGTGCAGCGGGAACCACCCGTTGACCCACAGGTCCACCTCCCCGGCGGCGACGGCGTCGTAGAAATCCCTGTTCTCCATGGTCGATGGGCCGGCGACGGCGTAGCCGAGGCGGTTGAACAGCTGGCGGTAGACCTCGGCTTGGAACCAGCCGGTGTCCCACGTTGCGCGGGCCATGACGATCATCGGCGGTGGCTCCGACGGTTCCTCCTGGGCGGTGGCCGGCGCGGCCGGAGTCAGCGCCAGTGCCATGATCGACGCGATAGCCACTCGTCCCGCGACGCGCATCCCGCGCATGCTCATCCGGCGACGGCGAGGCTCGGCGTGAGCCGGTCGCTACCGCCGGGGCGGCCGGCGGTGCGTGCCGCCGCCTGGCGTCCGGCGTGCCGTGCTCCGGCTTCGGATCGCATGGAGCCCACCTTTGCAGAGAAGCGTCCGTCGCCCAATCGGTGCTCGCCATGATGCCAGCCGTGTGCCTCTAGGTCGGGAGCCCCCCGGTGCGTCGTCGGGCCGCTATCTGTCACGGGAACAGGGGGCCGGTCGTCAGGGGTTGTACGAGATGCAGCGAGGGGAGCACCGCCATGACCCTCCAGACCGACCGGCCGTGGAACACCACGGCGTTCTGGAGCGAGCCGGCCGAGCAGTCGTTCACCGCGATGCGCCGCAAGGCGCGGCGCCAGGTGTGGCGCGACCGGCTCCACGGCCGCCGCAGCACGCTGGTCCCGTTCGACGAGGCCGCCGGGCGGCTGGGACTGCTGCCCGGCAGCGACGTGCACGCTGCCACCGTCCGGCTCGACCTGATCGTCGGCAGCGTCGCCAAGGACGGCCTCTTCACCCGCGGCTTCTATCCGGCCACCACCCGCATCCTCGGGCGGTGGAAGCGGGCCTACGCCCGGGCGCACCACCTGGCCGGCTACGACCCGGTGGAGCTGTACGAGGTCGCCGGCCGCTACTTCGTCGTCGACGGGCACTTCCGGGTGTCGGTGGCCCGGGCGCTCGGCTCCGACACCATCGAGGCCACCGTCCGCCGCTGGGCCTGACCGGCCGGGGTCACGTCTCGCAGCCGACCCCGTCCTTGTTGCCGTCGAAGCCGTGGGGGTCGGGCTGGAGCACCGTGAAGTCCCGATGCGGGATGTCGGCGCACGACAGGTCCGGGGGTGGCGGCGGGATGCACACCGTCGGGTAGGAGGCGTCGCACGACGCGGTGAGATCGCCGAAGAAACCCGCCACCGGCAGCCACGGAGCATCGCCGAAGATCAGCTCACGGTCGGCGTTGCCCTGGGTGAGGGTGTGGCGGAAGAAGAACCGCTCGGCGGAGGGGCGGAACACGGCCGGGGTGTCGCGGTCGTCGACGATGCCCCAGTCTCCGGCGACGAACCGGTCGTTGGGGTCGCCGAAGAAGATCGACCCGTCGGCGACGCCCGTGTCGAGCGTGTTGCGCCAGTAGAAGAATCCCGTCGACTCCCGGTGCAGCCCCACCTCGTCCATCCCGTCGCCGTCCCAGTCGCCCACCACCGGCTTGTCG
>JBFKDA010000283.1:0-3769 GCA_041619955.1 Acidimicrobiia bacterium | reverse complement strand
GCACCGGCGGCTGGTGGACCGGGCGGGCCGCAAGCGGCTGCGATCGGCTGGCGGCGCCGGGGTCGTCATCCGGGGTGTGGGCTGTCTCCATGCTGGGGCTGGGGCCGGGAACGGCGATGGTGTACCCGACGCTGCCGGCCGGTGTCGGCGACGTGGCGTATCCCGCTGGCGGGCTTCGGCCGTCCGGGGTGTACCGGAGGTGGCGGGACGGCGGCTTCGCCATTGGCGCCCTGCTGACCGGAGGAGTGGGCCGACGTTGCCACGCCGGAGGCGGCGATCTGAGCGGTGGCGGTGCTGACCGCGCGGTCGGGAGTGGTGGAGGGGAGACACACCGGGCGGTGTCCGAGGCTCGTGGTGTCGAGTTGCGCAAGCTCGGCCGCCCTGCGAGCCTGCGGTCCGCCTGCTGCGGAGATCGTCCCTTCCATGGCCGGGGCAGCCCCCACCACAGCCGAACGCCGCCGTCTCCCGGCGCCCGCGCGCGCCCTGCTCGTGATCGGCCTGCTGTACGTGTTCCTGGCCGGGGTCAAGCTGCTGGAAGGCGGCATCAAGGGGCTCGGCAGCGACTTCACCGACGCGCTGTTCAACAACGTCACCAACCCGGTCGCAGGGCTGTGCGTGGGGGTCCTGGCGACGGTGCTGGTGCAGTCGTCGTCGGTGACGACGGCGACGATCGTCGGGCTGGTGGCGGCTGGGGTGGTGGACGTGGGTTCGGCGGTGCCGATGATCATGGGCGCCAACATCGGCACCACGGTCACGAACACTCTCGTGTCGCTGGCGCACATGCGCCAGACCGAGGAGTTCCGGAGGGCGCTGACCGCGGCCACCATGCACGATTTCTTCAACCTGCTGGCCGTGGCGGTGCTGCTGCCCCTCGAGGTGGCGACCGGTTTCCTGTCCACGGCGGCCGCCGACGTGGCGGGCTTCATCACCGGTGGCAAGGAACTGGGCGGCAGCTTCGACAGCCCGATAAAGGGGGCGGTCGGCTGGGCGGCCGACCTGGTCGAGGGTGCATTCGAGCTGGTCTTGTCCAACGAGACGGCCTTGGCCGTGCTCGGGATCGTCGCCGGGGTCGGCTTGATCTTCGTGACGCTGACGTTCATCACCCGCAACATGCGGGTGCTGGTCGCCGAGCGAATCGAGCGCTCCCTCAACGCGGCGCTGGCCCGCAGCGGCCTCGTTGGGATGGCGGTGGGGATGCTGGTGACGATCGCGGTGCAGTCGTCGAGCATCACCACGTCGATCCTGATCCCGCTGGTGGCGTCAGGGATCCTCGTGGTGCGCAACGCCTACCCGATCACGCTCGGTGCCAACGTCGGCACCACGGTCACCGCACTGCTGGCCGCCCTCGGCGCCGGCGCCACCGACGGGCTCACGATCGCCGTGACCCACACCCTGTTCAACCTGGCTGGCATCCTGCTGATCTACCCCTGGCCGCGGGTGCGTTACCTGCCGGTGTGGCTGGCCGAGCAGCTCGCGGACGTTGCGGTCGGCCGGCGGTCGCTGGCCGTCGCTTACGTTGCGGTGGCGTTCATTGCCGTGCCGCTCGTCGTTATCGTTTTGCTATGAGAGCGAGGGACTGATGGTGCTCGACTTCTTCAAGCGCACCGACCACTCGGTTATCGAGGAGGTCGAAGAGACCATCGTCGGTATGGTCCGCGACAGCCGGGTGGTCTACGACACGGCGTCCGAGGCGGTGTTCGGCGGCGGCAAGTCGAAGCAGGCCAAGCAGGCCGTCCGGTCGACGGATTGGGGCATCAACAAGGCGCAGCGGGACGTGCGTCGTGCCCTGCTGCTGCACGCTTCGGTGACCGCCGCCGTCGACCTGCCCCTGGTGCTCGTGTACATGAGCGTGGTCAAGGACGTGGAGCGCATCGGCGACTACGCCAAGAACATCTACGACCTCGCCAAATACGGCGCCAACTTCGACGCGGCGGAGGATCGCGCCGAGTTGGAGCACTACCGGGACGCGGTCGGCCAGCTCATCGACGACGCGGCCGAGGTGTTCGAACACCGCGACGTCGAGCGGGCGCAGCGCCTCATCGACAAGGCCGATGGCTTCCTCGACGACCACGACGCCCACGTCAAGGCCGCCTACCGGTCGGACGGGTCGGCGTCGGATGCGGTGGCCCGGGCGCTGTACTTCCGTTACCTGAAGCGGATCACGGCGCACGTCATGAACCTCATGACGTCGCTGGTGCTGCCGCCCGACCGCCTGGACTACTACGACGAGGAGCCGGAGGACCGCGACCCGGCGTAGGTGTTTGGCCCGTCGTCCGATGTCACGCCCTGAACGTGCCAGGCCTCGGTTGTTCGTCTCCTGCGTATCCCTCCTCCCACGGGTAGCTCCCGTTGTCGTCGTCGTAGGTGAGCTGCAGCACCGGCACCGACTGCTGGCGCCGCCTCCGGTAGAAGCGGTTGGCTGCGAGGGCGATCTCGCCCGGGTTGGGCACCTCCTCGCAGACGACCCGGTGACCCCACCCGTCGATGTCGACGACGTCGCCTGCGTGGAACGCCTGGCCGGCCCGTATCTCCTCGCCGAAGGCGTTGAGCACGCTGGCGGCCCGCTGAGGCGACACGCTGAAGACGAGCAGCTCGGGGTGGCGGAAGCCGAACAAGCCGACCGTGTAGGCGAATGGTGGGCCGGTGCCCTTGCCGACAGCGCAGTTGCACGAGCGGATGGAGCAGTCCGGCCCGCCGACGTACTGGATCATCCAGCCGTGGCGGCGGACTGCGTGCTCGAGCTGGGCGTTCGCCTGCCGGATGGCGCGGCCGGGCACCCTCCCGTTCCTGATGCTCCTGTTGCTCCTCCGGCTGTTGGGATTGCGGGGTCGCTGGCGTCGGCGGCTCATCGCTTTTCTCCCCTTCTGGGTCTGGTGGTGAAGGTATGGGGAGGGTGCGACAGATCTGGTGGCCGTGTCGGGCGGCGCTCTGCCGGTATCGTTCCGGGGCGGTCGGAGGAGGCGCGGTGAGCGAAGTCCAGATAATCGGACGGCTGCTGCTGGCGGCCCTGTGTGGGGCGCTCATCGGCTTCGAACGGGAGCAGGCGCAGAAGTCGGCTGGCGTCCGCACCCACACGCTTGTGGCGGTGGGTGCAGGGGCGTTCACGATCACGTCGGTGATCGGGTTCGAAGGTGGCGACGAGTCCCGGGTCGCCGCCCAGATCGTCACCGGGATCGGCTTTCTCGGCGCCGGCGCCATCTTCCGGGAGGGCGCCTTCGTGCAAGGCCTCACCACGGCCGCCGGCCTATGGGTCGTCGCCTCGCTCGGCATGGCGGCCGGCACGGGGCGGCCGTTCCTGGCGGTCGCCGGAACGACCATTGCGCTCACCGTGCTGTACTCGATGCGGTTCGTCGACGAGGCGGTGGCCCGCCGCAAGCGCCAGGTCCGGGACCGGATCGAGGTGCACATCGAGGACACCGGCCGCCTCGAGTCGATCCTCAAGTTCACCCGCCGGATCGACGAGGACGCCGAACAGGTCTCTTTCAAGCGGACCGGGCAGGGCACCGGTGTGCTCACCGTATCGGTGAGCGAGGCGCGGGCGGAGATGGTCGCCGACATGCTGGCCTCCCACAAGGGGGTGGCGAGCACGGAGGTACTGTCGCCGCTGTACTGGCCACAGAAGAAGCGGGACTGACACCGTTCCGGCGTCTTGCGCGATCAGCCCCCTCCGGTACAATGCGGTGCACATAGCGACGCGGGGTGGAGCAGTCTGGTAGCTCGTCGGGCTCATAACCCGAAGGTCGCGGGTTCAAATCCCGCCCCCGCTACG
>JBFKDA010000282.1:0-3776 GCA_041619955.1 Acidimicrobiia bacterium | reverse complement strand
CCCAGCGCATGGCGCAGCAGCACGGTCTCCAGCGTCTCGCCGAGCAGGCCGAATCGCAGGGCCCGCCCGCACAGCCCGCCGATCGACCGGGCCGCCACCTCCAGCACCACCGCCGCGCCACGGTGCCAGCGCAGCTCGGCGTGGACCGGGCCGTGGCGGAGCCCGAGCGCGGTGACCGCAGCCTGGGTCGTCTCCGCCAGCGCCGTGCCGACCTGGGGCGACACCCGTGCCGGGCTGACGAGGAGGGTCTCCTCGAAGTAGGGGCCGTCGAGCGGGTCGGGCTTGTCGAAGGTCGCGAGCACGGTCACCCGCCCCTCGGTGACGAGGCCTTCCACCGCGTACTCGGGTCCGTCGGTGAACCGCTCGACCAGCAGCGGGGCCGCAGGATCACCGACCATGCGGCGGATGCGGGCGGCGGCGGCCGCCGCCTCGGCCGGGTCGTCGGCCCGGATCACGCCGCGGCTGGCCGACAGCGACACCGGCTTCACCACCACGGGAAAGCCGAGCTCGGCAGCAACGGTGGCAGCATCGTCCTCGGGGCCGCCGGCGACCCGGAAGGCGGGCTGGGCGACGCCGGCGGCTGCGAACCGGCGCCGCATCGCAGACTTGTCGCGGGTCGCCGCCACCGCGTCCGGGGGGTTATGGGCCAGCCCGAGCCGCGCCGCCGCCAGCGCGGCCACTTCGACGCCCTGGTCGTCGACCGGCACGACCGCGTCGATGCCCTCCAGCCGGGCGACGCGATCCGCCGACCACTCGGGCCGGCGGCAGTCGATACGCACCAGCCGGTCGCCCATCTGGCCGGCGAGCGCCTGGCTGCCCTCGGTGGCCACGACGACGTCGGCATGGAGCGTCTCCGCCGCGGCGAGGAAGTCGGCGGCCCGGTACGTCGACGACGGGAGGATCAGCACGGCGGTCGGCATCTCGCGCCATGATGGCGCGCCGCCGGCGCCGGCGGAAGGTTCAGCGGGAAGGGGACCGACAGCCTTGGCCCGGCGTGGCTCCGGTGGCGCGCCGTGAGGACAGCCGTACACTGGCTCCATGGCCGACGAACGCGTGCTGGATATCGAAGCGAAGGCGCTGGACAAGATCCTCGAGATCCGCGCCCAGGAGCCGGACGCCGCCGAGCTGGCTCTGTCGATCCGCATCGCGGGCGTCCAGCAGGGCCAGTTCGGCTACGAGATGGCCATGATCCGGTTGGAGGACGCCGGCCCCGGCGACGTGGTCGAGCATCACGGCGAGCTGCCCGTCGTGATCCCCGCGGACTCCGTCGCCAACCTGCGCGACGCCCGGTTGGCGATGTCCCGCGACCTCCTCAACCCCGGGCTCACGATCGACAATCCGAACTCGCCCAGCCCGGCGGTGCGCGGCGCCGATGCGCCGCCGCTCGACCCGTCCGATCCGGTCGTCACCCGGGTCCAGCAGGTGCTCGAGGCCCAAGTGAACCCCGCGATCGCCTCCCATGGCGGCTACGCCGAGCTGGTCGCAGTGGAGGACGGCACCGTCTACCTGCGCCTGGGCGGCGGGTGCCAGGGCTGCGGCATGGCGACCGTCACCCTCTCCCAGGGCATCGAGCAGGCGCTGGTCGGGGCCATCCCGGAGGTGGCGAGCGTCGTCGACGTCACCGACCACGCATCGGGCGACAACCCGTACTACGAGGCTGCCAAGAAGTAATCCCGGCCGGTTGGGCCCGCCACGCGGGTTCAGGTCGCGGCGGGCAGTGTCAGCTCGAACACGTTGGCGCCATCGTCGCGATACACCAGGTCGCCGCCCATGAGGCGGGCAAGGCGGCGGGACACGGTCAGGCCGAGCCCGACCGAGCCTGGCTGGCTGGGCGTGTGGTGGGCGCGGTGGTACGGCTCGAAGATCCGGGCCTGGTCCGACAGGGGGATCGGCTCGCCGTCGTCGATGGCGCAGACCGACACCATGCCTTCCTCGCGGGAGATCTCGAATCGGAGGTTGTCGCCGCCGTAGCGCAGCGCGTTGGTGAAGAGGTTGCGCACGATCTGGCGGGTGCGCACCGGGTCGGCCCAGGCGCGGACGGCGGCCGCCGCCCGCACCGCCACGTGCTTGTCGTGCGGCACCGAGCGGACCACCCCCCGGACCTCGTCGTCCAGGTCGATCGGCTCGGGGTGCACCGCCACGCCGCCGATCTCCTCCCGGCCGGCGATCAGCAGGTCGGCCACCAGGTTGGCCATCTCGGAAGCTTCGTTGGCGATGAGCCCCACCAGCTCCGCCGACTCCGCGGGCGCGAAGTCGTCCGGGCGGTCCCGCAGCTCCGCCGACAGCCCGACCACCGTCGTCAGCGGGGTCCGTAGCTCGTGGCTGACGCTCGCCAGGAACTCGTCCTTCGACCGCATGAGGCTGCGCATGCGCGCCTGCGACTCGCGGCGGGACCAGAACGCGCCGATCATGTCGGCGGCGGTCTGCAGCAGCCGGACCTCGGTCGGGTCCCACGCCCGCTCGGTGTTGCGGTCGGCGAACCCCACCAGGCCCGCCCACACGCCATCGACGAATATCGGGATGTCGATCTCGCTCGAGAACGGTGCCGGGCTCCGTTCGTAGACGGCTCGCTCGGTGGCACCGAGTTCGGCGAGGGTGAAGGCGTGCGGCTCGCCCTGGCTGAGGCGCACGAACGAGTCGGGCATGTCCGACCACGGCACCAGGTCCCAGTAGGGGTCGACCATGTGGTCGATGGTGCCGTCCACGCACAGCGTCGAGCTGTGCAGCATCTCGGTGCACAAGCCCAGCTCCGGGTGCTCCCGGTTCCGCTCGACGAACGCGTCGGTGGCCTCGGTCACGCCCAGCAGCGCGTCGACGGCCGCGGGCAGGGCGCGCTCGTCGTCGGTGATGAGCAGGGCCCGGGAGGCCTCGAACAGGGCATGCTCGTACCGGATGCGGCGCTCGCCGTCGGCGACCGCCCGCTCGAGGCTGGCGCGGACCTCTTGCTTCTCCCAGAAAGCCCCGATCATCCCGGCCGCCGTCCGCAGCAGCCGCAGCTCCGAATCCGACCAGGTGCGCTCCCGGAGCCGGTCGGCGAACCCGACGGTCCCCAGCCACTGCCCGTCGACGAAGATCGGCGCGTTGGCCTCCGAGCGGATCTCCATGTCCACGTACACCTTGCGCTCCACCGGCCCCAGCTCGCTGACGTTCATCGTGAAGAGCTCGCCGCGACTGAGCGCCGCATGCGACTCCGGCAGCTCCGCCCAGGGCACCATTCCCCACACGTCGAAGTCCAGCGGTGCGCCGCGATGCGACACCTCGTGCACGAGGCTCGTGCAGAAGCCGGCCTCCGGGTCGTCGACGTTCATGTCGACGAAGATCGAGGTCCCCTCCACGGCGTCCAGCAGGGCGTGCAGCGCCGGGTCGAGATCTTTGTTGCTGACCGCCCGCAGCAGGACGTTGGAGCACTCGGCGATCGCCACCTCGTACCGGAGCCGCCGCTCGTTCTCGGCGAGCAGCTCCTCGAGGCGGCGCTGCACCGACAGCGTCTCGCTGACGTCCTCCAGCGTGATCACGACGTGGTTCTCGCCGTGCCCGACCTCCACCGGCGACGCTCCCAGCCGGCCCCATCGGGGGCTGCCGTCAGCCCGGCGGAAGCGCACCTGCGCGGGGGCGCTCGGGGTCCCGAGCAGGGGAAGGACGTCGTCGTCGGCGGCGATGAGGTGGCGCCAGAGCGTCCCGACGACCTCGCCGGCCGGCCGGCCGAGGAGCCGGCCCATCGCGTCGTTGGCTTCGACCACCCGGCCGTTGCCGTCGAGGATCGCCATCCCGGTGGG
>JBFKDA010000281.1:0-3828 GCA_041619955.1 Acidimicrobiia bacterium | reverse complement strand
TCACCCCGCCCGGCGCCGACCCGTGGGGCGCCGCCCCGCACTGGCTGACGTTCCAGGGCGGCGACCTCGTCGGCGTCGCCCAGCGGGCCGACTACCTGGCGGACCTGGGCGTCGACGCCGTCTACCTCAACCCGATCTTCACGTCGCCCTCGAATCACCGTTACGACGCCGTCGACTTCTACGAGGTCGACCCCGCGCTCGGCGGCAACGCCGCCTTCGACGCGCTCGTCACGGCGCTCCACGACGGCGGCATGCGGGTCATCGTCGACGCTTCCTTCAACCACTGCTCCCCGTTGTTCTTCGCCTTCCAGGACCTTCTCGCCAACGGACCCGACAGCGACTACGCCGGCTGGTTCGTCGTCCACGACTGGCCGCCCCGCATCGTCACCCGTCCGCACCTGGCCGAGGATTGGCAGACGGCGGCCGCCTACCAGTCGTACCTTGCGAAGTGCCGGGAATGGGGCGTGAGCGTGGAGGAGCGGGCCGACGACGGGATGGCGGTCGCGACCACCTACGAGTCGTGGTACGGGGTGCCGTCGCTCCCCCGCATCAACCTCGCCAACCCGGAGGCCCGCCAGTACTTCCTCGACGTCGCCGCCCACTGGCTCACCCGCCACGACATCGACGGCTGGCGCATGGACGTGGCCCGCTACGTCGATTCGGAGTTCTGGCTCGAATTCCGCGAGGCCTGCAAAGCTGCCCGCCCCGACGCCTACCTACTGGCGGAGGTGATGGGCGACGCCATGCCGTGGCTGCAGGGCGATCGGTTCGACGCCACGATGAACTACACCTTCCGGGCGCTCTGCCTCGACTGGTTCGCCACCCGCACCATCGACACTCCGGCATTCGTCTCGGGCATCCACCGCATGCTCGCCCGCTACGCCTCCGAGGTGACCGCCACCAATCAGAACCTGCTGTCGAGCCACGACACCGCCCGCTTCCTGCACCTCGCCGGCGACGCGCCCACCCGCCTCCGCGCCGCCACCCTGTTCCAGATGACGATGCCGGGCGCCCCCAGCATCTACTACGGGGACGAGGTCGGGCTGACCGGCGGGGAGGAGCCGCAGTCGCGGGGCGCGTTCCCGTGGCACGACGAGGACGGCTGGGACCGGGACACGCTGCAGCTGACCACGGATCTCGCCAACCTGCGGCGAGCGCACCCGGCGCTGCGCCGCGGCGCCTGGCGGCTCACGGGCCAGAGCGCCGACGCGATCGCCTACACCCGCACCCTGGGCGAGGAGCGGATCGGGGTGCTCGTCAACCGCAGCGACGCCGAGGCCGACCTGGCGGTCGACGCCGGCGATGTGCTGTGGCGCGACCCGATCGCCGGGGCGGTGGTCAGGCTGGGTTAGCGGCCCGCATCCCCCGCAGCACCTGGGCGGCGGTGATCGCGGCCTCGGCCGCTTCGATCCCCTTGTTGCCTGGACCCGACCGGCTCCGCTCGACCGCGTGCTCCGACGTGCGGGTGGTCAGCACCCCGAAGCCGACCGGCACGCCGGTCTGCAGCGCCACGTCCATCAACCCGCGTGCCGCCTGGGTGGCGATGTGCTCGTAGTGGTCGGTCTCCCCCTTGATCACCGCCCCGAGCGCCACCACCGCGTCGTACCCCTGGCGGGCCAGCGCCTGGCAGACGACGGGCAGCTCGAACGAGCCCGGCACCCGCACCACGTCCGGCTCGGGCACACCGGCCTCGGCCAGGTACGACAACGCTCCCTGCAGCAGCCCCTCCGTGACGGGGGCGTTGAACGTCGCCACTGCGACGGCGACCCGCAGCGGTGCCTCACTCATCGACGTCGAGCCGGTGGCCGAGCTTGCGGGCCTTGGCGGTGAGGTAGCCGCGATTCACGTCGGTGGGGGTGGTCTGCAGGTCGACCTGTTCGGCCACGTCGATCCCGTGGCCCTCCAGCCCGGCCCGCTTGTCGGGGTTGTTCGACAGGAGGCGCACCCGCCGGACGCCCAGCGCTCGCAGCATGTCGGCCGCCAGCCCGTAGTCGCGGGCATCCACCGGCAGACCCAGCTCCAGGTTGGCCTCCACGGTGTCTCGGCCGTTGTCCTGCAGCGCATACGCCGCCAGCTTGTGGACCAGGCCGATGCCGCGCCCCTCGTGGCCCCGCATGTACAGGATGATGCCGCGCCCCTCGTCGGCGATGCGGCGCTGCGCTTCCCGGAGCTGGCCTCGGCAGTCGCACCGCAGCGACCCCAGGGCGTCGCCGGTGAGGCACTCGGAGTGGACCCGCACGAGCGGCGGCTCCGTCCCGCCGACCTCGCCCCTGACGAGCGCCACCTGCTCGGACCCGTCGTCGGCGTCGACGAAGCCGACCACCTGGAAGTCGCCGAACTCGGTGGGCAGGTTGGCGGTGGCGGCCTGGCGCAGCCGCCGGGGACCGGCCATGAACTCGACCAGGTCGGCGATGGCCACCACGAGGATGTCGTGCTCCTTTGCGAAACGCGCCAGGTCGTGCCCGCGGGCCATGGTCCCGTCGTCGTTGACGATCTCGCACAGTACGCCCGCCGGGTACAGGCCGGCGAGGCGGGCCAGGTCGACGGCGGCCTCGGTGTGGCCGGGCCGCACCAGCACCCCGCCCTCGGTGTAGCGGAGCGGGAAGACGTGCCCGGGGCGGGCCAGGTCGGACGGCTGGGTGTCGGGGTCGATGAGCGCCCGGATGGTGGCGGCCCGGTCGGCCGCCGAGATGCCGGTGGTGGTGCCGAACCGGTAGTCGACCGAGACGGTGAACGCGGTCTTGTGGCTGTCGGTGTTCTCCACGACCATCAGCGGCAGGCGCAGCTCGTCGAGCCGCTCCCCCACCACCGGGACGCACACCAGGCCACTGGTGTAGCGCACCATGAAGGCGAGGCTCTCCTCGGTGACCTTCTCGGCGGCGATGATGAGGTCGCCCTCGTTCTCCCGGTCGGCGTCGTCGACCACGATGACGAACTCGCCGCGGCCGATGGCCTCGATCGCCTCGGGGATGGTGGCCAGGTTCATCGCCGGTCCTCCAGCAGCCGCTCCACGTACTTCGCCAGCACGTCAACCTCCAGGTTCACCGCGTCGCCGCCGGCCCGCCGCCCCAGCACCGTGACGTCCAGCGTGTGCGGGATCAGCGCTACCTCGAACCCGTCGTCGTCGGCGGCGGTCACGGTGAGGCTCACGCCGTCGAGAGTGATCGAGCCCTTCTCCACCACGTAGCGGGCCAGCCCGGACGGCAGCAAGACGCGCATGCGGCGGGCGTCGCCCTCGGGCCGCACCCACGCCACCGTGCCCACGCCGTCGACGTGGCCCTGCACGATGTGGCCGTCGAGGCGGCCCGCCACCGGGACCGGTCGCTCCAGGTCGACCGCCTCGCCGGCGGTGAGTGCGCCGAGGTTGGTGCGGTCGAGCGTCTCCTGCACGGCTTCGACCACGAACCCGTCGGGCCGCAGCTCGGTGGCGGTGAGGCACGCCCCGTTCACGGCGACCGAGTCGCCGATCTCGAGGCCGTCGCGGGTCAGCTTGGCCTCGACCACCAGTCGGCGGCCCGCCGGCGTCGGCTCCACGGCAGCGATGCGGCCCAGCTCGGCGACGATCCCGGTGAACATCAGGTCGGCTCCAGCTCGACGCGCACGTCGGGGCCGACCTTGCCCAGCCCGACCACACCCACGGGCCGGGCGTCGCCGAGGGTGGCGAACGGACCGGCGAATACGGCCCGACCCGTGCCGCCGGCCAGCGTGGCGCCGAGATACAGCACGGCGTGGTCGACGAGGCCGGTCTGCCACAGCGCTCCGGCCAGCGTCGGGCCCCCCTCCACCAGCACGTCGAGCATGCCGCGGTCGCCGATGTCGGCCAGGACG
>JBFKDA010000280.1:0-3858 GCA_041619955.1 Acidimicrobiia bacterium | reverse complement strand
TCGTGGTTCGTGCCCCTCACCACGGCGGATGGTAGATCCGAAGGCCGACGCACGCCGTTCGTATGATGCCGCCATGCCACGACCCGGTGGGTGGCTCGCGCTGGCGGCGGCGCTGGGCCTGGTCGCAGCCATCGCCGCCGGAGTCGCCTTCACGCGGCGCGATGGCGGGACTTCGTCCTCCGGGGCGGGTGCCGCGACCCCGGCACCGAGCACCCCGGCACTGAGCAGCCCGGCGTCGAGCGTGGTTGTGTCGACGACGATGACCCGGCCGCCGCCGACCACCTCCAGCCCGACGTCGTCGTCCACGAGCACGTCCGCGCCCACGTCGACGACGACGACCGTCCCGTCACCGCAGGCGGAGGTGGCGGCAGTCCTCGCGGGGATGACGCTCGAGCAGAAGGTGGCACAGGTGTTCATGGTCGAGGTGCACGGCACCTCGGCAACCGTCCCGGCGGCGAGTGCCCGGCGGGCCAACCTCGGGGCATTCGGAGTGGAGACTGCGTCGGAGGTGGTCGCCTCGCACGGCGTCGGCGGGGTGATCTACTTCGGCCACAACGTCGAGGGACCGGAGCAGGTGGCGGCGATGTCGGCGGCACTCCAGCAGGCGGCGGCCGCCGGGCCCGGCGTCGGGCTCCTGATCTCGACCGACCAGGAGGGTGGGCGGGTCAACCGCATCGGGCAGCCGGCCACGGTGTTCCCGTCCGCGCGCGTCTTCGGCGAGATCGGCGACCCGGCGCTGACCGAGCGGGCCGCCCGGGTCTCGGCGATCGAGCTGCGGGCGATGGGCGTCAACCAGGTGCTGGCCCCGGTGGCGGACGTCGCCGCCTTCCGGGCGGGGGTCATCGGCGACCGCGCCTACGGATCGGATCCGTCGCTCGTCGCAGAGCAGACGGCGGCCGCGGTGCAGGGCTACCTCGCCGGCGGGGTCGCCCCGACCGTCAAGCACTTTCCCGGACACGGCGGCACCGCCGCCGACAGCCACGTGACCCTACCCGTGCTCGACGCCGACGCCGCGACGTGGGCGGCGATCGCGCTTCCTCCATTCGCCAGTGCCGTCGAGGCAGGGGTACCGGTGGTGATGGTCGGGCACCTCGCCCTGCCGGCGGTCGACCGGTCGGGGTTGCCGGCGACGCTGTCGGCGCCGCTGGTGGCCGAGCAGCTTCGCAGCCGGCTCGACTTCGACGGCGTCGTCATCACCGACTCGCTCAGCATGGAGGGCGTCCGTTCGGCGGCCGGCGACGGGGCGGTGGCGGTGCGGGCGTTGGCGGCCGGCGCCGACGTGCTGCTGATGCCCTTCGACTTCACGGCCGCGTACCAGGCGGTGCTGGGAGAGGCGCAGCAGGATCCGGCGCTCGCCGCGCGCCTCGACGAGGCCGTCACCCGTGTGCTGCTGCTGAAGCGCGGTCTCGGCGTGCTCGATCCGCCGCCGTACGACCCCGCTGCGGTTGCCGAGAACGTCGGCGTTCCCGACCACCGGGCGGTGCTCGACGAGGTGCTGGTGGTGGCTGCCGGCTGAGGGGCGCAGTTGCGGTAGACCCGCATTGCCGACCCGTCCGGGGTTCCGTCACCGTGTCGGCTCGCCACGGGCGAGAACCGCTATCCCCTCGGGTCGCAATATGTAGTTGGAAGGGCTGAGGAACTGCCGTCCCAGGGCCCCGACAGGGTCCTCGAAGTCTCGACCTCCGGGAGGGTCACGATGACGTACCGCAATGCGAAACGCCTGTTCGCCACGTTGATTGCCGCAATGGCACTGCTCGGGCTTGCTGCGCCTCCGGCGCTCGCCGCGCCGGGCAACGGCAGGGCGCTCGGGAACGGCCAGGCCGGCAACTCGATCGACGGCAACAGCATCGACGGCAATTCGATCGACGGCAACAGCATCGACGGCAATTCGATCGACGGCAACAGCATCGACGGCAATTCGATCGACGGGAACTCCATCGACGGGAACAGCATCGACGGGAGTTCGATCGACGGCAACAGCCTGAGCGGGAACTCGATCGACGGGAACTCGATCGACGGCACGCAGTTCTAGCCGTTGCCCCACCGAGATCGTCCCTTGAGTCGCCGCCCAACCTGCCGACTTGTCCAGGAGAGGGGGTCGGCTGTCCGGTTCACGCTGGAGTGGAGGGGGGCCTCTGCGTACGAGGTGAGACGGGAGGCGATGACAGGAACCGGCAACGAGACGAGCACGGACCGGAGCCAGGCGAGGTGGAAGCCGAGTGGGCTGTGGCCGTTCACGGTGGTCATGGCCCTCGCCGCGGGCGCCGGCTTCCTGTGGGTCGTTCCCGGAGGCCCCATCGAGGGAGCGCCGGCGCAGGTTTCGTGGTGGGCGCTGGCCGCCGGCTTCGCCGTGACCGAAGCCACGATCATCCGGGTCCCGGTGCAGCGCGACGCCCACACGATCTCTCTGAGTGAGATACCGCTGCTGCTCGGGATGGTGCTGGCGGCTCCCGGCGCGCTGCTCCTGGGGCGGGTGGCAGGCTCCGCCATGACCCTGGCCGCATATCGCCGCCAGCATCCGGCGAAGATGGCGTTCAACCTCGCGCTGTTCGGCATGGAGACGGTTGTCGCCGTCGCGCTGTTCCGGGTCCTGATCGGCGCCGCTCCTGCCGACTCGCCGCGGGGCTGGTTCTCGGCGCTCACCGCCACCACCATCGCCATCCTCGTGTCGGCATCGGTGGTGAATGCCGCTCTCGCCAGGCTGCGCCGCCGCAGGCGCATCATCGTGAGCGTGCAGTCGTTCGCGGCGGGCATCCTCATCAGCGTCGGCATGGCGTTCGTGGGCACGCTCTCCTACCTCACCGTGTGGAACGACGTGCGGGCGGTGACCGTCCTCGCCGGCGCGGTGGCGATGTTCTTCCTCCTGGTCCGCGTCTACGGGTCGCTCACCAAACGCCACGATGACCTGCGGGCCGTGTACTCGTTCTCGAACGCCGCCAACGCCGAAGTCGGGGTGCGCGAGGTGGTGGTCGCGTCATTGCGCGAGGTCGTGCGCCTCTTGCGCGCCGAGCAGGCCACCATCGTGTTCGCCCGCAACGGTGGGCGAGCCGAAGTCATCGAGATGGACGACGCCGGCCACGTGCTGCACACGCCGGAGGACCGGAGCCACCTCGACGCGCTGCTCGACATCGCAGGGCGTCCCGCCGAGGAGCGCCGCTTTGGCTCCACCTATGTCGCCCCCGACCTCGAGCGGCACGCCGGCGGCGCCAAGCGGTCGTGCGGCGTCATCTCGCCGCTGGCGATGTCGGGCGAGATGAGCGGCGTCCTCGTCGCCACCGGCCGGATCGGCCCCGACCGCGACTTCTCCCTGGAGGATCTGGAGCTGCTCGACGCACTCGCCAGCCATAGCGGCCTGACGCTGGAGCGGGCGCTCACGGTGGAGCAGCTCACGGAGGAGATCGCCGCCAAGCAGGAGATCATCCGCTCGAAGGACCAGCTCATCGCCGCGGTGAGCCACGAGCTGCGGACCCCCCTCACCGGCATCCTCGGCTTCTCGGAGCTGCTCGTCGACGAGGCCGAGCAGCTCTCGCCCGACGATCGCGACGGCATGCTGCGGGCCGTGGCTGCGGATGCCCTCGACATGAGCAACCTGGTGGAGGACCTCCTCACCGCCGCCCGGGCCCGGATGGGGGTGCTGGCGATCGACTCGGTCGAGGTGTCGCTCCGGGACCTCGCCCACACCGTGATCGAGCACCACGGCAGCCGGGCCGCCGCCATCAACGTGCGCGGCGATGCCGGGATGGCATGCGCCGACCCCACCCGGGTGCGGCAGATACTCCGGAACCTCCTCGTCAACGCCGAGCGGTATGGCGGGGAGACGGTGGAGATCCGGGTGCGGCACGACGGGGCGTCGGCCTA
>JBFKDA010000279.1:0-3880 GCA_041619955.1 Acidimicrobiia bacterium | reverse complement strand
GCGTGCTGCAGGCCTACGTGGAACGGGTCCCGGTGGTGCGCCCCTTCTTCGACGCCCACCCCGGCGCTCCGCTGGCCGACTTCGAGGCCGAAGCGGCGGCCCACCCGGTGTTCCGGCTCGACCCGATCGGGTAGGGGGACCAAAGGGGCCAGAGACGCACCTCGACGCAGTCGCAGATCACGCCCGTAGCGCGCTGGGGTGAGCCGTCGCGCCGCGCGAAATTCGATGCCTCAGGCTTCGCGGTCGGCGTGCTGAAGTGGGATGCCGAGCGGACGGCGCAAGGCGTCGCCCTCTACCTGACGGTGGGGGCCAGCGCTGCCCCCATGGCGGGCCGAGATCCCGGTCATCGCCTCGAGCTCGTGTGCGGCCTGCTGCCTCCCCGGGACGACGTGGCGCGGCCGCTCGCCAGGGCGGCCAGCTATCCGGCCCGCGGCACGGCCCTCGCGCCGGGGCGCACGATCGACCTGGGCGAACCGCTGTGGGAATCGACCACGATGACGGGGTTCCTGGTGGCGCGTTCCCGGCGCGACCTCCTCCCCGCCCTCGAGCTCCCGGAAGGCCGCCACGTCGAGTTCCTCCAGGCGATTCCCGTCTTCGGCGACGAGATCGCGACCGCCGTCCGGGAGGGAGCGGAGGAGTTGCTGCGACGGTGGGAGGCAGCCGGCGTTCGGTTCTGGGATCCCGATCGCCCTCGGGAGTCCCGTTGAAAGCGCCCGGGAAGGCAGCGCCCATCGCGTAGGCTGCGGCGATGCGCTGCGTGATCATCGTTGTCGACTCCTGCGGGGCGGGCGCCGCCCCGGACGCCGCCGAGTACGGTGACGAAGGCGCCGACACCCTCGGCCACGTCGCCCAGGCGGTCGGCGGGCTCGACCTGCCCAACCTCCAGGCGGCCGGACTCGGCAACCTGCACCCCACCGGCATCGAGGGCGTCCCGCCCGCCGAGCAGCCAACGATGGCCTATGGGCGGCTCACCGAGGCGTCGGCCGGCAAGGATTCCACCACCGGCCACTGGGAGATCGCCGGCGTGATCACCGAAGAGCCGTACGCCACCTTCCCCGACGGCTTCCCACCCGACCTCGTCCGACGGCTCGAGACGGCCACCGGCACCGGCTACCTGGGCAACTACTCGGCCAGCGGCACCGTGATCATCGAGGACCTGGGCCCGGAGCACATCGCCACCGGCAAGCCGATCCTCTACACCTCGGCCGACTCGGTGCTCCAGATCGCCGCCCACAAGGACGTCGTGCCCCTCGACGAGCTGTACCGCATCTGCAAGCAGGCCCGCACCGTCGCCGACGACTGGCGGATCGGGCGCATCATCGCCCGGCCATTCGAAGGCGAGCCGGGCAGCTTCCACCGCACCTACGAGCGACACGACTACGCCATGCCCCCGCCCGCCCCCACCGTGCTCGACCGGGCCAAGGAGGCGGGCCTCCAGGTGTACGGGGTGGGCAAGATCGAGGACCTGTTCGTCGGCCGCGGGCTCACCGATAGCGCCCACACCGAGGGCGACCTCGACGGGATGCGCAAGACGATCCGGGCCATCCGGGCCGTGGGCCACGGGATCGTCATGACCAACCTCGTCGACCTCGACATGCGCTACGGCCACCGGGAGGACCCGGTGGGCTACGCCCAGGGCCTCGCATTGTTCGACGAGCACCTCCCCCACGTCGTCGCCGCCCTCGGTGCCGACGACTTGTTGTTCGTCACCGCCGACCACGGCACCGACCCCACCGACGGCGACACCAACCACACGCGCGAGCACGTGCCGCTGCTGGTGCACGGACGCCACGCGGCCGGTGTCGCCCTGGGCGACCGCGACCAGTACTGCGACGTCGCCGCCACGGTCGCGGAGGCGCTCGACCTGCCGCCCCCGGACCGCGGCGCCTCGTTCCTGGCCGACATCACGTGAACGCCACGGAGCTGATCATCCGCAAGCGGGACGGCGGGACGCTCACCGCCTCCGAGATCGAAGAGCTCATCGCCGCCTACACGGCCGGCGCCGTTCCCCACTACCAGATGAGCGCGCTGCTGATGGCGATCTTCTTCCGGGGCATGGACGACGCCGAGCTGGTCGCCTGGACCGAGGCGATGCTCCAATCGGGCGAGGTGCTGGACTTCTCCGACGTGGCCGGGCCGAAGGTCGACAAGCACTCCACCGGCGGCGTGGGCGACAAGGTCTCGATCCCGCTGGCGCCGATGGCAGCGGCCGCCGGGCTCGTCGTGCCGATGGTGAGCGGCCGCGGGCTCGGGCACACCGGCGGCACCCTCGACAAGCTGGAGTCGATCCCGGGGTTCACCGCCCAGCTCGACGCCGCCGATTTCGCCCGCACCCTGCGCGACCACGGGTTGGTGATGGCCGGCCAGTCGCCGACGATGGCGCCGGCCGACAAGGAGCTGTACGCGCTCCGGGACGTCACCGGCACCGTGCCGTCGATCCCGCTGATCAGCTCGTCGATCATGTCGAAGAAGCTGGCTGAGGGCCTCGATGCCCTGGTGCTCGACGTCAAGGTGGGCCGGGGCGCCTTCATGCGCGACGTCGGGCAGGCCCGGCGGCTGGCGGAGACGATGGTCGGCATCGGCGCCTCCCACGACACTGCGGTGATGGCGGTGCTCACCGCCATGGACCAGCCGCTCGGCCGGATGGTGGGCAACGCCAACGAGGTGGCCGAGTCCATCGACTGCCTGCACGGCGAGGGACCTGACGACCTGATGCAGGTCGTGTACCGGTTGGGCGAGGAGATGCTGGTGCTCGGCGGGCTCGCCGCCGACCGGGCTGCGGCCCGGGAGCGATTGGAGCACACCATCCGGTCCGGCGCCGCCGTCGCCAAGTTCGCCGAGGTCGTCGCTGCCCAGGGTGGCGACCCGCGGGTGGTCGAGGACCGGTCGGTGCTGCCCACCGCCGCCAGCACGACCGAGATCACCGCGCCGCGGGCGGGCTGGGTCACCCGCTGCGACGCGCTCGCCATCGGGCGGGCCGGGGTGCGGCTCGGGGCGGGCCGGGCCACCAAGGAGGACCAGGTCGACCTGGCGGTGGGCTTCGTCCTCGCCGCCAAGGAGGGCGACGAAGTCGCGGAGGGCAACCCGCTCGTGACCATCCACTGGAACGACGCCGGCCGGCTCGAGGCGGCCCGCGAGCTGCTGTTGACCGCATGGGAGATCGGCGACGAACCGCCTCCGCCGGCGCCGCTGATCATCGGTGAGGAGCGATGACGTACCACGAGCTGCAGGCCGCGGCGACCGTGCTTCGGGAGCGCACCGGCCGCGACTCGCACGAGCTGGCCGTCGTGCTCGGCTCGGGTCTCGGCCGCTACGCGGCCACCCTGCCCGCTGCCGTCGCGATCCCCTACGCCGAGCTGCCGGGCTTCCCGGTGCCGCAGGTGGCCGGGCACGGCGGCACGCTCTACTCGGCGCAGCTCGGCGACGGGGCCGTCCTGGCGTTCGCGGGCCGGGTCCACGCTTACGAGGGCGGGGACATGTCCGACGTGGTGTTCGGGGTGCGGGCCGCCGTCGTGGCCGGCGCCCGGGTCGTCGTGCTCACCAACGCGGCCGGGGGCGCCGCCGACGGCCTGGCGCCCGGCGACCTGGTCCTGATCAGCGACCACCTCAACCTCGCCGGCAGGAACCCACTCGTGGGCCCCAACGACGACCGGCTCGGCCCCCGCTTCCCGGACATGACCGCCGCGTACGATCCCGAGCTGCGAGCCCTCGCCCGCCAGGTGGGCGAGGAGGTCGGCGTGCGGCTGCGGGAAGGCGTGTACGCCTGGTTCCTGGGGCCGACGTACGAGACGCCCGCCGAGGTGCGGATGGCGCAGCGCCTGGGCGCCGACCTCGTCGGCATGTCGACGGTGCCGGAGACCATCGCCGCCCGCCACATGGG
>JBFKDA010000278.1:0-3896 GCA_041619955.1 Acidimicrobiia bacterium | reverse complement strand
CAGTCCTACGACGACGCCCGGCGCGGCGACTACCGCGACCTCGAGCCGCTCGGGGGATGGATCGAGGACTACCACATCCTCCAGGGCGGGCGGTCGGAGCCGCTCAACGGCGAGGCGCGCCGGGCGCTCGCCGCCAGCGGTGTCCCGGTGGAGTTCAGCAAGGGCGAGTGGGGCCCGGGCCAGCACGAGCTGAACATCCGCTATGCGGACGTGCTGGAGATGGCCGACCGCCACACCCTGTACAAGCAGTGCTTCAAGGACCTGGCCGAGGGGCTCGGCTGGTCGGTGACGTTCATGGCCAAGCTCGACGAGGCGCTGGCCGGGTCGAGTTGCCACATGCACGTCAGCCTCTGGGACGCGACGTCGAGCACGAACCTGTTCCCCGGCGACACGGCGGTGGGGCCGGTGGCGGGCAGCGACGCCTTCCGCTGGTTCCTGGGCGGGTGGATCGCCAGGACGCCCGAGCTGCTCCCGATGTTCGCGCCGACGGTGAACTCCTACAAGCGGTACCAGGCGGGCTCGTGGGCCCCGACCGCGCTGGCGTGGAGCTACGACAACCGCACCGCCGCGTTCCGGGTGGTCGGGCGGGGCCAGTCGCTGCGGATCGAGTGCCGGCTGCCGGGCGCCGACGTGAACCCGTACCTCGCCTACGCCGGGATCGTCGCCGCCGGGCTCGACGGCATCCGCGACCGGACCGAGCCGCCGCCGCACTTCAGCGGCGACGTGTACGCGGCGGCCGACCTGCCGCGGGTGCCGGTGACGCTGGGGGAGGCCACCGACAGGTTCGAGGCGTCGGCGTTCGCGCGGGCGGCGTTCGGCGATGCGGTGGTCGACCACTACGCCCACTTCTTCCGCACCGAGCAGGCGGCGTACGACCGCGCCGTGACCGACTGGGAGCGGCGGCGCTACTTCGAGCGCATCTGAAGGGACCATCGGCCCGGGCAAACGGACCGAACGCCCCCCAAGGCAGCAGGTCGGCGTCCCGTAGCTTGCCCGGCATCACCCGACCAGAAGGATCGACCCATGTATCGCGTCGCGTTCGCCGCCGTCTGCGCGTCCCTGCTGTTCGTTGCGTGTGGTGACGACGGCGACGCCGGCGGGGTCGTCGAGTACGACCTCACCGCCGAGGTCGTCGACTGGCAGGTCGTCGATGGCGAAGTCGTCGAGGTGTGGGGCTACAACGGGGAGTACCCGGGGCCGCTGCTCGAGGCGGAGGTTGGCGACACGATCCGGGTGAACCTCACCAACGAGCTCCCGGAGGGCACCACCATCCACTGGCACGGGCTGGAGGTGCCGAACGACCAGGACGGCGTGCCCGGCATCACGCAGCTGATGGTCGAGCCCGGCCAGCGCTACACGTACGAGTTCGAGGTGGACAAGCCGGGCACCACGATGTACCACACCCACGCCAACACGGTGCAGCAGCTCGGGCGGGGGCTGGTGGGGCCGCTGGTGGTGCGCGAGCCGTTCGCGCAGCGGACGCCGAAGTACGACGGCGACTACACCCTGGTGCTGCACGAGATCGACGGGCTGTTCACGATCAACGGCCACTCGTTCCCCGAGACGCTCGCCGACCCCGACTCGCTGATCAGCCTCGAGGAGGGCGACCGGGTGCTGGTGCGGATGATCAACGCCGGCCAGCAGCACCATCCGATGCACCTGCACGGCCACCAGTTCCGGGTGGTGGAGGTCGACAGCAATCGGCTCGACAACCCGTACTGGGTGAACACCATCGACATCGCGCCGGGCCAGACCGTCGCGGTCGAGGTCCGCGGGACCAACCCGGGGACGTGGACCTTCCACTGCCACATCCTCCCCCACGTCACGAACCGGGGGGAGTACCCGGGCGGGATGCTGACCGTCGTCGACTACGCCGACCACACGTCGATGTTCGAGGGTGCCGACCCGCCGGCGGTGCCCGTCGACGTGGCGGCGCTGGCCCCGCCGACGACGACCGCCGCCGACGAGGAGCCCGCCCCGGCCGGTGAGATCGTCGAGATCGACGGCGCCGAGTTCTCCTTCGACCCGGACCTCCTCGCCGTCCATGCCGGCGACGAGGTGACGATCCGGCTCCGCAACATCGGGGCGGTCGAGCACAACCTCGAGATCGCGGAATGGGGCCTGCTGGTGGAGGCGGCACCGGGCCAGACCGCCGAGGCGACGATCGTCGTGCCCGAGGACGCGAGCGGCTCGATCGAGTTCTTCTGCAACATCGCCGGCCATCGCGAGGCCGGGATGGTGGGCGAGTTAGCCGTCGACGCGTAGGTGGCGAGCGGCCAGCAGCAGTGCGGCCACCACCGTCGAGTCGGCCGGCCGGCCGGCGGCCGCCGCCGCGGCGGCCTCGCGCAGCGGGATGCGTTCGATCTCGATCTCCCAACCCTCGTCGCCCTCGAGGCGGCTCTCGGTGAACTCTTGGGCCAGGAACACCTCGGTCGCGGCGTTGACGTACTTGTGGAGGGGGTAGAGGCGGGCGAGCGGCTCGATGCTCGCCGCGCGGAGGCCGATCTCCTCCTGCAGCTCCCGGTTGGCGGCCTCCTCGGAGGACTCGCCGTCGTCGACGATGCCGCCCGGCAGCACCAGCACGCGCTCCCGGTAGGCCGCCGACCACTCGGTGATCGCCAGCACGTTGCCGTCGGCGTCGACCGGCACCACCAGCACGGCGTCCTCCATCTGCACGAAGCCGTCGCCGTCGTCGTTCTCGCAGTAGCTGATCCACTGGTCGCCGCAGATCACCCTGGTCACGTGGTCCCTCCGGGTTGGACGGCCGCGGCGAGCGCGGCGGTGGCATGCGCGGCCTGGTCGGCGCCTGGCAGTGCGGGGTTCCAGCACGAGAACGACGCGGCTGCCAGCCGCCCCGTGGCGGCGAGGTGGCGCAGCGCATCGGCGGTGGCGGCGAGCGTCGGGCCGCCCGGGGCCGGGTAGTTGATCGCCGGCATCTCGGCCGGATCGACGACGTCGACGTCCACGTGCACGTAGAGCGGGCGGTCGGGCGGTTCCCAGCCCCGCACCTCGTCGACTGCCAGCACCGTCAGGTCCGACCCGGCGACGGCGTCGTCCTCGCCCGGGTCGAGGTCGCGCGCCCCCACCAGCACGGCGTCGCGCTCGGTGAGCGGCGCCATGCCCGCCCCGGCCACCACGGTCTGCTCGCCGCGGCCGACCGCCATGGCCAGCGGCATGCCGCCGAGGTAGCCCGACTGCGACGTCTCCCAGGTGTGGAAGTCGCCATGGGCATCGAAGAAAACCAGCACCGGGTCGAGCCCGCGGCGCTGCATCCCCGCGAGCACGCCGCAGATCGCCAGGCAATCGCCGGCCCACACGACCGGCTGCGGGTCGGCGGCGACGACGTCGGCGAGCCGGCGGTAGATCACGCCCATGCGTTGCGTCGGCGAGCCATCCCCGGGCGCGGCGTCGACGACCGCGTCGGGCGCCGGGACCACCAGGCTCGGGAGCGGGTCGCCGATGTACCAGGGGACCGCAATCGTTCCCATGGCAGTCAACCTACTGGCAGACTCGGAGCCAGGTCGAAGGGAGAGCCAGCCGTGCCGTTCCGCACCATCATCGAGCCGTTCCGGATCCACAGCGTGCAGGAGATCGCGTTCTCGACGCCGGACGAGCGGCGCGCCGCCCTCGAGCGGGCCGGGTACAACCTGTTTGGCCTCCACGCCGACGAGGTGGTCATCGACCTGCTCACCGACTCGGGCACCGGGGCGATGTCGGCCAAGCAGTGGGCGAGGCTGATGGACGGCGACGAGTCCTATGCCGGCAGCCGCAGCTACTACCGGTTCCGGGACACCGTCCAGGAGCTGACCGGGTTCGCCGAGGTGATCCCCACCCACCAGGGCCGCGCCGCGGAGCGGATCCTGTTCTCGGTGGTGGCGGAGCAGGGCGACGTGGTG
>JBFKDA010000277.1:0-3924 GCA_041619955.1 Acidimicrobiia bacterium | reverse complement strand
GCGGTGCCGCTACTGCCGCTGGCGGCCGGCATCTCCCGGGTCGACGAGGTGATGGGCGTGCGGTTCTCGGATGGGTTCTCGCGGGCGATGCTGATCGCCGGTGGCGTCCTGGCGGCGGGCGGGGTCGTGTCGTGGCTGGCGGTGCGCAACCCTGCGGAGGCCGAGCACCCGATCGGGTAGCTTGGGCTGCGCATGGCCGTGCGCGACCGCCCCGAGATGCCCGCCGGCTACGGCGTGCCCGCGTCCGACGGCGGGCTGCTGGCGTGGGCCGACGTCGAGGCGCGGCTGGTGGCGGCGCCGCAGTACTGGATGGCGACGGTGCGGCCCGACGGCCGTCCCCACGTCGTGCCCCGGTGGGGGGCGTGGGTGGACGGGCGGCTGTGGTACGACGGCTCGCCCGAGACCGTCCACGTCCGCAACCTGGCGACCAACCCGGCGTGCACGCTGCACCTGGAGGACGGCTGGCAGGCGGTGATCGTCGAGGGGACGGCGGGGCCGTCGCAGCCGCCAGGCCTGGAGCTGGGCAGTCGCATCGCCGCGAGCTTCGAAGCGAAGTACGGCGAGCGGGGCTACTCGCCGGCACCCGACGCCTGGGAGGGCGAGGGCGCCGGCGGCCTGTGCGTTTTCACGCCCGTGAAGGCGCTCGCGTGGTTCGATTTCCCCGCCGACATGACGCGGTTCCGGTTCTGAACGGCGGCCGCGAAGCGTCCCGGCGGGACGCCTTGCGCCGTCGAACTCGCCCCGAGGAGGCGGGCACCATCGCGCTTTGCACCGAAGTCTTCCCCTCTGCCCCTGGACAGAAGCCCAGCCCGACGTAGGCTGAAGTGACCGTTCGTCCAGGAGCCCGACGTGTGAGCAACCGGACCCGCATCCGCGCGACCTCGAAAGCACCCGAGGCTCATCCGGCCCGCTCCCCCGACAGACCGACGATCGGATTCCGAGTCGATCCGCGAGGTCACGCCGGCAACCGAGCGACCCGGGCAATGCTGTCGAACGAGCGACACAGCCTCCACCCCATAGCCGGTCGGCACAACGGGCATCGGGCACAAGCCGAACATCGGATCCTCATCCTCCAGCGCCTCGCGGGCAACAGGGTCACACGTGTCGTGGTTCGGCGCGCGTTCGCCGAATCGCTCGGAATCACGACAGTCGATCACTTCAACGCTCAGTTCCGAGACGATCTGCAGGGCATGACCTTCAAAGAGAAGAGAGAGCTGTTCCAGCACATCCGCGATCTCGACCGACCGTGCGACCGGGAAGAGGTCAAGAAGCTCATCGGAGAACACCGATCCCAGTCGCAGCTCCCCACTGCACCAACGCCCACTGAAGAACAGATCGGCGTCGAACCCACTCCCTCCACCACCGGCTCACCACCCACCAAAGAACAGATCGGCGTCGAACCCACTCCCTCCACCACCGGCTCACCACCCACCAAAGAACAGATCGGCGTCGAACCCACTCCCTCCACCACCGGCTCACCACCCACCAAAGAACAGATCGGCGTCGTACCCACTCCTCCGACGCTGGCCACGCCCGTTCTGTCCTTCCCGGCGAAGGTCCCGACCCTGGAAGCGACCCTGGAGCAGACTTGGGACACCAACGACGACAAGAAGGAAGTGGTGCTCGCCGCGCTGGAGAAGACCTACGGATCCGACTTGATCGCAGCCACCAAGGATCGCGCCGTCGTCAAGGCGATCCTGAAATTCATCAACGCACGGCAGACCACGACCTGGCAAGAAGGAACGAGAGTTGAGCCGCCGGGGAGCAAAGACGTTGGCAAGCTGGAGGACGCCGAGAACTGGACGCTCCGTCACTACACCGACAAGTACCGATGGGATGCCGAGAACCGCCAGGTGAAGCCGCCCTCGTTCAAGGAGATCCTTTCGAGCCTGACGCTCGCAGCCATGGCGAGAGGAGAAGAGGAATCGAGCGGCGGCTCCGAGAAAGGCAAGAAGGGTGCCGGCAAGTCCGGCCATACGAGCAAGTACGACTGGGACATCATCGGCAACGTCGGTGACACCTTCTACGGTCTGTTCTACAAGGGGAAGCTCGCCGGGCAGCATCAGACGTTCCTCGACGACGCCCAATGGTACGCCGAGTGGAAGATCACCGACTGCACCGAGATATGGGCCTCCTCCGACTGGTTGACCACTGCGAAGAAGAAGGGAGCAGCGCCGCGCGGGCCTGCTTACGAGGGCAAGCCGGAGGACGTCGTCAGCGCATTTCTCGGTAGATTCGGCCGGCGCGGCGACGAGTCTTCGCAGCGGAAGATCTTTGAAGGGGGCTTCGACAACTTCGAGGTGAAGCTGCACGGACCCTTGGCGCTGTCGGCCAGTTCCGTCAACAAGGACTGGATGCGCGTGCCGGGCGCCAAGCAGACGCCCGAGGAGAAGGCGCTGTAGGCCAAGGGCCTGGGCACGCTCCCAGCGACGCCGGTTTCCGTCCATCCAGACTGGTAGTCCATCGACAGACCGAACAGCACCGAGAACAGGAACAGTGGATGCCAAGCCTCGATGGCTTCCGCCCGGGTGAACCCCAGCGGCGCTGCGAGCGACTTCACCCACCCCGGCCCGACGCCCGCCTGGGAGAACAGCACGACCGTGCCGTAGGCGGCGCCGACGGACAGCAGGTTCATCGTCGCCAGTCACGTGATCGGCTACGCGTTCCATGAGGCGAACACCGCCTGGCGCCAGGAGGGACGATCACGACCACGCGGCCGAGGAGGACTTCCTGCGCGAGCACGCCGGGCGGTACCCGCACGTTGCCGCGCTGGCGCCCCATCTGGCGGAGTGCCAGACGGAGGTCCGAGTTCCAGTTCGGCCTCGACGTCATCCTCGAGGGCCTGGAGGCGCGGCGGCGCTGAGGCCGTCGAGCGAGACGACCTCGCGGTCGGGCACCGGATCGCCGGCCACGCGCTCCACGGCACGGCGGTTCAGCCACACCGACGTGAGCCCTGCGGCGTTGGCGCCGGCGACGTCCGAGCGGAGGCTGTCGCCGATGTGCCAGGCATCAGCCGGCGCGGCGCCCAGGGCGGCGAGCGCGGCGCAGAACGGCGCCGGGTCGGGCTTGCCGGCGCCCACCTCGCCCGAGACGACGATGGCGTCGAACCAGCCTTCGATGCCCAGCACGTCGATCTTCTCGCGCTGGGTCGCAGACTCCCCGTTGGTGACGAGCGCCACCGCGCAGCCGTCCGCCCGGGCCGCCGCGACCGCCGGGCGGGCGTCGTCGAACAGGCGGTACGCGGAGCGCAGCTCCTCCCGCTCCACTGCGATGGCGAGCTCGACGAGCGACGCATCGACGACGCCGCAGGCGCGCAGGGTCCGGCCCCACGCCTCGGACACCAGCGTGCGCCGGTCGAGGCTGCCGCTCACCCAGGCCGACTCGACCGACGGCCAGTAGTCGCCCCATGCCGCGGCGTTCGCCGCCAGCAGCCGGTCCGCGTCCAGACCGCCGGCGGCGGCGAGGGCGCCGCACACGTTGGCGATCGCCCGGCTCAGGCCGGCTTGGTCGAGCAGTGTGTCGTCCAGGTCGAAGGTGATCGCCGCCGGCCTCATGTTCGCCACCCCCGGTGGGCTCGCGGGAGCGGTGTTCGCCCGCTCCCCGGCGCGGTAGCGCACGATGGTACAAGCGCGATCGCGCCGCGGCCGCCAGACTGGGCGGCGTGGACTTCGCCGGCCTCACCACCGCCCACCTGGCGGACGCCTGCCTGCGGGCGGGCGCCGAGCTGCGGGTAGGGCCCGCCGGCCTCGGGTCGGTGGCTCCGGGCAGCCGGGCGGCCGGGCGTGCCCGCCCGGTGCGCCACTACGGCTCGGTCGACGTGTTCCTGGAGGCGATCGACGAAGCAGCACCGGGCGAGGTGCTGGTGATCGACAACGGCGGCCGCACCGACGAGGCGTGCATCGGCGACCTGGTCGCCATCGAGGC
>JBFKDA010000276.1:0-3927 GCA_041619955.1 Acidimicrobiia bacterium | reverse complement strand
GCCGACCATCGACCCGATCGAGAGGTCGAACTCGCCGGCGATCATCAGCAGGCAGACGGCGATGGCGAGGATGCCCAGCGGTGCCGCCGTGTTGAGGATGGAGGCCGTCGCGCGCCAGCTCACGAAGTTGTTGTCCTTGAGGACCTCCGCGACCAGCGCGAAGAAGATCCAGAGGCCCATCGTGATCAGCACCGCCCCGGTGCCGGGCAGCACGAGCAGGCGCTGGAACCGCCCGACTTGCCGTACCCGCTCGTCCGCCTTCGGCGTCGGTGTCTCCGGCGGTGCCGTTGTCGTCGCCACGACCACCTCCCTCGGTCGAAACTTAGCTGGAGGGGGCCCGCCCGTGCAGGCCCCCTCCCGGCGTCGTGGCTACCGGAGGCCCTCCTCGGAGAAGCTGATCACGGCGGCCGCCACGTCCTGGGTCACGAGCTGCGGGCCGGTCATGATGACCCGGTCCGGCCTGCCCAGCGGGATCGCGCCGGTCTCCAGGAACTTGGTGAGCAGCACGATCGGCAGGTAGCCCTGCAGGTACTGCGCCTGGTCGATGGCGAACAGCATGTTGCCGTCCGTGATCTCCTGGAGCACTCGGGGCGACAGGTCGAACGTCGCGAACGCGATCTGGCCGAGGTTCCCGAGCTCGTCGAGCGCCGACAGCGTGGGCTCGGCACCGGTGGGCCCGAGCGTCAGGATCCCGTCGATGTCTGCGTTGGCGTTCAGCGTGCTGAGCACGGTCTGCTGCGACCCGGTCGGGTCGGCGAGGTCGACCTCGATCACCTGGGAGCTGCCGCCGCCCTCGGCGAGACCGTCGGCGAAACCGCCGCAGCGCAGGTCGAGCGCCACGTTGCCGACCTCCTGGTTGATGCAGATGGCGCTCTGCACGCCCTCGTCGGCGAAGCGCCGGCCGGCGATGAGACCGGCCTCGTACTCGGTCTGGCCGACGTGGACGAGCACGCCGAGGTCGGCGAAGTCGTCGCTGCCGGAGTTCATCGAGATCACCGGGATCCCGGCGTCCACCGCGGCGCGCACCGCGTCGCCGAGCGCGGTCGGGTCGGGCAGCGTCACCACCAGGCCGTCGGGGTCCGAGGCGACGGCGGCGTCGATGAGCTGGCTCATCTCCACCATGTCGAACGTGCCGGGCGCCTGATACGACACCGACACGCCCATGTCCTCGGCCGCGTCGGCGACGCCGTTGGCGGCCACCGACCAGAACGGGTCCGACGACTGGCCGTGCGAGACCACGATGAACTCGAGGTCGCGCTGGAGCACCGCGCCGTCGCCGGCCGTGGTGGTGACACCGTCGCCCTCCGTCGTCACACCGGTGTCGTCGGGCGCCCCGGTGGTGGTGGTGCCGCTGTCACCGCAGGCCGCCGCCACCATGAGCAGCGCTGCGAACAGCGCCAGCCAGATCGTTCGTCTCTTCATGTCGTGCTCCTCTCGTGTTTCGACCGGTGGCCCAATGGCGGGCCGCCGGGCGTTCGCTCGATCATCTCGGTCCGTCGTCTCGGGCGAGGAAGGCTAGCCCCGACCTCCGTCGGGTTTCAGGGCGTCATCCGACCTCCTCGACTGCGACGGGCCTGCCTTCGGTTCTGGACGTGTCGCAGGCGATCGCCACCGCGAGCGCGGCGCGAGCGTCAGATGGCGGGCACGGGTTGTCGCGCTCGCCCCTCGCCACCTCGACGAACGCCGCCAGCTCGGCCCGGTAGGCATCCTCGAATCGGGCCAGGAAGTCGGGCCAGCCGGCCGCCGGCGGCGCGGCGCCGGGCTGCGACGACCTGAGCGCGAGCCGATCGTCCCAACCGACCATCACGCTGTCGGCGGACCCGAACACCTCCATCCGCACGTCGTAGCCGCGCGGGTCGTGGCGGCTGGCGGTCGCCACCGCCAGCGTGCCGTCGGCGCACCTGAGCAGCGCGGTGCCGGTGGCCACGTCGCCGGCGGCTGCGAAGTCGTCGGGCGCGGGCATGCCGTCGGGAACCTCGCCGTATGCATGCACCTCGGCGATCTCCCCGCCCAGCACGAAGCGCACGGCATCGAAGTCGTGGACCATGAAGTCGCGGAACAGCCCACCCGACGTCGCCATGAACGAGGCCGACGGCGGCGCAGGGTCGTGGCTGGCGGTGCGGACCGCGTACGGCGTGCCGATGCCACCGGCGGCCACGAGATCGCGGGCGGCGCGGTAGCCGGCGTCGAACCGGCGCTGGAAGCCCACCTGGAGGGGGACGCCCGCCCGCTCGGCAGCGGCGATGGCCGTGTCGGTACCGTCCAGGTCGAGAGCGATCGGCTTCTCGCAGAAGATCGGCTTGCCGGCCCAAGCGGCCGCTTCGATCATGTCGGCGTGGGCGTCGGTCGCCGAGGCGATGACCAGCGCGTCGACCTCGTCGAGCATCGCCGTGAACGAGGGCGCCGGCGTTGCGCCGGCCTCCGCTGCGGCTGCTCGGGCCCGTTCGGGACTGCCCGAGGCCACCACCACTCGGCGGACGCCGTCGAGCCCTGCCAGCGCGCGAGCGTGGAACCGCCCGATCCTGCCGACTCCTGCAACCCCGACACGCACCGGGTCAGACTCCCATCATTGACCCTTGGAACGTTCCAAGGTCGGAACCTATACTTCCACCGGCGGCGATGTCAAGCAGAGGAGCGGGTGTGGCAACGTCGATGGGAATCGGCGTCATCGGCATGGGGTGGATGGGGCAGGCGCACGCCCGCTCCTACATCTCGATGCCGCTGCGCTATCCCGGTTCCGATCTGCATCCCCGCCTCGTCGCCTGCTCCGACACCGACCTCGAGCGGGCCGAATCGGCCCGGGCAACGCTCGGCTTCGACACGGCGAGCACCGACTGGCAGGCGGTCGTCGACCATCCCGACGTCGACGTCGTCAACGTGGCGGCCCCGAACGCGTTCCACCTCGAGATCGTCGCGGCCGCCGCCGCGGCCGGCAAGCACGTGTTCTGCGAGAAGCCGGTGGGCCGCTCCCCCGCCGAGACCGCCGCGATCGCCGCCGCCGTCCGCCGCGCCGGCGTCACCAGCTTCGTGGGCTTCAACTACCGCTGGGCGCCGCTCGTGCAGCACACCAAGCGGCTGCTCGACGATGGCCGCCTCGGCACGCCCACCAACTACCGCGGCCGCTTCTACTCGATGTACGGCAGCAACCCGATGGGCCTGCTGTCGTGGCGCTTCTCGCGCGCCGCCGCCGGGCTCGGCGTCCTCGGCGACCTGATGTCGCACGCCGTGGACATGGCGCTGTACCTCAACGGTCCGATCACGTCGGTGGTCGCCGACCAGCGCACGTTCATCCCCAACCGGCCAGTCCCCCAGCCAGGCCGGGCCACCCACTACGCGCTCGGGACGCCCGACGACCCGGCCGGCGAGGTCGAGAACGAGGACTACGTCGGCGCGCTCGCCAGGTTCGCCAACGGATCGCACGGCGTACTCGAGGCGTCCCGCACGATCTTCGGGCCGAAGAGCGAGATGGCGTTCGAGGTGTTCGGCACCAACGGCGCGGCGGCGTGGAACTTCGAGCAGCTCAACGAGCTGCGGCTGTACCTGCCGACCGGCGAGCGGTCGCACGACGGCTACGTCACGCTGCTCGGCGGCCCGGCCGACCCCAACCACGGCAACTTCGTCCCGGGCGACGGCCTCGGCATCGGCTACGAGGACCTCAAGGTGATCGAGGCCCACGAGTTCCTCACTGCGGTGCGGGACGGCGCGCCGGGGTCGCCGAACATCGGCGACGCGCTGGCGGCCGCCGAGGTGCAGGAGGCGATGATCCGCTCGGCGGCGAGCGGCACGTGGGAGGACGTGCCGTCGCTCGGGGAGGCGTGACCGGGATGGGGATCCGCATCGCGTCGGGGCCCGTCAACTGGGGGGTGCTGCTGCGCGACACGCCCGACGTGCCGCCGTGGCCGCAGGTGCTGGACGAGATGGTCGAGG
>JBFKDA010000275.1:0-3933 GCA_041619955.1 Acidimicrobiia bacterium | reverse complement strand
CTCGCCGTAGTTCAGCCGCACCAGGTGGATGGCGGCGACGTCGAACGAGTGCGAGATCACGCGGCGGCCTCCACCAGCCGGCGGGCGGCGTCGGCGCCGATCGGCTCGCGGGGGTCCCCGCCGCGCTTCAGGCTCGTGCCGACGATCACGCCGTCGGCGACGGCGAGGAAGTCGGCCACGGTGGCGGCGGTGACGCCGCTGCCGATGAGCACCGGGAGGCCGCCGGCGGCCTCCCGTACCTCGGCGGCGAGCTTCGGCGCCGGCGGGCTGCCGGTGGCGCTGCCGCTGACGACGATCGCGTCCGCCCCGCTGCGGGCGGCGAGGTCGTGGGTGGCTTCGGCGATCCTCAGGCCCGGAGGCGGCACCGCATGCTTGACGAACACGTCCGCCCACACCGCCACCTCCGGCGCCAGCGCCTTGCGGGCCCGGCCCAGCTCGGCGGCCCGCCCGGTGATCGGCCCCTGGTCGGTGAACATGGTGCCGGCCAGCACGTTCACCCGGATGAACGAGGCCCCGCTGGCGGCCGCAACCGCGAGCGCCCCGAACGCGTCGTTGCGCAGGACGTTGACGCCCACCGCCACGTCGACGGCATCCCGCACCGCGCCGACCGCCACGGTCATGGCGGCGATCGTCACCTTGGGCACGTCGTCGGCGAAGAACGGTGCATCGCCGAAGTTTTCCACCAGCACCGCGTCGAATCCGGCTGCGGCCAGCGTGCGGGCATCGGTGACGGCGGCGGCAACGACCGCGTCGAGGTCGCCGTCGAAGCCCGGGGCACCCGGCAGCGGCGCCAGGTGGACCATCCCCACGAGCCGTGGGGTCATACGAAGGCGCGAACGACCCGGAGCGCCGTCTCGGCGACGTCCCCCGTCGCCTTCAGCGAGGTCTTGTCGGCCGCCAGCCGCTGCACGGCCACGCGGCACCACTCGCCGGCCTGGCCGCGGATCACCTGCGTCGAGTCCTCGGGGCCGTAGACCCACTTGCTGTAGTCGGGCCCGATCACCTCGACGCGGACTGGCTCCCGGTACTCCTCACCGGCATGCTCGAACGCGTAGGGGAGGGCCCGCCAGCCGAGCCAGGCGATGTGGCGGAGCCGGGGGGTGTCCTCGGGCTCGTCGTCGAACGTGTGGTGGATGTCGAGGCCGTGCGCCCACGTCTCCATCAGCCGGGCGGTGGCGAAGGAGCGGGCGCTCATGTCGGAGGCGAACCAGGGGATCCGGTCAGAGGCGTCGCGGCGGGAGAGGGCGTCGACCACCTTGGCGCGGGACTGGCGCCACCACTCGATGACCTCCTGGGGCCGCATCGCACGGCCCTGGATGACGCCCGCCATCGTGAACGCGTCGCCGTCGGCGTACTCGCCGACGTCCTTCAGCCGCTCGCCGCCGGTTTCGAGTGCGTCGAGCGCGTAATCCTCGAACGTCGCGAGATGGCTGACCTGGTCCTGCACCGTCCACGGCTTGGCCGGCGTCTTCCGGCTCCACTGCCGGTCCTTGAGCGACTGGAGGTATTGGTCGACCGCCTGCTGCTCTGCGACGAGGTCGGCGAGGATCTGCTGCACGGCCGCCAGTCTAGGAAATCGCGGCGGTGAACTCCGCTAGCCGGCCTCGTCGGTGGCCGCCGTGAGCCGCTCGACGAGCATGCGCAGCCGCCCGAAATGGCGCCGGTCGAAGTGGAGGCGGAGCCGGGCGAGGTCGAGGTTGTCGCCGTCACGTACCTCGACGTCGGTGGGCTCGATGGCTTCGATCACGCCGGACACGACGATGTCGGAGAACTCGTCGTTGAGCGCGGTCACCAGGTCCGCCGTCGGCTTGTGGCGGAGGCGCAGCACCAGCTTGCCGTCGACGTAACGCTGGCTGTGGTAGTTGGCGTAGAAGCGGCACATCTCCTCGGCCGCCTCCTGCACGTCGTGGGTGTGGGTGAACAGGTTGAGGTCGTCGGGGGAGATCATCCCCTGGTCGACGAGGTCGTTGGCGAACCGCAGCCACGACGCCCAGTAGCCGGAACCCTCCTCCTCCATGAGGACGATGGGGTGCAGGTCGGACTTGCCGGTCTGCATCAGCGTCAGCACCTCGAAGGTCTCGTCCTGGGTGCCGAACCCGCCGGGGAACAGGGCGAAGCCGTTCGACTCCTTCACGAACATGAGCTTGCGGGTGAAGAAGTACTTGAAGTTGATGAGGCGGCTGGTGTGGACGTACGGGTTGGCTTCCGCCTCGAACGGGAGCCGGATGTTCACCCCGAAGCCGAAGTCGGGGCCGGCGCCCATGTTGCCGGCCTCCATGATCCCCGGGCCCGCCCCGGTGACCACCATCCAGCCGCGCCGGTCCGCCATCTCCCTGGCGAACTGGGAAGCCAGGAGGTAGTTGGGGTGCTCGGGCGGGGTGCGGGCCGAGCCGAAGATCGTGACCTTGGGGATGTCGCGGTACTTGGCGAAGATGAGGAACGAGTAGCGCATCTCCTTCAGCGCGGCGTTGGCCAGCTTGAGGTCGCCGCGGTCGGTGGAGTCGCGCAGCATCTTGAGGCCCGTCGTCATCAGCTCGGCGATGATGTCTTCGTCGGGGTCGGCGTTGTCGCGCGACACCGCGTCGCGCACCAGGTCGCGGAGCCGCTGGTCGAGGTCGGGATCGCCGAGGTCGTAGGGCATGGGGCAGCAACCGTAGCGGCGGCGGGCGGATTCGGGGTTGCAGCCGGCCCCGGGCTACGGTCTCGGGCATGCAAGTTGACTTCTACTTCGACCCCGTCTGCCCGTGGTGTTGGATCACGAGCCGCTGGCTCGTCGACGTGCAGGGCCAGCGCGATCTCGACGTCCGCTGGCGCTCGTTCTCGCTGTTCCTGAAGAACGCGCCGACGCCGGCCGACTCCGGCTACGACCGCTACTGGTCGACGCTGCGTGCGCTGCGGGTGGTCGAGGCCGCCCGCGACCGCCACGGCGAGGACTGCGTCGCCGAGCTGTACACGGAGTACGGGCGGCGCTACCACCACGACCGGGAGCGCCCCATCGACCTGCCGGCGGCGCTGGGATCGGTCGGGCTGGACGCCGGGCTGGCGACCGCCGCCGACGACGAGTCGTGGGACGAGGTCATCGAGCAGTCGATGAAGGACGCCCTGGCGGTGGCCGGCGAGGACGTCGGGGTGCCGCTGATCGTGTTCCCGGAGGACCAGGGGTTCTTCGGGCCGGTGATGTCGCCGGCGCCCGTCGGCGAGGCCGCCGCGACGATGTTCGACCACATCGCCGCGCTGGCGTCGTACCGGTGCTTCTGGGAGCTCAAGCGCGACCGCAGCGGCCGGCCGGAGTTCGGCCCCCGCCCGTAGGGCCGGAGTCGCCGGCTAGCTCGACTCCGAGCCCGCACCTTGGCATCGGCAGCCGCCGGCCAGTCGACGCCGTGCAGCTCGCAGGCCGCCCGCAACTCGGCGAGCAGCGTGCCCAGCACCAGTTCGTGGGCCCGCGGACGGCCTCCGGGTCTGGATCGGCGGCGCCCATCGAGCAGGCTGCTTCGACCAGTTCCCGCACCCGCTGCCGCTGGCCGGGCGTCAGGTGGCGCTCGGCGTGGAGGGCATCCCGGGTGACGTTGCCCGGGTTCGACTGGGCGAGCATCGCCGGGACGACGAACTGGAAGACGACCTGGACGAGGTTCAGGACCGCCGTGGCGTGGTCGCCCACCCCACGAGCCGGCCCGGCGCCGTGACCCGTGGCGCCGGGCCGGCACAGCGAGGCGCCGGGCCGCCCCACTGGGCGCGGTACTTGTGGTGGTCCCTGCGCGCTTGCTACGTGTATGGGGGCCCTGCGGGCGCGTTACTACTTGTATGGGGGCCCTGCGGGCGCGCTACTTGTATGGGGGCCCTGCGGGCGCGCTACTTGTATGGGGGCCCTGCGGGCCCCTTGCGGGCCACGGCGTTCCACACGGTCTCGTAGTGGTCGCGGTCGTAGGCGTCGAT
>JBFKDA010000274.1:0-3935 GCA_041619955.1 Acidimicrobiia bacterium | reverse complement strand
GTACCAGAACGCCTTCTCCAGCGTCGAGGTGAACACCGCCGCCTGCAGGCCGAGGTTGGACCGGTTGGCGATGCCCACCGCGTCGGCGTCGTCGGCGGCGGCGAGGATCGGCACCACCGGCCCGAACGACTCCTCCTGCGACAGCAGGCTGTCCTCCGGCACCCCGTCGACGACGGTGAAGTCGTAATACAGGTTGGTCGGCCAGCCGGACGCGCGCCCGCCGCCGCGGAGGACCGCCGCCCCCCGCTGGCCGGCGTCGGCGAGGTGGCGGTCCATCTTGGCGGCCGTCTCCTCGTTGTTCAGCGGGCCCATGTTGGTGGCCTCGTCGAACGGGTCGCCGAGCTTCACCACGTCGGACGCTTCCAGCGTGGCGGCGACGAAGTCGGCGTGGACCTCGTCCACCACGATCACCCGCTCGGTGGCGCAGCACACCTGGCCGGCGTTGTAGTAGGCGCCGAACACCGCGGCCTGGGCGGCGGCCGCGAGGTCGGCGTCGGCGGTGACGATCACGGGGCCGTTGCCGGACATCTCCATGATCGACCGCTTGAGACCCATCTGCGACACGATCCGGCGGCCGGTCTCGGACGAGCCGGTGAAGCCGATGCCGTCGACGAGGTCGCTGGTCACCAGCCACTCCCCCACCTCGCCGCCGCCCGGCAGCACCGACACGAGACCCTTCGGCACCTCGGCGTCGTCGAACGCCTTCGCCAGCTCCAGCAGCCCCCACGACGTGAATTCCGGGGGCTTGCAGATCACCGCGTTGCCGGCCGCCAGCCCGGGGGCGACGTACTCGATGGGGATCACGACCGGGAAGTTCCACGGGGTGATCGCCGCCCACACCCCCACCGGGCGGTGGAAGGTGAACATGCGCTTGGTGCGCTCCGACACCGGGATGACCTCGCCCCGCAGCCGCTTGACGTCCTCGGCGGCGTTGCGGAAGTACTCGACGCACTCGGTGATGTCGCCCACCGACTCCTCGTGGTACGGCTTGCCCTGCTCGAGCGTCTGCACCCGAGCGATGTCGGGGATGCGGGCCTCGATGGCGTCGGCGATGCGGTGGCACAGGTCGGCCCGCTCGAACGCGGTCCAGTGGCGGAAGTCCTCGCTCGCCTGCTTGGCCGCCGCGGTCGCTCGCCGCACGTCGGCCTCGGAGGGGATGGGGACGTTGGCGATGTGCTCGCCGGTCACCGGGCTCACCAGCTTGTGGCGGTCGCTGCCGGTGCCGGGCACCCACTCACCCGCCAGGTACATGTCGAGGTCGACGGCCGTCATCAGCGCTCCTTGGCTCGCCGCCTCGCACGCTACCAGTGGCGCATCGCCAGTACGCTTGCGGGACCGCACCAAGGGAGCCGCCATGGGATTGCAGGGCCCGCAGACCGCCGCCTGGTTCGCCCGCGCACGGGAGGCGCTGCTGCTGGGAGTGTCGAGCCAGTTCCGCTACTGGGGGGACGACGACACGCTGGTCATCGACCGGGGCGACGGCGCGTACATCTGGGACATGGACGGCAACCGCTACATCGACTACCGCAACGGGTTCGGGCCGATCATCCTCGGCCACGGCCACCCCGCGGTGGCCGGCGCGGTGGCCGAAGCGGCCGCCGAAGGCACCACGTTCGCCTTCACCAACCGGCGCGAGGTGGAGGCGGCGGAGGCGTTCCGGCGGGCGGTGCCGTGGGTCGAGCGGCTGCGCTTCTCGAACACCGGCACCGAGGTCACCATGCACGCGGTGCGGCTCGCCCGCGGGTTCACCGGCCGCGAGGTGGTGGTGAAGTTCGAGGGCCAGTACCACGGCGTGCACGACTACGTGTTGTTCTCGACCGCCGGCGCGGTCCCCGGTGCGCTCGGCTCGCCGCGCAGCCCGGTGCCGCAGCAGATGTCGTCCGGGATCCCCGAGGCCATCCGCAGCCTGGTGCGCACGCTGCCGTTCAACGACCTCGAGGCCGTCGAGCGGCTCTTCCGCACCGACGGGCACGCGATCGCGGCGATCATCGTCGAGCCGATGATGGGCAACTGCTTCGGCATCATGCCGGAGGCCGACTACCTCGCCGGCCTGCGCCGCATCTGCGACGAGCACGGGTCGGTGCTGATCTTCGACGAGGTGAAGACCGGTTTCCGGGTCGCGCTCGGCGGGGCGGAGGAACACTTCGGGGTGGTCCCGGACCTCGCCACCTTCGCCAAGGCGCTGGGGAACGGCTTCCCGGTGGCGGCGCTCGCCGGCCGGGGCGACGTCATCCACGCCCTTCAGCCGGGCAAGATCGCCCAGGCGGGCACCTACTCGGGCAACGCGGTGGCGGCCGCGGCCGCGGCGGCCACCATCGGCGAGCTGGCCACCGGCGAGCCGCTGGCGACGATCGAGAAGCGGGGCCGGGCGCTCATGGACGGGATCGGCGCCGTCCTCGGCGAGCGCGGCGTCGCCCACCACGTCCTCGGGGTGCCGGCGATGTTCGGGCTGGCGCTGTGCGAGGCGCGGCCCACCGACCTCCGCGCCACCGCCGCCCACGACGCCGAGATGTACGAAGAGATCATGCTCGGCATGATCCGGCGCGGCGCCTTCCCCGAGACCGACGGCCTGGAGCCGTGGTTCCTGAGCGCCGCGCTCAGCGAGGAGGACGTCGCCACCACGCTGACTGCCTTCGAGGAGGCCGTCGCCGACGCGCTGGGGTGAGTCACCCGACCGCCGCCGACGTCCTCACGGCGCGGGACCGGGTGATGCAGGTGGCTCGTCGCACGCCGCTACGCCACTCCGCTGCGCTGTCGCAGCGGGTGGGCGTCCCCGTCCATCTCAAGCTCGAGACCGAGCAGCACACGGGCTCGTTCAAGCTCCGGGGAGCCACGAACAAGCTCCTGGCGCTCGGCCCCGCCGAGCGCCAGCGAGGCGTCGTGGCGATGTCGAGCGGCAACCACGGCCGGGCGGTCGCGCACGTCACCCGCGAGCTGGGCGTGCCCGCCACCGTGTGCGTGTCGGCGCGGGTGCCGCCGGGCAAACGGCAAGCGATCGCCGCGCTCGGGGCCGAGGTGGTGATCGCCGGTCCCGACCTGGACGACGCCGACGTCGCGGCGCGGCGGCTGGTCGCCGAGGAGGGCCGCACGTGGGTCTCGCCGTTCGACGACCCGGCGATCATCGCCGGCCAGGGCACGATCGGTCTGGAGATCGCCGAGGACCTGCCCAAGGTCGCCACAGTGGTGGTGCCGGTGTCTGGCGGCGGGATGATCAGCGGCGTCGCCCTCGGTCTGGCCGCCACCGGGGCGAACGCCCGCGTGGTCGGCGTGTCGATGGAGCGCGGGCCGGCGCTGTACGAGAGCCTCCGGGCCGGGCGGATCGTGGAGGCCGAGGAGCAGGACACCCTCGCCGACGCGCTGGCGGGCGGCATGGGCGCCGAGAACCACCACACGATGGCGCTGGTGAGCGAGCTCGTCGCCGAGCTGCTGCTGGTCGACGAGGCCGAGATCGGGCGGGCGATGGCCTGGTGCCACGAGGTGGAAGGCCTGGTCGTGGAGGGCGGGGGCGCCGTCGGGATCGCGGCGTTGCTCACCGGGAAGGTCCGCCCGGAAGGGCCGTGCGCCGTGGTGGTGTCGGGCGGCAACGTGGCGCCCGAGACGCTGCAACTGGTGCTCGACGAGCATCGGGACGGCGTTTGGGCCTAGCATCGTCTGTTGGCCGGGCTCGCCCGTGCCGGATGATGACAATGGAGGGACTCATGAGACACAAGAGATGGACGCTGCTGGTCGCGATCGTGGCGGCACTGGCGCTGGTCGCCGTGGCCTGCGGCGACAGCGACGAACCGAGCGCCGAGGGCCTGGACCTGGTGAGCGACGGCACGCTGACCGTGTGCACCGACTCGCCGTACCCGCCGATGGAGTTCGAGGTCGACGGTGAGTTCACCGGCTTCGACATCGAGCTGATGCGGGCGATCGCCGGCGAGCTGGGCCTCGAG
>JBFKDA010000273.1:0-3953 GCA_041619955.1 Acidimicrobiia bacterium | reverse complement strand
GGTTCTGGGTTCGAGTCCCAGGCGACCCACCATCCCGACCACCGGCCACCCGGACGCGGGCGTAGCCGAATTGGCACAGGCGCCAGACTTAGGATCTGGTGGGGTTTTCCCCGATGTGGGTTCGAGTCCCACCGCCCGCACGCAGCTCCACCGCCAGCGCCCGCAGGGCCCTGGCCCGGTGGCTCACCTCGTGCTTGTCCGCCGACTCCATCTCGGCGAAGGTCCGCCCGCCCACCGCGAAGACGGGGTCGTACCCGAAACCGCGCTCGCCCCGCGGGGCCGTGGTGATCACGCCGGCGACCGCGCCTTCCGCCACCACCTCGTGCCCGTCCGGCGTGACGAGCGCCACGACGGTGCGGAACCGGGCACGGCGGTCGGCCACGCCCTCCATGTCCGCGAGCAACTTCGCGCGGTTCGCGGCGGCGTCGGCGGCAGGCCCCGAGTAGCGGGCGCTGTGCACGCCCGGCGCGCCACCGAGCGCCTCCACCTCCAACCCGGTGTCGTCGGCGAGGGCGGCCACCCCGGTGGCGCTCGCCACTGCGCGCGCCTTCAGCAGGGCGTTGCCCTCCAGCGTGGGCTCGGTCTCGGCGACGTCCGGCCAGGTGAGCCCGCGCACGATCTCGGCGTCGATGCCGAGCCCGGCGAGCACCTCCTCGACCTCGGCAACCTTGTCCGCGTTCTTCGACGCGACCACCAGCTTCACTTCTGCACGGCCGCCCGCTGGTGGGCGACGAGGTCTTGGATGCCGGCCGCCGCCAGGTTGAGGAGGCCGTCGAGCTGCTCCCGGGTGAACGGCACCCCCTCGGCCGTGCCCTGCACCTCGACCAGGTCGCCCTTGCCGGTCATGACGACGTTCATGTCGACCTCGGCGGCGACGTCCTCCTCGTACGGGAGGTCGAGCAGTAGCTCGTCGCCGACGATGCCGACGCTGATCGCCGCGCAGTGGTCGAGCAGCGGGTCGCCGCGCACCAGCCCGTCGGCCCGCGCCGCGGCGAGCGCATCGTGGAGCGCGACCCAGGCGCCCGTGATCGAAGCCGTCCGGGTGCCGCCGTCGGCCTGCAGGACGTCGCAGTCGACCCGCACCGACACCTCGCCGAGTGCCTTCAGGTCGACCACCGCCCGCAGCGCCCGCCCGATCAGCCGCTGGATCTCCTTCGACCGGCCGCCCGTGTGGGCGTTGCGGTGGACCCGCTCGCGGCTGGAGCCGGGCAGCATCGCGTACTCGGCGGTGACCCAGCCCTTGCCCGAGTCGCGCATCCAGCGCGGGACGTCCGCGTCCACCGACGCCGTGCACAGCACCCGCGTCCGTCCCATCTCCATGAGCACCGAGCCCGGCGTCATGTCGGTGTAGCCGCGCGTGATCTGCACGGCCCGCAACTCGTCTGTTCGCCGACCTTCTCTCACACCTCCACCTCCATGCCTGGGTACGCCCGCTCGACCGGAGCGCCGAACGCCGCTCCCGCTTCGGCCACCGACTGCTCACCGTCGAGGTCCGGTGGGATGTGGGTGAGCACGAGGCGCCGCGACCCGGCCCGGGCCGCCAGCTCCCCGGCCTCGGTCGCGGTGAGGTGGTACGGAAATGGATGCTCCTCGCGAGCGCCCTGGTAGGTGGCCTCGCACAGGAGCACGTCGGCGCCCTCGGCGAGCCCCGGCACCCCCCCGCCGAGCCCGGTGTCCGCCGAGTACGCAAGCGCGCGGCCGCCCGCCTCCAGCCGGACCCCGATGGTCGGCACCGAGTGCGCAGTTGCCCCGAACCGCAGGCCGAGCCCGCCGTGGGCGGCCTGGTCGCCTTCCCCGACGGTACGGAAATCGAACCGCTTGCTCCACGGGTCGTCGGCGCCGGCGCGCACGAAGGCCCCCAGGTGCTCCGCCGCCCCCTCCGGCACGTAGACCGCGATCGGGGCGCGGCCGCCGGGCCCGAAAGCGAGATAGTGGTACAGCGCGAACAGGTCGGTGCAGTGGTCGGGGTGGACGTGGCTCACAACCACCGCGTCCAGCTCCCCCGGGTCGGCGCGGGACCCGAGAGCGGCGAACGTCCCGGGGCCGGCGTCCACCCACACCCGGGAGCCCGACCACTCGACGAGGTACCCGGACCCCGGACGTCCCGGAGCGGGGTACGTGCCGCTGGCGCCGAGGACGGAGAGCAACATGGCGGGGAGCATAGGGAGGCACATCCCACCCCCGGATGCCCGGGACCGCGGGGGCCGGACCTCAGAAGTAGAGCTGGTCGGCGAGGTGCGCCACGGCCTGGTCGAGCGTCCCGGTCCACACCCCTGTGGACAGGTACTTCCATCCCGCGTCCGGCAGCACGGTGACGATCGTGGCGGCCCCCAGCTTCTCCGCCCACCGCGCCGCGGCGTGGACCGCCGCGCCGGACGACAGGCCGGCGAACAGGCCTTCCTCGTGCAGCAGCCGGCGAGTCATCGCGATGGCGTCCCTGGGGCGCACCAGCAGCCGGCCGTCGATCGCGGCGGGATCGAAGACCGGGGGGCGGTAGCCGTCGTCGAGCGAGCGCAGCCCCATGACGATCTCGCCGGCGGGCGGTTCCACCGCCACGACCTGGACGTCGGGGTTCACCTCCCGCAGCGCCCGGCCGACTCCCATCAGGGTGCCGCCGGTGCCGAGCCCGGCGACGAACGCGTCCACCCGGCCGAGGTCGGCAAGGATCTCCCGTCCGGTGGTCTCGTAGTGCACGTCCGGGTTCGCCTGGTTCGCGTACTGGTAGAGCATCACGTAGTCGCCGCCCGCCGCCAGCTCCTCGGCCCGGGCGATCGCGCCGTTCGACCCCAGCTCCCCCGGGGTCGACACCACGGACGCGCCGAACGACCCGAGCAGCTCCTTGCGCTCGGGGCTGACGTTCTCGGGGATCACCACCGTGAGCGCGTAGCCCCGCAGCATCGCGAGGCGGGCGAGGGCGATGCCGGTGTTGCCCGACGACGCCTCGATGAGCTTGGCGCCCGGCTGGAGGGTGCCGTCCGCCTCGGCGCGGGCCACCATGGCCGCCGCCACCCGGTCCTTGGTCGAGCCCGTCGGCAGGTGCCACTCCAGCTTGGCGTAGATCGCGACCTCCGGGGACGGCGCCACGCGCTCCAGGCGGACCAGCGGCGTGCCCCCCGGGATGGCGAGGGCCACCTCAGCCTCCGGCGACGGCAGGGATGATCGACACTTCGACACCGTCGGCGACGGGAGTGGCGAGACCGTCGAGGTAGCGGGCGTCCTCGTCGCCGACGAACACGTTGACGAACGGGTGGAGGTTGCCGTCCTCGCCGCGCAGCCGCTCCCCGAGGCCCGGGAAGCGCCGGTCGAGGTCGGCGAGCACCTCGGCGAGCGTTCCGCCGGCGGCGTCGACCACCGGCGCCCCGCCGGCCAGCGGGCGGAGCACTGTGGGGATCCTGACTGCCACGGCCATATCGGCGTCCTCGTCAGTCGGCGGGCACCAGGGGCTCCTCGTGGATCACCCCGTCGCGTATCCAGTATCCACGCACCTCCGGCGAACGCAAGTCCCCGGAACCCACCACCACGTAGAGCCACTCGGGTTCGGCCGCCAGCCCGACGTCGGTCGGCGACGGGTACGGCGCCGAGTGGGTGTGGGAATGGAAGACCCCGGCCAGGTCCCACCCCATCGACTCGGCGTGGCGCATGGCCCGGAAGTGCTCGGTCGGGTCGAGCGTGTAGCGGGTCGGCGAGGCGTCGGCGTTGGTGAGGCAGTACGCCATCCGCAACTGGCCGGCACCGTCGGCGGCGAGCAGGCCGCACGCCTCGTTCGGGTGGCAGAAGGCGGCGTGCGCCACCATCGCCTCTCGAATCTGGGACGGCAGCTCCATGTCCGGCACCGTACCCGCGCCGATACCATCGGCGGACATGGCAGCGACCTCCCCGCCCCGCGTGGTGATCGTCGGCGGCGGGTTCGCCGGCGTCGAGGTGGCGCGCCGCCTCGGCGACCGCGCCGACGT
>JBFKDA010000272.1:0-3964 GCA_041619955.1 Acidimicrobiia bacterium | reverse complement strand
GTCCGGATGCGGGAGGTGCTCACCAACCTGGTGATGAACGCGCTGCGGGCGATGCCCGGCGGCGGGACGCTCGCGTTGCGGGCGAGGCGCGCGCCGGGCGCGGTGGTGATCTCGGTCGAGGACACCGGCGTCGGCATCCCCGAAGACGAGGTGGAGCACGTGTTCGACCGCTTCCACAAGGGAGCGACGTCGCCCGGCTCCGGCCTCGGGCTGACGATCAGCCGCGACCTGGTCGCCGCCCACGGCGGCACGATGAGCATCGCCAGCATCCCGGGCCGGGGCACGACGGTCCGGATCGAACTGCCGGGTTAGTGCCCTGCGCCGCAGGTCTGCACAGAATTTCGCCGGCCCTCGGCGAAATCGGCACGAACCTACGACGCAGGACACTAGGAACTTCGCCAGACGAGGCCCGAGATCTCGCCACCGGGCAGGTCCCACGCCCGTCCGATCACCAGCCAGTGGTCGTGCAGCCAGGTGATCGCCTCGGCCGCCGCCTCGGGTGGCTCGCCGGCAACCGCCTGCTTCGCCCAGCGGATCCCATCCTCGGACATCCACAGCACCGGCACAGTGCGCCGCTCGGTGGTCGGCTCCGACCCCACCGCTACGGCGAGCTCCCCGTTCGACCCGACGGCCCGGACAATGGCGCCGTCGCCGGCCGGGAGCGCGTGCGGCGGCGACCACTCGATACCGTCGGTCGACACCCACGCCACCGGGCGGCCGAAGCCCTGCGCCCCCAGCGCCACGAAGCCGCCTCGCAGCCCCACCACCCCGTTCCGCCACGGTGCCGGCTCGACGAGCGGGTCGAACGCGCCGATCTGGTCCCACGCCGCCCCATCCCGGGTGTGCCACAGCGCGACCCTTCCGGGGTCGTGGCCGCGGGGGTCGTCGGCGCCCCAGGCCACGTACGAAGCCGCGCCCGGCGTGACGCTCCCGACGTGCGCCGGCCCGTCCAGCGGGGTGCCGTCGACCTCCGTCCACGTCTTGCCGTCGCCCGACGTCCAGATGACGCTGCGGGCGCCGCCGGCGCTGCGTCCCACCGCCAGCCCCACCTCGCCGTCGAACGCGACGTCCTCGATCCAGCTTCCGTCCCGGATCTCGTAGTCGGCCAGCCGGAAGGTGGCCGGGACGCCGGCATCGGGCGGCAGGTCGACCTTCGCCTCGTGCCAGCTGCGCCCGTCTGCCGACCACCAGGCGGCAGGTTCCAGCAGGGACGCGTCGTCGTGGGCGTCGTGGGGCAGGTAGCGGCCGCCAACTGCGACATACCCGGGCCCGCCGCCCTCGATCGCAGAGATCCGGTAGCCAGCGAACGCGGCGACCGGCTCCCAGGCGTCGCCGTCCGAGGAGAAGGCGATCCGGGCGATCGTCGACTCGTCCCCCCACTCTTCCCCGTACGCGACGAGCCCTCCCGGCCCGGCCGCGACACCCGAGAAGGCGTTGCCCACCGGCGGCTCGGACACGAGGACGGGATCCTCCCAGCGGGGGAACCATGCCGGGGGCTCGATCGGCGGTGACCCCGCCACCGGCAGGTAGGTGACGGTCGTGCCCGTCGTGGGCGGGGAGGTGGGGTTGTCGGTTCCGGAGGCGTCCCCGCACGCCCCCGCCACCAATGCCAGAAGCCCGACGACGACAACGCAGCGCCTTCCCATGACGACCTCCGCTCTTCGATATGCGATACGACGACCGATGATGCGGTGCGGTTCGCGCCGCGCGGTCACGAGCGGGTAACGATTCCGTCACCGGCGTACGCTGCGTGCGTGGAACTGCGCCCGTACCGAGCCGACGATGAGGACGCCGTCATCCGCCTGTGGCTGGCCGCCACCATCCCCGGCCAGGCCTTCCTCCCCGAGGAGCACTGGCGGGCGATGGAACCGGCGATCCGCGAGCTGATGCCGATCGCCGAGACGTGGGTGGTCGAAGCGGGCGGCGAGGTCGTCGCGTTCATGGCACTGCTCGACGACCTCATCGGCGGGCTGTTCACCCTGCCGGCCCATCAGGGCAGAGGTCACGGGCGGGCCTTGATCGAGCACGCTGCGGCCCGCCACGACCCGCTGTACATCGAGGTGTTCGCGGCGAACGAACGGGCGCTGGCGTTCTACCGCCGATGCGGTTTCGTGGACCACGAGACCCGGATCGACGAGGGCTCGGGCCTGCCGCAGCTCATCCTGAGGATGAGCCCTGGCGACTGGTGACGTGGAGTTAGAAGCACACGACCGCGTCGGCCTCGCCGTCGGCGTCTCTGAGGTCGCCGCATGCGAACTCGACCGGCACGCCGGCCGCCCGCGACCGGCGCCGGGCGACGTCGACCATCTCTGGTGATCGGTCGAGGCCGGCCGCCCAGAAGCCCTGCTGTGCCAGCGGGATCGTCAGGTTGCCCGTGCCGCGTGTACGCGATCCCGGTCAGTTGCGTGGTGACACCCGCTGCGGCTCTCGACCGGCCACGGCCACTGCCCGCATCGCCGCCGGCACGTCCTTGAGCCCGGAGCCGGTGGAGAGCAGCACCACCCGGTCCGCCGGCTCGACGAGGCCACGCGCGGCAGCGGCCTTCAGCCCGGCGTAGCCCGCCGCGGCAGCCGGCTCGGCGAAGATGCCGGTGGCTGCCGCCAACTCGGGGATGGCGGCGAGGATGTCGTCGTCGGACACTGCCAGGAACGCCCCGCCGGTCTCCCTGACTGCCGACATCGCCTTGATGCGGTCACGGGGCAGGCCTGCGGAGATGCTGTCGGCGACGGTGTCGGCAGGGGCGGGCGGCTTGGTGAGCACATCCTCGCCGCGCTCCCAGGCCTGGACCAGGTAGCTGCTGCCCTCCGCCTGCACGCCGATGAGGCGGGGCGCCCGGTCGATGTGGTCGAGCGCCAGCAGGTCGCGGATCGCCTTGTGCAGGCTGCCAATGATGCAGCCGTCGCCGACGCTGGTCACCACGACGTCGGGCGCCTGGCGGCCCAGCTGGTCGATCACCTCCAACAGGACGGTCTTCTTGCCCTCGGTCATGTACGGGTTGACGCCGGTGCTGCGGTCGTACCAGCCCTCCTCGGCGGCGACGGCCGTGCACAGGTCGAAGGCCTGGTCGTAGCTGCCGTCGACCAGCCGCACCTCGGCGCCGTAGGCGAGGAGCTGAGCGACCTTGGCCTCCGGTGCGGACGCCGGCACGAAGATGACGCAGCGCTGCCCCATGTCGGCGCAGATGCCGGCCAGGGCAGCGGCGGCGTTGCCGGTGCTGGCGGTGGTCACCACCTCCGCGCCCCGCTCGCGGGCCTTGACGACGGCGAGCGCACTGGCCCGGTCCTTCAGCGACCCGGTCGGCTGGCGGCCCTCGTCCTTGATCCAGAGCTGTTCGACGCCGAGGTCGGCGGCCAGCCGGTCGGCTCGCACGAGCTGGGTCCAGCCGACCCTGAGCCGGGGCAGGTCTGCGTCGCGGGCAACCGGCAGCAGCGGCAGGTAGCGCCACATCGAGAACCGCCGCGACTCGGCCAGCATGCGGGAGGCGGCGAGCTCGTAGTCGTACACGACGTCGAGCGTGCCCACCGCGCCATGGTCGGAGCACGTGTAGTCGACCTCGGCAGGGTCGTACTCCTTGCCACACACGATGCAGTCGAGCCGCAGCACGTGATCGTGATGAGGGGTCGGCATCATGACCCGGGCATCGTGCCATGCGGCCGGCACCAGCGGAAGGGGCCCGTAGTCCCGACCCGGAGCCGCCACGCGGCACGGGGCTGGCACCAGGCGGCGGCCACGCCGCAGCCACGACAGCAGCGAGAACAGCAACCCGACGCCCGCCCGGCGGCAGTATGACTGCAGGGCGCGGCGGGAATGTGGAACCCCCCTACATCACCAGGCTCATCACGGCTTTCTGGACGTGAAGGCGGTTCTCGGCCTGGTCGTACACGACGCTGTGGGGGCCGTCGATCACCTCGTCGGCCACCTCGACGCCCCGGTCCGCCGGCAGGCAGTGCATGTAGACGGCGTC
>JBFKDA010000271.1:0-3982 GCA_041619955.1 Acidimicrobiia bacterium | reverse complement strand
GGTGGGGGCCGCTGATGATCCCCATCGACCACGCCCTCCACTCCCCCGACCTGGCGATCGCCACACGGGGGACGGGGCCCGCGCTGGGCTCCGACCACCGTCCGCTACTGGTGTCGGTCGCACACGCGGTGACGTAGACCGCGTCGCCGCACCGAAGCGGCCAAATCGCAGGGCGCCACTACCCTCACCCGATGCTCTACGACTACGCCTCCGTCACCCCTGCCTCCGTCGCCGAGGCCGTCGCCGACGGCATCGCCGCAGCCGAGCGGCTGCTGGATGAGATCGTCGCCCCGCCCGCGGGCGACCGCACCTGGGCCGACACGATGTTCGCCCTCGATCAGATCGGTGTCGCACTCGGCGATGCCTACGGCATCGGGCCGTTCATGGCGCGCGTCCACCCCGACACCGCAGTGCGGACGGCCGCCAGCGAGGCCGAGGAGCGGCTGAGCAAATGGTCGGTCGACCTCGTGTTCCGTGCCGACCTCTACGCCGCGGTGAAGGACTACGCCGCCACCGGCGACGCCGCCGCGCTCACCGGCGAGCGCCGCCGCTACCTCGACCACTGGATGCGCGATTTCCGCCGGGCCGGCCACGAGCTGCCCCCGGCCGACCGGGAGCGCGTGCAGCAGATCCGGACCCGCATGGTCGAGCTGCAGGTGGCGTTCAACCGGAACCTCGACGAGTACGAGGATTGGATCGAGGTCACGCCGGGCGACCTCGCCGGCCTGCCCGCGGAGTACGTGCAGGGGCTCAAGGAGGGCGAGGCCGAGGGCACCCGGCGGGTGACGCTGGACTACCCCGACTACGTGCCGTTCATGAAGCAGTCGCCGCGCCGCGATCTGCGCGAGCAGCTCCAGTTCAAGTCGCGCAACAAGGCCGTCGACGCCAACCGGCCGATCTTCGAGGAGATGGTCGCCTTGCGCCGCGAGATGGCGGCGCTGCTCGGCCACCCCACGTGGGCGCACTACGCCATGGAGCCCCGGATGGCCGCCGACCCCGGCACGGTCGAGCGGTTCTACAAAGAGATCGTGCCGGGCCTGTGGGAGCTGGGCGTCGGGGAACGCGAGGCGATGACCCGCATCCTCGCCGAGGACCACCCGGCCGGCGTCGTGCAGTCGTGGGACGCCGCGTACCTCGACACCGTGCAGCGCCAGCGCGACTACGGCGTCGACGAGAACGAGGTGGCCGCGTACTTCCCGCTGGCGCAGACCATCGACGGCATGTTCGAGATCACCGCCGAGGTGTTCGGCCTCGAATACCGCAAGCTGCCCGAAGCCCGGACGTGGCATCCCGACGTCACGGTGTACGAGGTGCGGGACGCCGACCGCGGCGAGCCGATCGCGGTGTTCTACGCCGACCTGTTCCCGCGGGAGGGCAAGTACGGCCACGCCGCCGCATTCGATCTGGTGCAGGCGCACCGCCGCGCCGACGGCTCGTACGTGCAGCCCGTGTCCGCGATCGTCGCCAACTTCACCAAGCCCTCCGGCGACCGGCCGTCGCTGCTGCTGCACGACGAGGTCACCACGCTGTTCCACGAGTTCGGGCACATCCTCCACATGTCCCTGGCGACCGCCGAGACGTCGCGGTTCTCCGGCGCCGAGACCGAGTGGGACTTCGTCGAGGCGCCGTCGCAGATCATGGAGCACTGGTGCTGGCAGCCGGAGGTGCTGCAGCGCTTCGCCCGCCACTACGAGACCGGCGAGCCGATCCCGGAGAAGCTCGTCGACCAGCTCGTCGCGGCGCGCGACCTCAACGTGGGCACGTGGAACCTGCGGCAGGTGTACTTCGGCCAGCTCGACCAGGCGATCCACGCGACGGCGGAGACCGTCGACCTGGCCGCGGCCGACCGCCGGGCGCACGAGGTCACCGGGTTCCCGTTCCAGGAGGGCACGTTCATGCTCGCCGGGTTCGGCCACCTCATCGGCGGCTACGACGCCGGGTACTACGGGTACCTGTGGTCGAAGGTGTACGGCGACGACATGTTCTCGGTGTTCGAGGCCGAAGGCGTGCTGAGCCCGCAGGTGGGCCGGCGCTACCGCCGCGAGGTGCTGGAGCCGGGCGGCGCCGCCGCCGCCGTTGACCTGCTGACCAGCTTCCTGGGACGCGAGCCCAGCACCGACGCGTTCTTCCGCCACATCGGGCTGGAGCCGCCGACCGGCTAGCCCGCCCGGTCACCGGCCGCCCGGCTCACCCGGGATGGCTACGGCATCTGCCCCAGCGACTCGCGGTCGAGCTTGCCGAGCGCAGTGCGCGGGATCGCGTGCACCCGCCGCCAGTCCTTCGGCACGGCGTGCGGCGGCAGGCGAGCGGCCGCCCACGCGGCGAGATCGGCCGCCGACGCCTCCCCGGCGTAGGTGGCGGTCAGCCGCTCGCCCCATTCCGGGTCCGGCACGCCGTGCACGGCTGCATCGGTCACCTCGGGATGCTGCCGGAGCACCTGCTCGACGTGGTGCGGCCAGACCTTCTCTCCCCCGGTGACGACGACGTCGTCCGCCCTGCCCAGCACCACCAGCCGGCCGGCGGCGTCGAACCGGCCGACGTCGCTGGTCACGAACGGCCCCTCCCGGGGCGGCCCGCCGGCGTAGCCGGGTGACACCGTCGGGCCGGCGACGGCGATGCGGCCGTCGGCGCCGACGGTCACCTCGACGCCGTCGAGCGGCCGGCCGGCGGTGCCGAGCGCGGCCCGCTCCTCGCCCGGCGCGACCGTCGCCACCTGCGAGCACGCCTCGGTCATGCCGTAGGTCGTGAGCACCGCGAGGCCGGCGTCGAGGCCTCGCGCGACGAGGTCCGGCGGCGCGGCCGCGCCGCCGAGCAGCACCCGGGCCGGCGGGTACGGGCCAGGCTCGGCCGCCAGGATGCGGTGGAGCATCGTCGGCACCAGGCTGGCGATCGTCACCTCGCCCGACCGGAGCGCCGCGGCGGCCCGCCCCGCGTCGAACCGCTCGTGGAGCACCATCGCGCCGCCCGCCGCCACGGTCCGCCACAGCACCGACAGGCCGCCGACGTGGTGGAGCGGCAGCACCAGCAGCCAGCGGTCGGCGGCGCTGTTGCCCAGCCGCGCCTGCGACGCGGCGACCGCCGCGGCGACGTTGCCCTGCGTGAGCACCACCCAGCGCGGCGCGCCGGTCGTCCCCGACGTGGCGACGAGGGTGTGTGGGACCCCCCTCCCGGCAGCTTCGCTGTCGGACTCCCCCCAGCGGGGGGAGAGGGAAAGCTCGGGGAGCCCTGGCGAGAGGACTTGCGGTGGGGTACCGGCGCGCCAGGCGGCCAGCAGTCGGCCGACCGTCTCCACGGAGAGGTCGGCGGCGATCTGTGGCGCAGGCTCGTACGACGCCGCCAGCCGGGCGAGGTCGCTCGCAGTGAGGAGGGGCACGCTCACTACAGTATTGGCGGCCCCATGGTGTCCGACCTCTTCGACCCCGGCGTCTGGAAGTCCGTCGACGGCTTCGACTTCACCGACATCACCTACCACCGCGCCAGCGAGGCGGGCGTGGTGCGAATCGCGTTCGACCGGCCCGAGGTGCGCAACGCGTTCCGGCCCCACACGGTCGACGAGCTGTACACGGCGCTCGACCACGCCCGCCAGAGCCCGCAGGTCGGCTGCGTGCTGCTCACCGGCAACGGCCCGTCGCCCAAGGACGGCGGCTGGGCGTTCTGCTCGGGCGGCGACCAGCGCATCCGCGGCGCCGACGGGTACCAGTACGAGGGCCCCGACGCCTCGCCCGATCCCGCCCGCCTCGGCCGCCTCCACATCCTCGAGGTGCAGCGGCTGATCCGCTTCATGCCGAAGGTCGTCGTGGCGGTGGTCCCCGGCTGGGCGGTGGGCGGCGGCCACAGCCTGCACGTGGTCTGCGACCTCACGCTGGCCAGCCGCGAGCACGCCCGCTTCAAGCAGACCGACCCCGACGTCGCCAGCTTCGACGGCGGCTACGGGTCCGCGCTGCTCGCCCGCCAGATCGGCCAGAAGCGGGCCCGCGAGATC
>JBFKDA010000270.1:0-4042 GCA_041619955.1 Acidimicrobiia bacterium | reverse complement strand
GAGATCATCGCCCGCCGGGACGAGACCCATCGCGCCAACATGCAGGCGGTGGTCGACGGGATCAAGGCGCTCGCCGAGGGGCGGTGACCGCGCTCCGCCGGCGGCTCGTCGACCGCGCCCCCACGCTCCGGACGCTCGCCGTCAACACCTACCGGGCATCGGTCGACGACCGGCTGCCCGGCCTGGCCGCCGAGGTGGCGTTCTTCCTGCTCCTCAGCCTCCCGCCGCTGCTGCTGGTGCTGCTCGGGGCGGTCGGCTACCTCGGCGACCTCATCGGGCCCGAGTTCGTCGCCGACGTGCAGAGCGCGATCACCGACGCGGTCGACAACGTGATCACCCAGGAGACCGTCGAGGACGTCCTCGACCCGGCGGTCGCCAACCTGCTGGAGCGGGGCCGGGCCGACATCCTGTCGTTCGGTGCGCTGCTGGCGATCTGGTCGGGCTCGCGGGCCATCCGGGTGTTCGTCGGCGCGGTGACCGTCGCCTACAACATGAAGGACCGGCGCACCTGGTGGCAGCACCGGCTGCTGGCGCTCGGGTTGACCGTGGCCGGGATACTCACCCTCGCCGTGCTGCTGCCGCTGCTCGTCGTGGGGCCCCGCTTCGGGGCGACGCTCGCCAGCCGCTCGGGGATGGGATCATCCGCCGTTGAGACGGCGTGGGCGCTGGCCTGGTACCCGGCCGTGGGCGTCCTCGGGCTGTCGTTGCTGGCGTGGGTCTACCACGTGGTGCCGCCGCGGCGCACGCTGTGGCGGCGCGACCTCCCCGGTGCCGTCCTGGCGCTGACCGTATGGGCGCTCGGCAGTCTCGGGCTGCGCGTCTACGCCACCGTCTTCGTCAGCGCCGATTCCGCCTACAGCTTGTTCGGTGCGCCGCTGGTGCTGTTGCTGTGGATCTACGTCACGGCGTTCGCGCTGCTGCTGGGCGCCGAGCTGAACGCGGAGGTGGAGAGGCTGTGGCCGACGGCATGGTCACCGGCCGAACAGCCGGCTGAGCAGGAAGCAGCCGAGCCCGACGGCGAGACCGGCGACCGCAGCCTCGCGCGTGCCGAGTAGCACCCGGCTGCCCTCCTCCACGGAGATCGACGCGCCGAGCGCAACCCCGACGTACGACTGGCGGAGCTCGATGCTGGGCGCGGCGGCGATGGCGCCGCCGCCCTGGTGGACCGAGAGGTTGCCGCCGCAGGCGAGGATGTTGCCGCCCCCTTCCCGGATGCTGAGGTCGCCGCCGGCGATCAGCATGCTGCCTCCGCCCTGGGTGAGCGACAGGTCGCCCCTGGCGGCGTAGACGATGCCGCCTGCCTGCTGCACGTGGACCTCCTCGCCCCGGACGATCGGGAAGAACCCCTTGTGCGCCTTGGTCATCTTCGCTCCTCTCACCGCTGGGCTGAACCACGGATGACTGCCGAACTGGTTTCTACGCACGAGCAGGCCGGTGGTCACGCGGTGGTCGATCCCGGCCAGCACCGCCCGCAGGTACCGCCGCATCATGACCCGCACCGCGAGCACGCCGAGCACGTTGCGCACGACCGGCGTGTAGGCGATGGTCAGCTTCGCCCCGGTGGCCGTCGGCGCCAACCGCCAGGACACCGAGCCGGCCGGCCCGTTCGCGTCTGATGCCTCGAGGTCGAAGCCGGTGCCCGGATGCCAGCCCGTGAAGCTGCGCTCGATCACGCGACCGTTGTGGTAGACGATCGTGTCGCGGGCGCCGATGCCGGGCCACGCGTGCACGACGTTGCCGGCGACGAACGGATGCCAGTCGGCCAGGTGGCCTGGGGCCGACATCACCGCCCACACGTCGTCGGCGGGCGCCGCGATGAGCCGGGCGACGGCAACCGGTGACGGCATGGTTGGCGACGGTAGCCGCCGGGAACGTCTTCCCCGACTGCGGCGTCCAAGCCGGGTGCAGCGACGAGAGGAACATGAGTTGAGAACCCGAATCCTGTGGGCGGTGGCACTCGCCGTCCTGCTCGGCCTCGCTGCGTGTGGCGACGCCGATACCGGAAGTGCCGACACCGCCGCGTGTCTCGCCGGTGCCGAGGACTGCGCCGATGTCCCGGGCACCACCGGACCGGCCGTCACGCCACCTGCGAGCGGCGCGCTGTCCGTTGCCGACGTGCTGTCCGACGACATCGACGGCCCGTTCGCCATCGCCGGCTACTACGTGGCGGTGGGCGCCGACATCCGCCTGTGCGAGGCGCTGGCGGAGTCGTTCCCGCCGCAGTGCGGCGGCGCGTCGATCCCGTTCGAGCATGCGGTCGGCGCCGACTTCGGGCCGCTACAGGCGGCCGGCGACGTCGTGTGGTCGGACACGCCCATCGAGGTCGAGGGCGAAGTGGTCGACGGGACCTTCGTCGCCCGGTAGCGGCACCCCCCGCTAGCCCTGAATCCACGGAGGCTCGGATCGGGCCTCTTCCCCCGCTCGCGGGGGAAGTACCCCGAGGCGCAGCCTCGGGGGGATGGGGGTGCAACCCTGCGGCGTGCGGCACGCGGCGCGAGCCCAGGCCGAACCCGGCGAAACGCCGCTCTTGCCCGCGACGCGGGCAGGCGTCCCAAACATCCGCTCCTCCTCGGCTCGGCCCTGCGGGCCGACCCAATCCCCCCGCGACCGGGGGGGTCAAGCACCAGAACTGTGCACCGAATTCTCAACAGCCACCGAGCGGGGTGCCCGGGGGGCTCAGAAGTACTCGGTTGCCTTGGCCCAGGCCTGCTTGCCACAGATGGCGCCCAGCTCCCGCCCGGCGAGGTCGTCGGCCCGCACGTGGATGCCGCCATACAGCCGGGAGATGCCGGCCTGGTCTGCGGCGTCGTAGTACGAGGCCCACTGGAGCACGACGTCCTCGGCCGGGCCGGCCTCGAACTCGAGTGAGCCCGCCGGGACCGTCCACTCGCCGAGGCCGCCCGGGAACCACGGGCTGCCGGTGATCTCGGTCAGCACCTCGGCGGCCGCCCGGCTGAAGGTGCTGTGGCCGGAGACGTAGCCGGCGAACGCCGGGGTCACGAAGTTCGGGCCCTGGTAGGGCATCCAGGTTTCCGCCCGGATCCAGCCGACGCCGCCGACCTGGGTCTCGGGGTCGAAGGGGCTGCCGGTCCATGCCTTGATCGCCACCGAGCCCACCCGATGCTGGAGCTGCTCGTGCCGCTCACCGGGTGCAGACGACTCCTCGGTCACCACCTCGATGAGGCCCGGCACCAGCGGCAGCCCGTCCGGGTGGTAGCTGGGACCGTCGGGGTCGGAGGACTGGCCGAGCCCACCCATGTAGCGGATCATCGTGATCGGCCGCACGTAGTCGTAGTGGCCCTTGGCGCCCCAGGCGGCCACCGCGGCGTCGTGGACGGCCCCGTTGAGCGCGAAGTACAGCTTGACGTCCCACTCCAGCCGGTCGACCTCCGGCCCAGTCCCGCCGATGCGGTGTTCGAGGCGCGGGTCGTCGGAGATCTCGTTGGCGAGCGTGTTCCAGTGGCCGGGCGGGGTCTCCGACTTGGGCCCGTCCGCCCAGAACTCGGCGACGACGCGCCCGAAGTCGGCCTCGGCGACCTGGTTGGGCGAATAGGGCTCGCCGGTGACGGGGTTGGCGTCGTAGCCGTCGCCGTCGTAGGTGCCCAGCGGGTTGTCGCCCAGCGACGCCGGGGAGACGTCGATGAGCTCGGTGTCGGCCGGGTCGAGCAGGCTGCTGTAGCGGATCACCTCGACCACCGCGTCCCGGAACGCGGCGTCGGAGGCCGGGTCGCCCAGGAACGGCGGCGGGCCCGGGTCGAGCGGCAACCCGGCGCCGCCCTCCGGCAACGCGAACGCGTCGACCCAGCCCCAGTGGGATCCGACGAACGTCTGGGTCTGCTCGGGCAGCGGGATGCCGTTCTGCGACTCGGCCAGGTCGAAGGCGAGCGGCTGCCAGCGGTTGGGGTCCTCGACCGTCGCGCCGGCGTCCGCGACGACCAGCGCCGGGTTGACCGGCGCGTAGTCGGGGTCGTCGTACCCGGTGGGCTCGCGGGCGCCGTCGGTGCGCCCTCGCTCGATCACCGTTGCGGCGATGCGGTTGCCG
>JBFKDA010000269.1:0-4069 GCA_041619955.1 Acidimicrobiia bacterium | reverse complement strand
TCCGTCTCGGTGTAGCGGATGACGTGGTCGGCGCCGGCGTCGGCGGCGACCTGCGCCTTTTCCGCGGTCGACACCGTGGTGACGACCGTGGCGCCCCGGCGCTTGGCCATCTGGATGAGCAGCCGGCCGACGCCGCCGGCGCCTGCGTGCACGAGGCACGTGTCGTCGGGGCCGAGCGGGAACGTGTCCTCGGCGAGGTAGTGGGCGGTCATCCCCTGGAGCATCACCGCCGCGCCGGTGCGGGTGTCGACGGTGTCGGGCAGCGCGACCAGCCGGTCGGCGGGTACGGCGGCCCGCTCGGCATAGGCGCCCGGGACCCCGTTGTAGGCGACCCGGTCGCCGGTCGCCAGCCCGGTGACACCGGGGCCGACCGCAGCGACGGTCCCGGCCGCTTCCAGCCCCGGCACGAACGGCAGGTCGCGGGGATAGAGGCCGGTGCGGTGGTAGACGTCGATGAAGTTGACGCCGGCCGCCTCGACGTCGACGAGGCACTCGCCGTCGGCCGGCTCGGGATCGGGGAGGTCGGCGGACTCGAGCCGCTCGGGCCCGCCGGTCTGGGTCACCTGGATCGCACGCATGTGGCGAGGGTAGGCCCTGAGGGCGCCCGATCAGGCGCGCTCCTCCTCGTCCTCCGGCGCGCCTTCCTCGAAGCCCTTGCGCAGCTCCCGGCCGGCCTGGCCGACGCTGCGAGCCAGCTTCGGCAGCCGCGAGGCGCCGAACACCAGCACGATCACGACGACCGCGACGACGGCCTCGGCGACTCCAATGACGGCGAAAGTCATGGGGCCAGCGTACTCACGGGACGAGGTTGCGGGGCGCGAAGCTCATCGTCTTGGCCAGCTCGGTGGTCCCGATCTTGGTGACCCGCCCCTTGCCGAGCTTGAAGTTGTACCGCAGGTTGATCGGCTGCAGGCTGCTGTCGCCGGGTGTCACCGCGTTGGCCGGCTGGCCCGGATACAGGAAGTAGGCGAACGTCACGCCGTCGGGCACGATGTCGCTGACGTAGGCCACGGCGGTGAACGACCCGGTGGTGGCGTTGCCCAGTTGGTCGAGCACGTCGTCCGACGTGATCGACAGCATGTCCCCCGACTCGACACCGCGCGCGGCGGCGTCGGCGGCAGAGATCTCCAGGAAGTTGACCGGCCACCGCTCGTTCGAGATCTCCCGACGGGCGTGGTCGAACAGGTTGTTCCAGAGGGCGTTGACGCGGCCGTTGGTGACCCACAGCTCGTCGCCCCGCGGCCCGAGCTTCGCGTTGCGAGCCTTGACCTCGTCCCAGTCGGACAGCACGAAGTTCGCCTTCCCGCTGTCGGACTTGAACGTGAGGTCGGCGTGCAGCCGGGCGGTGCCCACCAGCTCGCCGTCGTCGAGCGACAGCGGGGTCTGGATGCCGGTGGTGCCGTAGGTCTTCAGGAGATCGTGGGCGCGCACCCCGTCGGCCTGCGCCTTCTCGACGAGCGCCGTGTAGTCCTTGCGGCCCGACGCCCGGGGGGCGGTCTCCTCGAAGATCTCGTTGGTGTCGGCCCAGCCGAAGCCGTCGTAGCCCATCTTGGTGCCGACCTCGGCGAAGATCTGCCAGTCGGGCTTCGCCTCCCCCGGCGGGTCGGCGATCTTCTCGTAGAGCCGCAGCCGGCGCTCGGCGTTGTTGCGGGTGTAGTTGTCCTCGCCCCAGCCGCCTGCGGCCAGGACGATGTCGGCATACGGCGTAGAGTCGTTGGGGTAGATCTCCTGGTGGACGATCACCGTGCCGCCCTCGTCCATGCGGGCCTTGAGCGCGGCGAGGGCGCGGTCGGGGTCGGTGGACGGCACCACCGGGCCGAGCGAGGTGAGCCGGCGGGTGGCGTCCACCAGGGCCTGGGTGGCGCCCATCGCGCCCAGCCAGTTGGTGCCGACGATCCACCGCAGCCGGGTGTTCCCCTGCACGAACCAGCGCTCGGTGTCCATCTCGATGTTGTTGCCCTGGTAGTCGTCCGGCGACTTGTCGAGCGGGTAGCCGGCCGCCTTCATGCCGCCCCGCTGGTGGCCGCCCATCCGGCTGATCGCCCGCCCCTCCCGCCCCACCGAGCCGGTGAGCACGCCGAGGCTGCCGATGGAGGCGGTGTTCTCGTAGTTGTGCGACCAGTAGACGCCCTTCTCGAAGAGGATCGTGGTCTTCGGACGGTCCCCGCCGCCGCCGGTGATCAGCTCGGCGGCCCTGCGGATCTTGTCGGCGGGCACGCCGGTCTCCCGCTCGGCTCCGGCGAGGGTGAAGTCGTCGTGGGAGAACAGGTAGTCCCGGTACTCGTCGAAGCTCTGCCCGAACAGCTTGCGCCGCCAGCCGCCCTCCTCGGCGTCCAGCTCCGCCCGGCTGGCGGTGTAGCTGGCGACGAAGTCGGCGTCCTCCCAGCCCTGCGCGATGATCTCCCGCGCGATCGCGTTGTACAGGCAGGTGTCGGTGCCGGGGGTGAGCTGCAGGTGCAGCCCGCCGCGGGACTCGGCGTAGGCGGCGGTGAAGGTGCGCCGCGGGTCGACGTAGACGATCGTCGCCCCGCCCGGCACCTGCCAGGTCGTGAACCGCACGGTCTTGGTCTCGTAGGGATCGGAGCCGGCGATGAACAGGACGTCGGCGGCCTTGTCGTCCTCGAACGACGACCCGAACGCGTCGATGCCGCAGTCGGACAGGCCCGGCACGTCGTCGCCCTCGGCGGGGGCGTGGTGCGGCGAGAAGTTGGGGGTGCCGATGTGCAGCAAGGCCAGCTTGGAGGCGGCGTAGGTGTTCTCGAAGTACTGGTACGAGTAGATCTTCATGCCCCACGCGAGCTCGTCCCACGTGTCGATGACGTAGCGCGACAGCTCGGCGACGAGGTCGGTGGCCACCTCCCACGAGATCGGCACCAGATCGCCCCGCACCCGCAGCATCGGCCGCAGGAACCGGTCGCCGGTGAGCGAGCCCGGGTTGTAGAGCTTCTTGGCGAGCGCGCCGCCCCGCACGCTGTGGGTTCCGCCGATGTTGACCGCGCCGGTGTCCGGGTCGGGGAGGATCAGCACGTTCTGGAGCTCGCCGTCGACGAACGTCGTCGTGTGCATGTTCTGGCTCGGCCACCTGCCGGACAGCAGCGGCGACGGGAAGTCCTCGCCGAGCGCGTTGTCGGCGGCGGCCGGGCCGCCCGAGATCCCGACCGGCCAGGAGTAGACCTTGTACCCGCACGCCACCGGGCAGTACTCGCAGCAGATGATCGACTGCTTGGCGTCCGGCGGCGGCAACGGGACGGCGGCCGGGGTGGCGATCTGGTCGGTCATGCGGTTCCTGCCACCATCTCGGCACCCTCCAGGGAGTCGGCGAACCCGTACACGAGCCGGACGAGCCCCGTGGCGAAGACGTCGTCGCCGTCGACCTCGAGGAGCACCTGCGGCAGGTTCTGCGTGGCCTGGCCGAGCGTGACCTGGCCGTTGTGGATGAGGTCGAACGTCGAGAAGTGGCAGGGGCACGGGCCGAGCACCCCGTGCTCGTGGCGGTACTCGGTCAGCTCGCAGCCCATATGGGTGCAGATGCGCGAGAACGCCACGACGTCGTCGCCCTCGCCGACCCCGCCGATCGCGGGCTCGCCCATCTTCACCAGCACGTTGCCCTGCCCCTCCAAGGGGTAGTCGAACATGACCGGCACCCCGTCCTGGAGCTGTGACATCCGGGCGACCCGGGTGCGCGGGAAGACGGCGACGACGGCCGCCGGCCCGGCGGTGCCGCCCTCTGCGACCTCGTCGTCGCGCGACGCCACCGCGATCGGGAGGACCACGCCCACTGCGACGGTCGCGCCGGAGGCGACGCCGAGCAGCAGGAACTCACGTCTGGTCAGGGGTGCCACGGTTCTCCTCGCTTGGGTGCCTCGCCGGCAAGCTACGGCACCGCCCGCCGGGCGCCGTAGGGACCAATGCCCGTGGTTCGGGGGCGCTTCGTCCCTATCGACCACACGCCGGGAGCTGGTGTGATCCGGGCCATGGCCACCAGCCCTCCCGCGATCGACCCGCGACCGCCGCACCGCGAAGAGGACCTCGATCTGACGCCGGCCGGCTGGTGGGCCGCCGGGGTGGT
>JBFKDA010000268.1:0-4088 GCA_041619955.1 Acidimicrobiia bacterium | reverse complement strand
GCCACGGCCCCGAGGAGCAGGGCGAGGCCGATCATGACGAGGCGGAAGGTCGTCCGGTCCACGGGCGGCGATGGTACGGCCGGGCCGGGGCCATCCCACATCGGAACTAGCGTGACCGGCGCATGCGGGTCAACCCCACGCTCGACGCCCTCGGCGCCTACCCGATCGCCGCCGTCCAGGAGAAGGCGCGCGCGATGCGGGACGCCGGCGAGCCGCTCATCGACTTCTCGATCGGCGACCCCCGCGAGCCCACGCCCGAGTTCATCCGGGATGCGCTGCGCGCCGCGGTGCCGGAGGTTTCCCAGTACCCGACGACTCGCGGGCTCGCCACCATCCGGGAGGCGTTCGCCGCCTACCTGCAGCGACGCTTCGGCGTCGACGTGGACCCGGCGACCCAGCTCATCCCCACCTCGGGGTCGAAGGAGGCGATCTTCTCGGCCCCGCTGGCCTTCGTGGCCGCCGGCGATCAGGTGGCGTACGGGACGCCCGGCTACCCCGTCTACGAGCGAGGCGCCCGCTTCGCCGGGGCGGCCACGGTGCCGATCCGCCTGCACGGCGACTTCGTGCTGCGCGCCGGCGACGTGCCGGACGGGTTCTGGGCACGCGGCAGGCTGCTGTGGACGTGCAGCCCGCACAACCCGACCGGCTCGGTCACCACCGCCCGGGAGTACGCCGAGTTGCTGGACCGCTGCCGCGCCGCCGGCGTGCTGCTGTGCGCAGACGAGTGCTACGCCGACGTCTACGAGGACGACCCGCCGGCGTCGGTCCTGCAGGTGGCGGGGCCCGGCGCCCAGGGCGTCGTCGCGTACTTCTCGTGCTCGAAACGGTCGGGTATGACCGGGTACCGTTCGGGGATGATGGTCGGGGATCCTGCCGCCATCGCCGCCCTCGCCAAGCTGCGCTCGTCGGTGGGGACGGCGTCGCCCGAGTTCACCCAGCATGCTGCGGCGGCAGCCTGGGCCGACGACGCCCACGCCAAGGAACGGCGGCAGGTGTTCGCGGCCAAGCGGGCGGCGCTGCGGCCGGCCTTCGCCGCCGCCGGCGTGCCGGTGGTGGCGTCGCGTGCCGGGCTGTACGTGTGGGCCGCGGTCGGCGACGACGTCGCGGTCACCGACCGGCTGCTCGACGCCGGCGTGGTGGTCTCCCCCGGGCGGGCGTTCGGCCCCGGCGGCGAAGGCCACATCCGCCTGGCGCTGGTGCCGACGCTCGACGAATGCGAAGCCGCGCGGGAGGTGCTGCAGGGATGCCTGACGACCGCGAGCTGATCGAGGCGGCGTTCGCCGACCACGACCTCCTCGAGGAGGCACGGCCGGCCGTCGAGCGCACGATCGCCGCGCTCGACGCGGGCGAGGTGCGGGTTGCCGAGCCGCGCGAGGGCGAGTGGGTCGTCAACGAGTGGCTCAAGCAGGCGATCCTCCTCTACTTCCGGCTCGCGCCGATGCAGACGATGGAATCGGGCGTGTTCGAGTTCCGCGACCGCATCCCGCCGAAGCGCAACCTGGAGGCCGCGGGCATCCGGGTGGTGCCGCCGGGCGTCGTGCGGTACGGCGCCCATTGCGAGCCGGGGGTGGTCGTGATGCCCGGCTACGTGAACATCGGCGCCTACGTGGGCGCCGGCACGATGGTCGACACCTGGGCGACGGTCGGGTCGTGCGCGCAGATCGGCCGCAACGTCCACCTGTCGGGCGGCGTCGGCATAGGCGGCGTGCTCGAGCCGCCGTCGGCGCGGCCGGTGATCGTGGAGGACGGGGCGTTCGTCGGCAGCCGCTGCGTGCTCACCGAGGGCGTGCTCGTGGAGGCGGGAGCGGTGCTCGGGTCGATGGTCAGCCTGTCGGCGACCGTCCCGGTGATCGATGTCACCGGCGACGAGCCCGTGGAGTACCGGGGGCGGGTGCCCGCCAACGCCGTCGTGGTCCCCGGCAGCCGGCCCCGCGAGTTCGCGGCCGGGACCTACGAGTTGAAGTGCGGCCTGATCATCGGCTACCGCTCGGCGTCGACCGACGAGCGCACCTCGCTGAACGACGCCCTGCGCGTGTTCGGGGTGCAGGTGTGAAGGATCTCACCTCGACGCTGGTCGATCTCGTCGACACCCCTTCGGTGATCGGCGACGAGGGGCGGCTGTGCACGGCGATCGCCGAGCGGCTCCTCGAGCCGCAGGGGCGCGACGCGGTGGTGCGGCTGGGCAACTCCCTGGTCGTCGGCAAGCGGACCGGCAAGCCGCTCATCACGCTGTACGGGCACATCGACACGGTGCCCGAACAGGGTCAGAGCGGCGCGCGCATCGACGGCGACCGGCTCTACGGCCTGGGCTCGTCGGACATGAAGGCCGGCCTGGCGGTGATGATCCACCTGCTCGAGGACGCCGCGGTGCGGGACGGCCCGTACGACGTGATCGGCGTGTTCTACGACCGAGAGGAGGGCCCGGCGCACGAGAACGGGCTGATCGCCGTGCTGGAGCGGGCCGCGTGGCTCGCCGACGCCGAGTTCGCGGTGGTGCTCGAGCCCACCGATCTCGAGCTGCAGCTCGGGTGCCAGGGCGCGATCAACGCCCGGGTGGTGTTCGAGGGCGCGGCCGCCCACAGCGCCCGGCCGTGGCTGGGCGAGAACGCGGTGACCAAGGCCGGCGGATGGCTGGCCGCGATGCACGAGCGCACCCCCACCCCCACCCGCATCGCCGGGCTGGAGTTTCTCGAAGTCGTCAGCGTGACCCGCGCCAGCGGCGGCGTCGCCAACAACGTGATCCCGGCAACGTTCGAGGTGAACATCAACTACCGCTTCCCGCCCACGCTCACCCTCGCCGACGCCGAGCAGCGGCTGCGCGGCCTCACCGAGGACGCCGACCACGTCGAGATCGTCGACCGGGCCCAGGCGGCCGACGTCCCCGAGGACAACCCCCACCTCGATCGGCTCGCCGCCGTGTCCGGCGCCGCCCGCACCGCGAAGCAGGCCTGGACCGACGTCGCCCGCCTCGCCGCGATCGGCGTGCCTGCCATCAACTACGGTCCGGGCGAGGTCGCCCAGGCCCACCAGCCCGGCGAGTCCGTCCCGCTCGACAACCTCTACGCCGCGTACCGGGCGATGCGAGAGTTCCTCACGTCCTGAGCCCCAGGCCGGCGGTCAGGGCCCGCTACCGCAGCGCCTCGCCGTCGGCCGGGTCGAAGTAGCACAGCCGGTCCACGTCGACGGCCAGCGCGACGTGCTCCCCGCGGCGCACCGGGGCGTCGGCGGGGAGGCGGGCGACCCACTCGGCGCCGGGCGTGCCGTCGGCAGCGATGGCGTCGTTCGAGAAGTACACGAGCTGGTCGGATCCCAGGAACTCGATCATCGACACCTCGCCGCCGACCCGCTGCTCCTGCCCGGCGGGGAGCGCGACCCCGCCGTACCGCAGCTGCTCGGGCCGGATCCCGACGACCACCTCGCGGCCCTGCTGCCGCAGCAGCGCCGGCACCTTCGCCACCTCGTCGGCGGGCACGTCGATGCGGCGGCTACCCAGCAGCAGGGTCACGCCGTCCCCGCCGGCGATGACCCCCGCCCGCAACAGGTTCATGGCGGGGGTGCCGACGAACGTCGCGACGAACGTGTTCAGCGGCCGCCTATAGATCGCCTGGGGGGCGGCCGCCTGCTGCAGCGCCCCGCCGTCGATCACCGCCACCCGGTCGGCGAGCGTCAGCGCCTCCTCCTGGTCGTTGGTGGCGTAGAGGACGGTGACGTCCTGCTCACGGTGGATGCGGCTCAGCTCGGTGCGCACCTGGCGGCGCAGCTTCGCGTCGAGGTTGGCGAGCGGCTCGTCCATCATCAGCAGCCGGGGCTTGCCGACGAGCGCCCGGCCGGTGGCCACACCGTGCTTGTGCCCGGCCGACAGCTCGCCCGGGCGCCGGTCGAGCAGCGCCGACAGCGCGAGCGTGGCGGCCACCTGGCCGACGCGCTGGGCGATGGCGGCGGGCTCGTCGCCCTTCACCTTCATCGGGAAGCCCATATTGCCGCCGGCGCTGAGGTGGGGGTACAGCGCCCAGTCCTGGAACACCACGGCGAGGTTGCGCTTGGCGGGCGGCAGCCGGGTGACGTCCTCGCCGTCGATGATCACCTGG
>JBFKDA010000267.1:0-4090 GCA_041619955.1 Acidimicrobiia bacterium | reverse complement strand
TCGGCCCGCACCGACGCCGTGTCCGTGCCGACGCCCATCCCGTCCGGGGTGAAGGCGCCGTCACCGAAGGTGTCGGTCGGCTCGTCCTGGAAGATCGAGTCGATGGTGATCGTCACCGGATCGCCGTCCGGGTCGGTCACCCCCTCCACCGTCACGTCGTGGAACTTGTGGTTCGGTGGCCACAGGGTGTCGATGCTCGGGAAGGCCCCGGAGCAGTCCGGGTCCTGGTTGTAGAGCAACGTGATGTCGAACAGCACCGGCGACGGGTCGAAGCCGTCCGCCCGGTCGAAGGTGACGATCACCTCCAGGTACCGGCCCGGCAGCGTCGTGGACAGGTCCACGCCGTTGGTCACCGTTTCCGGTGGGAACGGGCCGCCGGGGTTGTTGCTCGACCCTACGGTCACCGTGATCGAGCTGCCGGCCGGCTCGAGCGAGTTCCAGCTCACGTTGCGCCACGGGGCGTCCACCAGCCCGCTGTCGTGGACCACCCGCCACGTGCCCGTGGTGGGCGGGGCGATCAGCGTGCTGCCGGTCATGTCGCTGTAGTTGTAGAGCTGGCCGCCGAGGTCGACGGTGGTGAAGTTCACCTGCCCGACGGGGGTCACGGCGTCGGCGCCGATCGGCCCGGCGGTCGGGTCGATCCGGGACACGGTCTGCCCGAAGAAGTTCGTCGCCCACACCAGCCCGGCCGCGTCCACGGCGACGCCGGTGGGGCCCGACCCCACCGTCACGTTGCCGATGTACGTGCCGTCGTTGAGCACGTGCCCAACGGTGCTGGAGGGCCCGAGCAGCGAGTGGGCCACCCACACGTGGTCGTTGCCGTCCACCACGCAGCCCTGGGCGCTTTCGCTGCCGTGGCTGAAGGTGCCCATCAGCGTCCCGTTCGGGGCGAACTTGCGGATGGTGTTGCCGAATAGCGCGGTGTTCCATACGTTGCCGAAGCTGTCGATGCACAGCCCGTAGCTGTCGTGTCCGTAGCCGGTGAAGTTCCCGGCGATCGGCGACAGGGCCGTGTCCCAGCGCAGCATCGGCGCTGCCGACCAGATCACCCCGTTGCCGTCGATCAGGCCGCCGTACCCGCCGAACCCGACACCGGGCTCGTGGCGCACGATGGCGCCGGTGGTGCCGTCGACCAGGTCGAAGTTCCGGAAGCCCGTGCCGCTGGCCCAAACGTCGTTGTTGGCATCGACCGACAGGTGACGCGCCCCGATGGACGTGATGCGCACGTAGTCGATGATGCACTCGTCGTCGGCCGTCGACACCCCGCCCAGCGTGTCGGCGCCGCCGGCGTTGGACCAGGCCTTGACGTCGCCGAGACCCGTCGAGGTGTCGATCACGCCGTTGGTGTTGCGGTCGACGCACTGGCCGTTCTCCTCCAGGCCGACCCGCATGATGGAGCCCATCGGCTGGTTCACCGGCGGGATCCCCGGCGCGATGGCGTCCTGGGCCACGTTGCCGGACTCGGCCCGGTTGGCTACCCAGACGTTGCCGTTGTTGTCCACCGTCGTGCGGGACGGGTTGAGCCCCATCCCCTGCGGAGCGGTGTTGTACTCGCCGAGCACGGCGCCGGTCGTCGTGTCGATCTTGACGATCGTGCCCTGCGACGACACCGCCACCCAGATGAAGTTGAACGGCGTCGCCTGCGAGTCGAGCTGGAGCTGGTCCTGGTTCGGCGCGTCGTGGTTGACGTTGACCAGCGTCCCTTCGTCGAAATGCGTGTCGAGGGTGTACGTCGCTGGGTTCCCGACCGGGGGCACCGCCCCGGCGCCCGGGATGCCCGGCAACACCGTCCATGCCAGTACCGCCGCGACTACGAGCGCGACGGCGCGACTCCTGCGTGTTCTCGAGGGACCCATACCCTCCCCTTTCGAAGGGCCGCAGCCCGCGGCGCGGCCCGTTGGTGCACCGCGCATACCTGGGACGGGCGACGCGCCCCGGTAGAGACGCGGATGCCTGGTTCGGCCACCGGGCGGCGCCCCCTACCAGGCGCCGCCCGGTCCCGTCCATCCTGTTCCCCGCGACCCACGGAACCAAGGGTCGAACGGCCCTGATGCCGGGCGCCGGCCCGCCGGGGCCGGGTAGCGTCGCCTTCGCCATGGCCTCACCTCGCCCCTTCCGCATCCGCCACTACGAGTGCGACGCCTACGGCCACCTGAACAACACCGCCTACCTGCGGTACCTGGAGGAGGTCGAGCTCGCCGCCGGGCGGACCGGCGCCGAGCTGCGCGCCGTCGACCTGACCTACGTGCAGCCGCTGCGGTTCGGCGACACCGTCGACGTGGCGGCCACCGCCGGCGACGCGCCCGGCGAGCGCCGCTACCGCTACCTCCACGCCGGCGTCGAGGTCGCCCACGCCACCGGCTGGTGGGCCCAGCCCGGTGGCGCCATCGAGCCGCCGCCCCCGCCGCCCGCCCGGGTGTACCGCCAGGAGCGCCGGGTGGGATGGCGGGACGTCGACGACTCCGGCGCAGCCGGCCCGGCGACGCTCGCCGCCTTCGCCGAGGACTGCGGCGTGGACCTCTGCGCCGAGTTCGGGTGGCCGCTGCAGCGGTGCTCGGCCGAGGGGTTCGCGATGGTGCTGCGCCGCCACCAGATCGACTACGGCCGCCCGCTACGGCTCGGCGACCGATACACGATCACGACGTACGCATCGGACCGGGCCCGGGTGAGCGCCACCCGCCACTACCTGGTCGACCACGACGGCGGCGAGCGGGCCGCCCGCTTCCGCAGCCACTACGTCTGGGTGGACCCTGCCACGATGCGCCCCATCCGCATCCCCGCCGGCTTCCTCGCCGACTTCGCCGAGAACTTCAGCGGTCAGTAGGCGTGGCGGGATCGGCGCCGCAGCCGTGATCGCCAGCGCTCCGCCGCCCACACCTCCCGGTGGCCGCGGCGGGCCAGCGCTGCCCGGGCTTCGGCGAGGTCGGCCGTGGCGAGGAACGGCTGCCACACCTCGGCGAACTGCCGTTCCAGCACGGTGGGGTGCGGCAGGTGGTCCGTGAAGAAGTCGCTGTGGCCGAAGCCGCAGGCGGGCACGTTGAGCACCGGCGGGGCCGCCTGGTCCTGCTCCCGCCACCGCTCCCGGTGGAGGTCGAAGCCACGCCGACCGGCGGGGCCGGCGTCGGGGATGGCGCCGTGCGCCACGGCGGCCCACCGGTCCCGGGTGCCGAAGTGGTTGAGCACCGCCTCGACCTGGCCGCGGCGCACCAGCGTCGCCCAGTCGAAGTCGGGCCGCAGGATGCAGCCGAGCGTCACGATCCGGCCCACCCGCAGCCCGCGGTGCTCGTGCAGGGCGTGGCCGAGCAGCAGCGTCCCGAAGCTGTGGGCGATGACGTCCGGCCGGGGATCCTCCACGATCCGCCCCGCCTCGGCGGAGGCGCGCGCGATGCGAGCCACCAGCCGCCGCCGCAGCGTCCCGTGCCGCCGCCGCGAAAGCACCCCGGGGCGCACCACCCCGTACTTGTAGATCGCCACCGGCACCATCCGCCCGTACGACGTCGACACCAGCCAGTTGAACGACTCCTGCCAGGCGGCGCGGGTGTTCATGCCGTGCAGCGCCAGCACCCACCCGACGTGACGACGCGCCACCCCGGTTCGGTGGTAGACGCGCTCCTCGAGTGGGCCGTCGTCGCCGTCGTCGGTGAACGCGTGGGGCGGCTCCTCGGGGTCGTCGGTGGGGCAGGACCGGTGGTCGGGGCGCGGCGCCGCCGGGTAGCCCTCCGGCAGCCGGTAGTTGCACACTGGGCACTTCCGGATCGTGGCGACGACCAGCCACCGGAGGTCGGCCAGGGAATCGAGCAGCCGCTGCGCGTCGTCCTCACCGCCGCCGCCGAGGGCGGCCAGGTCGGCGGCGTCGACGTTGATGGCCTCGCCCGCCCCGTCGAGCTCCCGCAGGTGGTCGAGCCAGGCGGCCGGGTAGCCCCGCCGCCGCAGCTCCGCCCACGCCGGCTCAGCGATGGGCGACGATCCTGCCGAGGACCTCGAGCAGCGACCAGACATCGTCCTCTTCCAGCTCGGTGAGGATGCGGAGGTGGTTGCCCTTCTGGAAGAGCCGCACGTGCGCCTCCCGCGACGTCCGCCGCTCCGGGGC
>JBFKDA010000266.1:0-4098 GCA_041619955.1 Acidimicrobiia bacterium | reverse complement strand
TGAGCTGGCTGAGCACCGACGCGTCGCCCATCCCGGCGTCCAGCACCCGCACGCCCGGCGGGCCGGGCCGGATGTGATCGAGCTCCAGACCCACCCGCTCGGCGACCCTGGCCTTCTCGTTCGTGGTGGTCACGAACATCATGTAGGCCGCCCGGCTGTCGAAGAAGCGCTCCGCCTGGGTCTGCGGTCGGTCGGTTGCTACGGGGTCGGCCATGGCGCGAGGGTAGGCCGCCTACCCTCACACGCCCGATGCGCCCGCCCCTCGCCGCCGTCGCCGCCTTCGTGCTCCTCGCCGCGGCGTGCACGTCGAGCATCGGCGACACGGTCCCGCCGTCCTCCACGACCGCGCCGGTCGCCACCATCCCGCCGTCCACGACGAGCGCCACGCCGGACCCGGCGACGACGGTGGGCTCCGAGCAGCCGGGCATCGCCGTCCCACCCGTCCGCAGCCCGGCGACGAGGCGGGCGATCTACTTCGTGATGACCGACCGCTTCGCCAACGGCGACCCGTCCAACGACCAGGGCGGCATCGACGGCGGCCCTTTGGATCACGGCTACCTGCCCGAGCGCGACGGCTACTACCACGGGGGAGACCTGACCGGCCTCACCGCGCGGCTCGACTACGTCGCCGGCCTCGGGGCCGGTGCGGTGTGGATCACGCCGCCGTTCACCAACCGCACCGTGCAGGGCGACGGCACGGTCGACGGCTCCACCGCCGGCTACCACGGGTACTGGCAGGTCGACTACACGCAGGTCGACCCCCACCTCGGCACCAACGACGACCTGCGCGCCTTCGTCGACGCCGCCCACGACCGCGGCATCGCGGTGTACCTCGACGCGGTCACCAACCACACCGGCGACGTCATCACCTATGCCGAAGGGGAGTTCGCCTACCGCTCGAAGGACGCGGCGCCGTACCGCACCGCCGCCGGCGAACCGTTCGACGACGCCGACCTCGCCGGCAGCGACGCCTTTCCCGAGCTGGACGCAACCGTGAGCTTCCCCTACACCCCGGCGTTCGCCGACCCGAGCGACGCCGCGGCGAAGGCGCCGGCCTGGCTGAACGACGTCACCAACTACCACAACCGGGGCAACTCGACGTTCGCCGGCGAGAGCTCGCAGTACGGCGACTTCTTCGGCCTCGACGACCTGTTCACCGAGAAGCCCGAGGTCGTCGCCGGCATGGTCGACGTCTACACCGATGCGATCGACGAGTTCGGCATCGACGGGTTCCGGGTGGACACCGCGAAGCACGTCGGCGACGACTTCTGGGCGGCCTGGGTGCCGGCGATCGTCGCGCACGCCGGCCGCGACGACTTCTTCGTCTTCGGCGAGGTGTTCGGCGAGTCACCGACGTTCCGGAGCGAGTACACCACCGCCCTGCCGTTCCCCGGCCTGCTCGACTGGGGGTTCAACGACCTGGTCGGCGCCTACGCGGTCGGCACCGCCGGCGCCGACGCAGTCGTCAGCCACTTCGCCGACGACGACTGGTACACCGACGCCGACTCCAACGCCTCGATGCTCGTGAAGTTCATCGGCAACCACGACCTCGGCCGGGTCGGCCGCGCGATCCGCATCGCCCACGCCGGCATCTCCGACGCAGACGCGCTCGCCCGCATGCGGCTCGCGTTCGGGCTGCTGTACGCCACCCGGGGCATCCCGCTCGTGTACTACGGCGACGAGCAGGGGTTCGTCGGCGACGGCGGCGACCGGGGAGCACGCCAGGACATGTTCCCCAGCCGGGTGCCGTCGTACAACGACGACGACCTGATCGGCACCGATGCCACCACCGCCGACGACAACTTCGACACCTCCCACCCCCTGTACGTCGAGTTGGCGGCGCTAGCCGCGCTCCGCCGCGACCATCGCGCGCTGGTCACCGGCGCCCAGGTCACCCGGCCCTCCGACGGGCGGGTGCTCGCGTTCTCCCGGATCGACCGGGACGAGCGAGTCGAGTACCTGGTGGTCGCCAACAACCTGTCGGAGCCGGCGGCCGCCACGGTCCCGACCTCGTCGCCGGACACCACCTTCGCCCCGATCCACGGCGACGGCGCGACGGTCGCATCCGGTCCCGGTGGCGACGTGGACCTGGAGGTGGCGCCGCTGTCGCTGATCGTGTACCGGGCCGAACGGCAGGTGCCCGCCTCGCCGGCCGCGCCCGGCATCGGGGTCACCCGTCCGTCCAACGGCGCAACGGTCGACCTGCCGCGATTCCGCATCCAGGCCGAGCTGGACCAGCCGTCGGTCGCCGAGGTCACGTTCGCCGTGGCGATCGACGGCGGAGACTTCGAGGTGCTCGGCACCGACGACGCCCCGCCGTACAGCGTGTTCTGGGATTCGACGCCGTTCCCGGACGGCACCACGGTCGAGGTCATGGCCACCGTCGACGACCTCTCCGGCCACCGGGCCGCCGCCACCTCGACCTTCACGCTCGCCCCGCGCGGCTGAATGGACGCCGAGTGGCGGTGGTCGTGGGCGGTGGGGCTGGCGACCAGTGTCGCGGTGGGCTTCGGCACCCTGTTTTACGCGTTCAGCGTGCTGCTCACCGACGAGGCCGCCGGCGCCGAGTTCTCGACCTCGGTGCTGTCGGTGGCGTACGGCGGCAGCCTGCTGGTCGGCGGCACCGGCGCCTACTGGATCGGGCGGCACGTCGACCGCCGGGGGGTGCGGGGCGTCGTGGCGCTGGGCGCGGTGCTCGGCGGGGCCGGGCTCGGCCTCGTGGCGGCCGCCCGGGAGCCGTGGCAGGTCGCCGCGGCGATGTGGCTCGTCGTCGGCCCGGCGAGCGGCATGCTGTTCTACGAGCCGGCGTTCGTCGCCGTCGACCAGTGGTTCGGTGCCCGCCACCGGCCGAAGGCGCTGGCGGTGCTCACCGTGATCGGGGGGCTGGCCGGCCCGGTGTTCATCCCGCTGACCGGCTGGCTGGTCGACGTGTTGGGGTGGCGGCCGGCGGCGGCGACGCTCGGGGCGATCGTGGCCGGCACCGGGCTGACCGCTGCCGGCCTGGTGCTCCCGCCGCGTTCCGCGCGGCCGGCGGTCACTGCGGAGGCGGCGCCCCGGGGAACGCTGGCCGCCGACCGGCGCTTCGTGCTGTTCACCGCCGCGACGTTCCTCATCTACGGCGCCCTGCAGGCGACGTTCTTCCACCGGATCGCGGTGTTCGAGGAGGCCGGCTTCGCGGTGGCGACGGTCACGGCCTGGGCCGCGCTGTCGGGCGTGCTCAGCTTCCCGGGCCGGTGGGGCGCGGCCTACCTGGCGCGCCGGGTCGGGGCGATCCCACTCCACACCGCAGTACTGGTGGTGCAGGCCGCAGCCGTCGTGATGATGGTCGGCGGCCTGATGGTGGGTCACTTCGTGGTGTTCGGGTTGATGCTCGGCGTCGTGCTGCCGCTGCGGGCGGTCGTCATGGGCGAGTGGTACTCCGGCCCCGACTACGGCCGCATCATGGGCGCCCAATGGAGCACCACCGCGGTGTCCGGCGCCGGCGGCGCGATCCTGGTCGGGGTGCTCCGCGACGCGCTCGACGGGTACGACGCGCCGATGCTGATCGTGGCCGCGATGCTGGCCGGCGCGGCGGTGCTCACCGCGGCGAGCGGACGGGCCGCCCGGTAGCCTCGCCGAACTATGCGCCTCGGAGTCTGTTACTACCCCGAACACTGGCCCGAGGAGCGCTGGCCCCGCGACGCAGCGGCGATGGCGGACCTCGGGCTCCAGGTCGTGCGGATCGGCGAGTTCGCCTGGGCGCGGTACGAGCCGGCCCGCGGCAGCTTCGAGTGGGATTGGCTCGACCGGGCGGTCGACACCCTGGCCGGCGCCGGGCTCGAGGTGGTGATGGGCACCCCCACTGCGACGCCGCCCATCTGGCTCGCCGAGGAGCGACCCGACATCCTGCTCGCCGGACCGGACGGGCGGCGGCGCCCCTACGGCAGCCGCCGCCACACCTGCCCGACGTCCGGCGCCTATCGGGAGGAGGCGCAGCGGGTGGTGGCCGCGCTCGTCGAGCGCTACGGCGGCCACCCGGCGATCACCGCCTGGCAGGTCGACAACGAGCCGGGCAACCACGACTCGGCCCGCTGCTGGTGCGGCGAGTGCCAGGACGCC
>JBFKDA010000265.1:0-4126 GCA_041619955.1 Acidimicrobiia bacterium | reverse complement strand
GTCACCAACACCAACCGCCCGCCAACCGTCACGGCGATCGGCGACCAATCGGTCGCCGAGAACGACCCCTGGTCGCTGCTGGTCACCGCCACCGACCCCGACAGCGACCCCCTCGTGTTATCAGCGGTGGGCCTGCCCGCCTGGGTCACGTTCGTCGACAACGGCGACGGCACCGCCTCGCTCTCCGGCACTCCCGGCTACACCGACGCCGGCCTGTCCACGGTCACCGTCACCGCCGACGACGGCGCCCTCACCGACGACGACGCGTTCACCCTCACCGTCACCAACACCAACCGCCCCCCAATCGTCACGGCGATCGGCGACCACTCGATCGCCGAGAACGACCCCTGGTCGCTCACCGTCACCGCCACCGACCCCGACGGCGACCCACTGACCCTCACCGCAGTCGGCCTGCCCGCCTGGGTCACGTTCGTCGACAACGGCGACAACACCGCCGACCTCACCGGCACCGCCCAACCCGGGACCGCCACCATCACCATCACCGCGGACGACGGCGCCGCCACCTACTCGGCCTCGTTCGTGCTCGCCGTGCCGCCCTCGGCCCCGCCCAACCGGCCGCCGGCAGCCGTGGACGACGACCTCGGCCTCGTGGCGCTGTCGGCGACGGTCGACGTGACTGCGAACGACCGGGATCCCGACGGCGACGCGATCCGGCTGGTGGGCGTCACGCCACCCACCTCCGGCACCGCCGAGGTCACCCCCGCCGGGCTCGTGCGGTACGACGCCGCGCCCGGCTACGAGGGCACCGCCAGCTTCACCTACACGATCACGGACGGCGCAGGGGCCACGGCCTCCGCCACGGTCACGCTGACCGTTCGCTCCACCGCGCCCTCCCAAGACGACGGCGGCGCTGCCGAAGAGGTGCTCGTCCCGTTCGAGCAAGATCCTGAGCCCGCGGGAGGCTCAGGAGACGGCTCGTCCGCACCTCCGGCAGCGCCGTTCGTCGGTACGCCTGCGCCAGAACCGGCCGCGGCGGTGGCGGTTGATCCCGTCGCCCCGGCCCGGGTGGCCGACACCGGAGTGAACCCCGGTCTCGGCGCCGAGGCCGAGCCGATCCCTCGGCCAGTCCCCGAGCCCCTCCCGCGCGTCGAGGCCCCGCCGGCCATCGCAACCGGCGGCGCGGCGCTTCACCCGGAGGCAGGCGACCCAACCATCATCCAGTCGGTGCGGGCAGCGCTGCCCGTCCGTGGGGTCGCGGCCGGCGCGATGGCGGTGGGCGGGGAAAGGCCCGCGCTGACCCCACGGGCGGGCCTGATGGTCGCCTTCCGCTCGGCCGTCGAGGCGTTGCGCGATCATGCACTCGCCGCGGTGCTGCTGGGCGTGGTGATCGCGTGGCTCTCCGTACGGGCCGTCGACCGCGGCGAATCGGAGGCGCCGTGATTCTGCGGGCTCAGCCCGCAGTCACCTCGACGCCCCTCCAGAACGCCACGCGGCCGGCGATCTCGGCGGCGGCCTCCGACGGTTGGGGGTAGTGCCAGGCTGCGGCGGGATTGACCTGCCCGTCGACTTCGACGTCGTAGTAGCCGGCCACGCCCTTCCACGGGCACACCGAGGTCCGGGACGACTCCGAGAAGTGCTCCCACTGCACGGCGTCGTGCGGGAAGTAGTGGTTGCCCTCCACGATCACCGTGTCGTCGCTCTCGGCGAGCACCGTCCCGTTCCACACTGCTTGGGGCATCCTGCGACCTCCACGGTTCGAAGCGGTCGTCGATACCCAACTGCCCGCTGGCCCGCGGCATTCCCCGCCGGCAGGCTCAGCCCTTGACGACGCCGAGCGGGCGCAGTCGGGCCACCGGCTCGGCCAAGCCGGCCCGCCGGCACACGTCGACCACCTCGTCGACGTCCTTGTACGCGTAGTCGGCTTCCTCCGACAGCAGCTTCACCGAGCCGGGCCGGACCGCGATGCCGCGCGACTCGAGCGCGGCGCGGACCTCCCGGCCCGGTTGCGTCGCCTTCGCCCGCTTCCGGCTCATCATCCGCCCCGCGCCATGGGCAGCCGAGTCGAATGCCGGGTTGGCGCCGGTGCCCCGCAGCACCCACGACGCGGTGCCCATGCTGCCCGGGACCAGCACAGGCTGGCCGTGCGGCGCGAGGTCGGCCGGCAGCGCCGGGTGGCCGGGACCGAACGCCCGGGTGGCGCCCTTGCGGTGCACGCACAGCTCCCGCTCCTTCCCGTCGACCAGATGCCGCTCGAGCTTGGCGAGATTGTGCGCCACGTCGTAGACGAGCGGCATCGCGACCGGTCCGCCGCATCCCGCGGCGAACGCCTCCCGGGTGGCATGGGCCAGCACGTGCCGGTTCGCCCAGGCGAAGTTGGCGGCGGCGGCCATGGCACCGAGGTAGCGCGCCCCATCACCCGAGTCCACCGGGACGCAGGCGAGCTGGCGGTCGGGCACTGCGATCCCGTGACGGGCCATCGCCTTGCCCATCTCCTGCAACTGGTCGGTGCAGGTCTGGTGGCCGAGCCCGCGGGAGCCGCAGTGGATCATCACCACCACCATGCCATCAGCCAGCCCGAAGGCCGCCGCGGCCTCCCGGTCGACCAGCCGGTCGACCACCTGCACCTCGAGGAAGTGGTTGCCCGCACCCAGCGAGCCGAGCTGACCCTCGCCGCGCTGCTTCGCCTTGGCGGAAACCGCCGTCGGGTCGGCACCCGCCGACGTGCCCCGCTCCTCGCAGCGGTCGAGGTCGCGTTCCTCGCCGTAGCCGGCATGCAGTGCCGCCGCAGCGCCGCTCGCCAGGACCCGTCCCACCAGCCCGGTGTCGGCGACGGCGCCGGCGCCGAGGCCTCGCGGGATGCGCCGATCCAGCTCCGCCATGATCGCGGGCCGGCGCGACCGGAACTCGGCCTCGGTCAGTGACGACCCGATCAGGCGCACCCCGCAGCAGATGTCGAACCCCACCCCGCCGGGCGACACGACGCCGCCCCCATCCACGTCCGTGGCCGCCACCCCGCCGATCGGGAACCCGTAACCCCAGTGGATGTCGGGCATCGCGTAGGACGCGCTCACGATGCCGGGCAGGTGGGCGACGTTCGCCACCTGGGAGACGGCTCGGTCCGACTCCGCCTGAACGAACAGCTCCGTCGAGGCGAACACCACCCCCGGCACCCGCATGCCGCCCACCGGGGGCAGCTCCCACCGCACGTCGCCGACCCGCTTCGCCTTCATACCACCGACCCTACGACGCGAGCAAGCCCCCTGGGAAGGGGGCCTGCTCGTTTGGTCGAGGGTCCGGGGTTACCGGGTGCGCAGCGCGTCGCGGATCTCCCGCAGGAGCACGACGTCCTCGGGGTCGGCCGCCGGCTCCTCCGGCGCCTTGTTGCGCTCGTTGTACTTGCTATACGGGACGACCACGAAGAAGTAGAGGGCCGCCGCTACCAGCAGGAACGCCACGAGCACCGTGAGGAACGAGCCGTAGAGGATGATCGAGTCGTTGACCGTCCAGGTGAGCGCGTCGAACGTCGGCTCGCCGAAGATGATCCCGACGATCGGCATCAGCAGGAACTCGACGAACGCCGTGACCAGCGCGCCGAACGCCGCGGCCAGCACGAACGCCACCGCCAGTTGCACGATGTCGCCGGAGAACGCAAAGTTCTTGAAGCCTTCCCAGTGTTTCCGCATTGGCATCCACTCCCTTTCGATGTGTGGGCACAGTCAGCCCGCTTCTTAGCCGGAACTTGGACCCACCGCCACCGGGAAAGTTCCGCGACGGCCAGAGTCAGCATTTGGGCTTGACGCGGGAGTTGCGGGCTCGAAACCGACGACAACGGCAACCGGGTGTTGGGCGTCTGGAGGTGAGCCGACGTGCGGGTCACACGTCGAAGATCACCCGCGCCCACCAGCCGTCGGGGATCTGCACCACTGCGAGGTCGTGCCAGGTCACCGCCTTGACCGGCGGGCCCCGCAGCTCGGCGTCGCCGAGCGGCGCGCCGGTGGCCGCCCCTTGTACCCCTCCCTCCTCCAGCCGATCGACGGTGAACCCGGCGAACGCCAGCCGCTCCACCTCCCCGAGGAACAGCAGCTCGCCGAGCCACCCCACCAGCAGCTCGTCCACCGTGTCGCCGGCCGCCAGCACCGGCACGTCGCGGTCGGCCCGCAGGGCC
>JBFKDA010000264.1:0-4129 GCA_041619955.1 Acidimicrobiia bacterium | reverse complement strand
GACGGGTTGCGTTACTTACGCAGCCAGAGCCAATTCGTCGTTGGCATCTCTTGGTTTCCCGGCGATTTAACGAGGACTCCGGGGTTCCTCGGCTCGCTTCCGGCGCTTCGACTCTCGAAGTCGAAACCTTTCACCCCCAGGGCGGCCGGCGCCGACGAAGCCCCGGCCGTGTCTGGATCGTTCAGTATACAACCGCACCTGGCGGCAGTTCGTTCCAGGCCGCACATCCTGCGCTCTCTGATAGCGTTCCGCCCCGATGACCGACAACCAGCCGCCACAGCCCAGCCAGCCGCCGACCTACGTGTGGGTGGTGGTGCTGATGGGCGTGCTGCTGCTCGCAGTGCAGGCGCTCGTCCTGTTCGTGCTGCTCGATACGAGGAGCGACGTCGCGAGCCTTCGGGAGGACACGTCGGAGCTGGGGTTGCAGCTCGCCCTCGCCGGGGTGACCGACGCCCCGGTTACGCCGTCCACCACGGCCAGCACCGACGCAGGCGAGGGCGCGGCGCCGGGCACCACGGCGACGCCTGCCACCACGAGCACCGCCGAAGCGGCGACGCCGCCGGAGACGCGGCCGGCCACGCCTGCGCCCGAATTCACGAACGACGTGGCCGGGCTGCCGGTGTTCGACGGCAACTTGGTGGCCGACCCGGCGATCGGGACCCAGCTCGGCACCCTCGGGGCGGTGGAGTGGAACGCGGGCCAGGAGGTGACGTTCGACCTCGCCGACGGCAAGGCGCGGGCGCTGGTCGTGTTCGCACACTGGTGTCCGGTGTGCCAGGAGGAGCTGCCGCAGCTTGCGGCGTGGCACGAGGCGAATGCAGCCGAGTTGACGGACATGGAGCTGGTGACGATCGCATCGGCCACCGACCAGGACGACGAGGGCACCGTGCAGCAGTACCTGTCCGACAACGACTTCCCGTTCCCGGTCCTCCTGGACTCCGACAACGAGCTGGCTGCCCGCCTCGGGGTCAACGCGTTCCCGTTCTGGGTCTTCGTGGACCCGGGCGGGCGGGTCATCGGGCGGATCGACGGATTCCTGCCGGCCGACCAGTTCGAGACGCTGTTCGCCGACCTCGACGAGGTCGGGGCGGGCTCCTAGGAGCGCCGCCGCGCCGCCTGGGCGCGCTGCATCTCCCGCGCCTGCTCCCGGTCGCGGATCGCCCGGCGCTTGTCGTACGTGCGGCGGCCGCGGGCAAGCGCCAGCTCGACCTTCGCCCGCCCGTCCGAGAAGTACAGCGACAGCGGCACGAGCGTCAGCCCGGACTCGGCGAGCGAGCCCGCGATCCGGTCGATCTCCCGCCGATGCATGAGCAGCTTGCGGGTGCGCTCGGGCTCGTGCCCGCCGTCACGGGCGAACCCGTAGGGCGCGATGTGCGCGTTCTCCAGCCACAGCTCGCCGCCGCGGACCTCCGCGTAGGAGTCCTTGAGGTTGGCGTGGCCGGCCCGCAGGCTCTTCACCTCGGAGCCCACCAGCACGATCCCGGCCTCGAAGGTGTCGACGATCTCGTAGTCGTGGCGCGCCCGGCGGTTGGACGCGATCACCTTGCGGGCCATCAGATGTAGTTGAGCGGGTTGACCGGCGTCCCGTTCTGGCGCACCTCGAAATGCAGGTGGGGCCCGGTGGACAGCCCGGTGCTGCCGACGTAGCCGATCGTCTGGCCGGCGGAGACGCTGGCGCCGTTGCTCACCCCGATGCGGCTCTGGTGGGCGTACAGCGTGCTGATGCCGCCTCCGTGGTCGATGATCACCGTGTTGCCGTAGCCGCCGTAGTACGACGCGAGGATCACCCGGCCGCCGGCCGCGGCGGCGATCGGGGTCCCGTACCCGACGCCCAAGTCGATGCCCGTGTGGAGGCGGCGGGTGCCGAGGATGGGGTGGGTGCGGTAGCCGAAGCCGGAGGTGATCGGCCCCGCCACCGGCCGGACATAGCCGCCACTCGACGGCGCCGCCGTCCCGGTGGACTGCTGGCTCCGGATCAGCGCCTCGATCCGGCCCTGCTCGCGCTCGAGCGCGGCGAGCTCGTTCTCGAAGTGGTCGATGGACGACTCGACGGAGGCGAGCTGCGCCTGCTGGTTGGCCAGCTCCCGGGCGACGTCCGCCTTGCGGGCCGCAACCGTGTCGGCCAGCTCGCCGAGGCGGGCCTCGTTGTCCTCGAGCCTGACCAGCTCGGCCTCGAGCTCGACCTCCTCGGCCGCGATCTTGTCGGTCTGGAGCTGCACCTGGATCTCGAGGCTCTCGAGACGCTTGACGACCCGCTCGGTGGCGTCGGCCACCGTCGCGATGTACTCGAGGCCGATGCCGACGGCCGTCATCTCCTCGGCGGAGAACAGGATCGACTGGGGGTCGGCGCCCCCGCCGCCCATGTACAGCTCGACGGCCCGGGCCTTGGCCTCCTCGCGGGTGGCCGCGAGGTCGATGCGGGTCAGCTCCAGTGCCCGGTACCGGTTCTCGAGGTCGTCGCGCAACACCGTGAGCCGCTGGGTCGCGTCGGCGACCGCGGCGGTCGCCGCCGCCAGCTCCTCCTCGGCGCGGCGCAGGTCGGCGACGAGCCCCTGCAGCAGCGCGTCGGTGGCGAGGATCTCGCCGGCGATGGCCGTGGACTGCTGCTCGGCACCGGAGATCTGCGACTTGATGTCGTCGATCCGGTTGCCGATCTTCGCCAGGTCGTCGTCGAGGCTCTGCGCCGCAGCCGGGTACGTCACGGCCGCGACCAGTCCCAGCGTCATGAGGACGATCAGGCGCCGCACGAGGCTATTCCTGCAGGAACCGGCGGACGGCGATGCCGCTGCCGATCACCCCGACGACGATGCCGCCGATGAGTGTGAGGGCGCTCCAGCGCAGGAGGAAGTCGAATGGGACGTCGAGGTTGATCCAGTTGGGAAGCTGGTCCTCCCAGTCGAGGCCGAGGCGGTACAGCCCGACGATGACCCCGACCGCGAGCACCGCGCCAACGAGCCCCTCGATCATGCCCTCCAATAAGAACGGGATGCGGACGAACCAGTTGCCGGCGCCGACGAGCTTCATGATCCCGATCTCCTCGCGGCGCGAGTAGATCGCCATGCGGATGGTGTTGGCGATGAGCGCCACGGCCACCACCGCCAGGATGATCGCGGCGAAGACGCTGCCACGCGTGAGGATCGTCTTTAAGTCGCGGACGCGTTCGATCGCTTCATCGCCCCGCTGGACTTGCCGGACGCCGGGGGTGGCCGATAAGCGGTCGGCGAGCGCGGTGTAGTTCTCGGTGTCGGCGGGCTTGATGCGCAGCGACGCAGGGAGCAGCGTGGGGTCGTCCTCGATGACTTCGAGCAGCTCGGGATCGTCGCTGAAGAGGTCGCGGGCTTCGACGAGGGCGTCGGATTTCGAGAAGTAGATCACCTCGGCGACGCCGTCCCAGGTGCGGACCTCGTCGGACAGCGCCGCGACGGCGCTGAACGACAGCTCCGACTGGAGGAACGCCACGAGGCGCACCCCGTCCTCCCACCGTGACGTGTTGGAGCGCACCACCTCGGTGAGCACCACCGCGCTGAGCGTGAGCGTCAGCGACAGGAACGCGGCGAGGATCGCGCCGAGCACGACGAGCGCGTTGCGGCTGAGGTTGGCGAAGGCCTCGCGCAGGAGGTAGCGGAGCCGCACGTCAGCTCGTCCCGTCCGTGGCGGCCGGCTCGACCGGCTGCTGGGCGGCGGGCTCGACCGGCTGCTGGGCGGCCGGCCCGTTGGGCGACACCGCAGGCGGTGGCGCCGCCTGGGCGGCGGCGGCCGGCGTGACGTCGGGGGCACGGGCGGCGGTTGCTGCGGCGGCCGCGGCCGGGTCGACCACGGGCTGCTCGCCGGTGCGGCGGGCCTCGTAGACGCCGCGGCTCTGGTCGCGCACGATGCGGCCCCGGTCGAGCTGGACGACCCGGCGGCGCATGGCGTCGACGATGGCATGGTCGTGGGTGGCCATGACCACCGTGGTACCGGTGCGGTTGATGCGGTCGAGCAGGCGCATGATGCCCACCGACGTGCCGGGGTCGAGGTTGCCGGTGGGCTCGTCGGCGAGCAGGATCAGCGGTCGGTTGACGAACGCCCGGGCGATCGACACCCGCTGCTGTTCGCCGCCCGACAGCTGGTTGGGCAGCCGGTCGGCCTT
>JBFKDA010000263.1:0-4155 GCA_041619955.1 Acidimicrobiia bacterium | reverse complement strand
CGGCGGGGACGTCCGGATAGTCCAGCTCGAGGTGGACGTGCTGCTCCTCGTCGGTCGACGGGTACTGGTCGTTCATCAGTGCCAGGTAGCTGATCACCCTGGTCTCGAACCGGCTCAGCTCCAGGTTCCAGTCGAACCACCACCGCGGGTACTTCAACCGGAACAGGATCATCAGCAACGGTGCCAGCACCAGGATCCCACCCGCGGCCACGACGGTCGTGGTGGTGTCGTTGGTGCTCCAGTCGAAGGTCCCGCCCCCGACCAGCGCCATGATGAGCGCGATGGGCAGGACGTAGAGGATGCGCAGGAAGCTGGATAGCCGGTCGAGGTCGCGATCGGGGTAGTCGATGTCGAGCCGGGCGGGGTAGGCGCCGGCGGCGGGCGTGGTCATCCGAGTCCTCCCTGGTTGTCGCCGTCCAGTGTGGTGCCGGGCCGTCCCGGCAGCCAGGGGCTGCGGTCAGGCGGGGCCGGGCCGTTCGGGAGGGGCGGCGAGCGACGCCACCTCCATGCGGACCTGGAAGTCCGGGTCGTCTGCCAGCCGGGCGACGCCGTCGCCGGGCTGGATCCCGAGGTCGCCGAGCGCCCGGACCGCCTTCCAGCGGGTCCACGCGTCCTCGTCGTCGAGGGCCTGGCGGAACAGGTCGCGCAGCGCCTCGTCCTCGCGGTCGGCGGCGGCGTCGACCGCGGCGCGGCGCACGATGCGGGAGCCATCGGCGTACCCGGACGAGAGCCAGCGGCGGGCGAGATCGTCGTCGGCACTTTGGGCGAGCGTCACGATCGCCACCCGGCGGATGCGGGCGTCGTCGTGGCCGGCGGCGTCCTCCAGACGGCGGCGGTGGCCGGGCTCGTCGGGGTCGAGCAGGTGGAGCTGCTCCGGGCGGGGCCGGCGCGGCGTCGCCTTGCCCTCGGCCACCAGCTCGTCGCGGGTGCGGGCCGGCTGCGCCGCCGCAACGGCGTCGGGGTCCCAGAACAGGTCGGTCACGCGGTCCAGGACATCGTCGAGGTGGTCCTCCCACGGCGCGTCGCGCCGCAGCCCGACGGTGACGAAGTCGCCGGCGACCATGACGTCGGTCACCCGCTCGTCGTCGAGCAGCGCAGCGGCCCGCTCGTCGTCGACGTCGTCGCCCTGTCGGTACCAGCGGCCGGGCGCGGGCTCGCCGCCCAGATCGAACTTGACCTTGCGGGGATGTGGGGTGGCCTCGGGCACGACCGGCCCCGAGAAGACCCGGTCGAAGAGCCCCTCGGCGGCGCCGCCGCCACCCCCGCTCACCTCGATGACGTAGCTCCCATCCCGGATGCCGTGCGCCAGCTCGACGCCGGCTGCGAGATCGTGCCGCCACCACTCGCCGTCCTCCAGCTTCGGGGCGACGAGGTCGGACAGCCGGGCGGCGTCTTCCTGCGTCCACGGCTGCGCGGAGAAGAACCGCTTCAGCAGGCTCTTGAAGGCAACCAGCTCGTGGAACTCCAGGCGCGTGGCCACCTCGTCGGTGAGGTAGCCGAAGGCTTCGGCGCCGCCGTCGGCATGGGCCGCCACCGCGCGGCGTGCTGCGTCGTCCATGGCTGCCTCGTCCATGGCAGCATGGTGCCATGGACGGACCGACGTTCCATCAGACCCGCCGCCGGGTGCTGGACCTCTACCACGCCGCCCGTTACGAGGATGCCCTCGCCGAGGTCGAGCGGGAATGGCATCGCTTCCCGGAGCGGGCGCCGGTCAGGTACTTCTTCGAGATGTGCCTGCTGTGCCGGACCGGCGACGTCGACGCGGCAATGGCTCGGTTCGACGAGGCCCTTGCGGGCGGCATCTGGTGGGCGGAGTCGCGACTCGACGACCCGGACCTCGACCCGGCTCGCGCCGCGCCCGGCTGGGACGGCCGGGTGGCCGAGTGCCGCCGGCTGCAGGCGGCCACCGGCCCGCCGCCGGAGCCCATCGTCGTCGAGCCGACCGGCATGACGCTGGCCGGCACCGTGCTGGTGCTGCACGGCCAGGGCGCGACGCCACCAGAGCACGTTCGCGAGTGGGACTGCGCCGTGGCGCGAGGGTGGCGCCTGGTGGCCCCCTACGGCTCGGTGCCGCACGCCTACCGGCGCTGGGCGTGGGACCGGGACGGGGCGGTCGAGCGGCTCGCGTCGCTGCTACCGCGGCTGGCCGGCGACGGGCCGCTGCTCGTGGCGGGGTTCTCCCTCGGGGCGGGGCTGGCGGCGCGGCTGGCGTGCGAGGGCGTCGTCGCGGCGGGAGGTGCGGTGCTGGTGGGGCCGGTCTTCGGCGCCTTCGGGTCGCCGTGGCCGGCGGTGGCACCGCTACCCACGTACGCCGTGATCGGCGAGCACGACTACGCGAGGGCCGAGGCCGTCGAGATCCTCGACCACCTCGGCCGGGCGGGCTGGCCGGTGGAGGTGGAGATCGCCGCCGGCCACTACCACGAGTACCCGGACGACTTCGCCCCGTCCTTCGTCCGAGCGCTGCGCTTCCTCGGGCTCGGTTAGCCCGCCCCGTTGTCGCCACGCGCCCGGAGCAGGCCGAGCACGATGCCGTCCTCGAGGGCCTCCCACGACGCCTCGATGATGTTGGGGTGGACGCCGATCGTGCCCCACGTCGAGTCCCCGTCACCGTGCTCCAGCAGCACCCGCACCCGGGCGGCGGTGCCGTCCGACGAGTCGAGGTCGCGCACCCGGAAGTCGGTGAGGTGGAAGCCCGCCAGCTCCGGGTACTTGGTGGCGAGCGCCACCCGCAGCGCCTGGTCGAGCGCGTGCACCGGACCGTTGCCCTCCCTGGTCACGATCATCCGCTCGTCGGCGACGTTGACCTTGACCGTGGCCTCGGCCGCCACCTCACCGTCGGGCCGCTGGTCGACGGTCACCTTGAACGACTCCACGCTGTAGAACGGCTGCTTCCAGCCGGCCGCCCGGCGGACCAGCAGCTCGAAGGTGCCGTCGGCGGCCTCCAGGGTGTAGCCGCGGTGCTCGAGGTCCTTCACCTCGTCGACGACCAGCTGGGCCGTGTCGGCGTCGAGGTCCCAGCCGTGCGCCTTGGCCTTGGCCAGCACCGTCGAGCGGCCCGCCAGCTCGGAGACGACCATGCGGGTGGTGTTGCCGACGGTGTCGGGGTCGACGTGCTCGTAGGCGTCCTTGCGGCGGGCGAGGGCGCTGGTGTGGAGGCCGGCCTTGTGGGCGAATGCGGTGACGCCGACGTAGGGGTGGTGGGGGTCGAGGGTGAGGTTGACGATCTCGGCGACGTGGTGGCTGACCGGGGCGAGCCGGGCGAGCCGCTCCCGGCCGATCACGTCGAATCCCATCTTCAGCTCGAGGTTGGGCAGCAGCGTGCAGAGGTCGGCGTTGCCGGTGCGCTCGCCGTACCCGTTCATGCAGCCCTGCACCTGGGTGACGCCCGCCTGCACCGCGGTGAGCGAGTTGGCCACGGCCACCCCGCTGTCGTTGTGGAAGTGGCAGCCGAGCACTGCATCGTCGGGCAGGGCGTTGGCGACCTCGGTGACCACCTGCCACACCTGGTGGGGGAGGGTGCCGCCGTTGGTGTCGCACAGGACGAGCCGCTCGGCGCCGGCCTCGTGGACCGCCCGCAGCACGCCGAGGGCGAAGTCGGGGTTGGACGCGTAGCCGTCGAAGAAGTGCTCGGCGTCGAAGAACACCCGCCGGCCCTGCCGGCGGAGGTGGGCGACGGTGTCGGCCGCCATCGCCGTCGCCTCCTCAAGCGACGTGCGCAGCGCCTCGGTGACGTGGTAGTCCCAGCTCTTGCCGACCAGGCACACCACCTCGGTGTCGGCGGCCAGCAGCGCGGCGACCTGCGGGTCCTCGGCTGCATCGCTGTCGGCCTTCCGGGTCGACCCGAAGGCGACCAGCGTGGCGTTGTCGAGCTGCAACTCGGTCTTGGCCCGCTCGAAGAACTCGTCGTCCTTGGGGTTGGCGCCCGGCCAGCCGCCCTCGATGTATGGCACGCCGAGGCTGTCGATGAGGCGCGCCACTCGCAGCTTGTCGCCGGCGGTCAGCGAGATGCCCTCTCGCTGGGTGCCGTCCCGCAGGGTGGTGTCGTAGATCTCGACGGTGGCCATGGGCTTGCTCCTGGTGGGGAAACGAGAGAACCCTCCCGTTCCGGGGAGGGTTCGTGGGCGCACGCGCGATGGAACGCGTGCGCTAGGTAAT
>JBFKDA010000262.1:0-4182 GCA_041619955.1 Acidimicrobiia bacterium | reverse complement strand
GCCGACAGCCCGATCGCGATCCCGCCGTCGGCCGCCGCGTAGTCGATGTCGGAGCGGTTGACGTCGGGCACCGCCACCTCGATGCCCATCGTCCGGCACTCGGCGAGGTACAGCGCGGTGCGGTCCTTGTCCCGCTTGGTGGCGGTGAGCAGCGCCGCCATGTACTCCGCCGGGTAGTGCACCTTCAACCAGGCCGTCTGGTAGGCGACCAGCCCGTAGGGCGCGGCGTGGCCCTTGTTGAAGCCGTAACCGGCGAAGGGGGCGATCAGCCCGAACAGCTCCTTGCCCAGCTCCTCCGTGTACCCGCTGGCGACGCAGCCGGCGACGAACTTCTCCTCCTCGGCGGCCATCACCGAGGCGATCTTCTTGCCCATGGCCTTGCGGAGGTTGTCGGCTTCGGCCATCGAGTAGCCGGCCATCACCCGGGCAGTCTCCATGACCTGCTCCTGGTACACCAGCACCCCGTAGCTGGTGCCGAGCACCGGCTCCATGTCGGGGTGGGGGAACTCGACCGGCTTGCGCCCGTTCTTGCGGTCGGCGTACTCGTTGTGGGTGCCCGCCCCCAGCGGCCCCGGCCGGTAGAGGGCCACCAGCGCCACGACGTCCTCGAAGCGGTCCGGCTGGAGGTTGCGGACCAGCGCTCGCATGCCCGACGCCTCGAGCTGGAAGACGCCCATCGTTTCGCCCCGGCCGAGCATCTCGTAGACGGCGGCGTCGTCGAGCGGCACGCCGTCGATGTCGGGCCGGCTGCCGGTGTTGGCCTCGATCAGCTCCAGTGCCCGCTCGATCGTCGACAGGTTGCGCAGGCCGAGGAAGTCCATCTTCAGCAGCCCGAGCGCCTCGATGGCGTGCATCTCGAACTGGGTGACGACCTCGGCGTCCTCGCCCTTGCGCTGCACCGGCACGATCTCGGTCAGCGGCTGCGGCGAGATGACGACCGCAGCGGCGTGGATCGAGTCCTGGCGGCGCAACCCTTCCAGGCCGCGGGCGGTGTCGACCACCTCCCGGACGTCGGGGTCGGCCTCGTACATCTCCCGCAGCGCCGCGGCGTTGGCGTGGAAGTCCCGCATGATCGGGTCGGCGTCCGGGCCCGGGTCCTCGAGGCAGGTTGCGAGCGACGCCTCCTTGCCGAGGATCGCCGGCGGCATCGCCTTGGCGGCCCGGTCGCCGAGGCCGTAGGGATGGCCGAGCACCCGGGCGGCGTCGCGCAGCGCCTGGCGGCCCTTGATGGTGGAGAACGTGATGATCTGGGCCACGTGGTCGGAGCCGTACCGCTCGGCGCAGTACTGGATCATCTCGCCGCGATACCGCTCGTCGAAGTCCATGTCGATGTCGGGCATCGACCGCCGCCCCGGGTTGAGGAAGCGCTCGAAGATCAGGTTGTGCTCGAGCGGGTCGAGGCCGGTGATCCGCAGGCAGTACGACACGATCGACCCGGCCGCGCTCCCCCGCCCGGGCCCCGTGCGGATCCCTCGCTCGTGGGCGTGGCGGATGAGGTCCCACACGATGAGGAAGTAGGCCGAGAAGCCCATCTCGTCGATGACCCGCAGCTCGTAGTCGATGCGCTCGACCACCGCGCCGGGCAGCGGCTCGCCGTAGCGCTCCCGCGCGCCCTCGTAGACGAGCTCGCGCAGGTAGCCGGCTTCGGTCTGGCCGGCCGGCACCGGGAAGTGCGGCAGCAGCTCCTGGCCGAACTGCAGCTCGACGTCGGCGCGCTCGCCTATCGCAAGCGTGTTGGCGCAGGCGCCCGGGAAATCGTCCTCGCGGAACAGCGACCACATCTCGTGGGCAGGGCGCAGGTAGAAGTCCTGGCCTTCGAAGCGGAAGCGGTCCTCGTCGCTGCGGTTGGCGCCCGTCTGGATGCAGAGCAGCACGTCGTGGGCGTCGGCCTCGTGCGGGTACGTGTAGTGGGAGTCGTTGGTCGCGAGCAGCGGGGCGCCCACCTGGCGGGACACCTCGAGGAGGTCCGGCATCACCCGCTGCTGAGCCGCGATGCCGTGGTCCATGATCTCGATGAAGAAGCTGTCCCGGCCGAAGATGTCCTGGTAGCGGCCCGCCGCCTCCAGCGCGGCGTCGAAGTCGCGGGCACCGCCGACGTTGCCCTCCTCCAGCGAGCCGTCGGGTGCCAGGTGCTGCGCCACCGGCCCTCCCAGGCAGCCGGACGTAGCGATGATGCCCTCGGCGTGCTCCGCCAGCAGCTCGTCGTCCATCCGCGGCTTGTAGTAGAAGCCGTCGAGGTAGGCCTTCGAGGCGAGCTGGACGAGGTTGCGGTAGCCGGTCGCGGTCTCGGCGAGCAGCGTCATGTGGTAGCGGACGTCGTCGCGGCGCGGGGGGCGGTCGAAGCGGGAGCCCGGCGTGAGGTAGGCCTCCATCCCGATGATCGGGCGGACCCCGGCGGCCCGGGCCGCCCGGTAGAAGTCGGTGACCCCGTACAGCACGCCGTGGTCGGTGATCGCCACGGCGGGCTGGCCGTCGTCGGCCGCCGCCTGTACCAGGTCGCCGACCCGGGCGGCGCCGTCGAGCATCGAGAACTCGGTGTGCACGTGCAGGTGCACGAAGCTGCGGTCGGCCAACCCGGTCCTCCAAGGGGGGAACTACACGCTTGTAAGCCATCCTAGAGCATCCAGCGGGCCCGCTGCCACCGCGGGGCTACTATCGCCGACCCACTCGCCCTATCACTCGCACCGCCCAGGATCGCATGCGCGTCGCCTCCCCAAAACCTCCGGCCGAACTGCGCCGCACCGGCGTCCTGACGTCGGTCGGCTTAGGTGAGTGGCGGAGCGGGGCCGCGGGATCGCCCGCGAGATCGGCCGCGCGCTCGGCCGCGGGATCGGCAGGGTGCCGTTCGCCGAGGCGGCGTCCTACCAGCGCCGCGTCGACACGGACCATCACGAGCTCGCCAGGGTGCTGGCGAAATAGCGAGCAGGAGGCGAGCACATGCGAATCGGGATCCTGACCGGCGGCGGCGACGTGCCGGGCCTCAACGCGTGCATCAAGGCGGTGGTCAACCGGGTCGTCCACCTCGGCCACGACGTCGTCGGCGTCCGCCGCGGGTGGAGCGGGCTGCTGCGCGCCAACCCGGACGACCCGGAGACCATGGCCGCCAACTTCCTGGCGCTCACCCCCGCGCGCGTGCGCACCGTGGACCGCTCCGGCGGCACGTTCCTGCACACGTCCCGCATCAACCCCTCGAACGTCCGCCCGGCGGAGGTGCCCGACTTCCTGGCCGACCGCGTCGAGGGTGACGGCCCGTTCGATTTCACCGACCACGTCCTGCGGGTGGTCGACGCCCAGGGCATCGACGTGCTCATCCCCATCGGGGGCGACGACACGCTCTCGTATGCGCTGCGGATGCACGACGAGGGCGTGCCGGTGATCGCGATCCCGAAGACGATGGACAACGACGTCCACGGCACCGACTACTGCATCGGCTTCTCGACCGCGGTCACCCGCGGCGTCGAGTTCATCCACAACCTGCGCACCAGCACGGGCTCGCACGAGCGGATCGCAGTGGTCGAGCTGTTCGGCCGCTACTCCGGCGAGACGTCGCTGATCACCGCGTACCTGGCCGGGGTGGACCGGGCGGTGATCTCGGAGGTGCCAGTCGACGTCGACCGGCTGGCCCGGCTGCTCATGGAGGACAAGGCCCGCAACCCCTCCAACTACGCGATGCTGACGATCTCCGAGGGCGCAGTGCTCGAGGGCGGCGAGATGGCGCTCACCGGCGACGAGGACGCCTACGGCCACCGCAAGCTCGGCGGCATCGGGATGGAGGCCGGCGAGATGCTGAAGCAGCGCACCGGGTCAGGCATCATCTTCCAGCAGGTTGCCTACCTGATGCGATCGGGCCGGCCCGACTCGCTGGATCTCATGGTGGCCACCAACTACGCGGTGATGGCCGCCGACCTGGCGCTCGAGGGCTCGTCGGGCCGGATGGTGGCGCTGCGGGGCGGCACCTACACCAACGTGCCGATCTCGGTGACCCGCGAGGGAGTGAAGCGCGTCGACGTCGACGAGCTCTACGACTCGGAGGCCTACCGGCCCAAGCTGCGCCACGTGGCCGGCAAGCCGATGTTCCTGTACTAGTGCCCACGATCGGCGTCCTCACCGCCGGGGGCGACTGCCCGGGGCTCAACGCGGTCATCCGCGGGGTGGTGGGCCGGGTCGTCGACGGGGGCGGCG
>JBFKDA010000261.1:0-4247 GCA_041619955.1 Acidimicrobiia bacterium | reverse complement strand
CGCCTGGCCAACGGGCGGGAGCTGTCGGCGCTCGACATCCAGTGGGAGTACCTCGAGCGGGCGCTGCGGTACTCCCGCACCACCGGCTTCCCGCCGGAGGTGCAGCGGGCCGTCGACATGTGGGAGCACCTGCTCACCGGCCTGGAAAAGGACCCGCTCGGCCTGCGGCGGGAGTGCGACTGGGTCGCCAAGTACCACCTCGTCGAGGACTACCGGGCCAAGCACGGCCTGTCGCTGGCCCATCCCAAGCTGGCGCTGCTCGACCTCGCCTACCACGACGTCACCCGGTCGCGTGGGCTGCACTACCTCATGGAGCGGCGGGGGATGATGGAGCGGGTCGTCACCGACGACGCCATCGAGAAGGCCATGGAGCACCCGCCCCCCACCACCCGGGCCCGGCTGCGCGGTGAGTTCATCAAGGCGGCGAAGGCCAAGAAGCGCGACTTCACTGTCGACTGGGTGCACCTCAAGCTCAACGACCAGGCCCAACGCACCGTCCTCTGCAAGGACCCCTTCAAGGCCGTCGACGAGCGCGTGGCGAAGCTGATCGCGAGTTTGTAGCGCGCCTACGCTGCGCGCCGGCGCCAGGCGACGGGAGGGGAGACGGCCGTGACGGCAGAGACCGAGATCGAGCAGGTCATCCTGCGGTTCCGCGACCTGGGGCAGGAACTCGGGAACACCGTGCGCACGCACGCCGAGTTGGCCGCCGACGGCGGCTGCTGGTGGGGCTGGTGGAAGAAGACCGGCGAGCGGGTGCCTGCCGAGGCCTTTTCCCATCTCAGGCGCCTTGCACAGCGGAAAAGCGGTCTCCCCATCCTGCTGCTCGACACCGGTCAGAAGCAGCTCCACCGAGCCACCTGCGTGGAAATCTACTGGGACGACCCGGAGGGCACCACGCCCAGCCCGGATCGGGAACGCACGCCCGCCTACTACCAGGACACCCCCGTGCCGGCGTGGTTCCGGCTGAGCGAAGTGGGCGTCGAACCAGTAGACGCCGACGCGTTGCGGGATCTCACGTACGTGCGCGTCGACGAGTTCTTCGTATCCCGCCGCTCGGGCTTCGATCCTTACTACGGCAAGGTGGTCTTCTCCGTCGACGAGCTGAAGCAACAGGAACGCACGATCTGGTTCGTCCGCGCCAAGCGGGACCACGATCGCGACCACGAGATCAGCGCGGTGACGCTACCGCCGGAGAACTTCCCGGAGCAGCACGTCGTGACGCCGAATCGTGTGATCCTGTGGCTCTCCGACCTTCACTTCGGTCCCCACCACCGATTCCCGCTGGTGTCCGCCGAGGGTGGCGGCAAGGACCTCGCCTCCGCGCTCTACACCGCCCTCGAGTCCCGCGCCGCCACCGACCTCGCGGCCGTCGTCGTGTCCGGTGACTTGACGTGGAGCGCGCAGGACGACGAGTTCGACCAGGTGCGGGAGTTCCTACGCAGCGTCGAGAGCTGGGCGAGTCTCGATGCGCGCCAAGTGCTCGTCTGCCCCGGCAACCACGACATCAGGTGGTCCGACGAACCGGCCGAGAAGGGCGCGCCGGCGTCGACCGATGACGCCCCCGCCGCCAGGCGGGCGTACGCCGATTTCTACCGGGCGGTCTACGGCGTGCCGCCCAACGAGTACCTGAGCAGTGGCCGGCGTCTGCTGCTGGGCGGCGCCTACCCGGTGGAGATCGTGTCCGTCAACTCGTCGCTGCTCGATCAGCAGGCTGGCCTGTTCCAGGGCCACGGCTACATCGGGGAGAAACAGCTCGCTCACGCGGCCCGGGAGATGGGCTGGGACACCAGCGACCCGCCGGTGCGGCCGCTGCGCATCCTCATGCTGCATCACCACCTCGTGCCGGTGACGTACCGCGAGTCGGCCGTTCTCGGACGCTCCTACAGCGTGACGCTCGATGCCGGAGCGGTGGCCGATTGGGTGGTCGATCACCGGGTCGACGTGGTGCTGCACGGCCACATGCACCAGCCGTTCGCCTCTCGCCTCACTCGCCCGAGCGCCCGCAGGGGTGATCTGGACGAGTGGCGCACCACCCATCTCTTCGCACTCGGCTCGACCGGTGTGGAAATCGACCACCTCGACCACAAGGAGAACACGTTCGCCCTGCTCCGGTTCGGAGCCGATCTCGAGGTATCGGTGCACACCGTCGACCCGATCAAGCCATCGTCCGATCTGTGGTCGACCCGCATCCCGTTTCCCGGGGGGCCGGCGTGACTCCGCTTCGCAGGATGCTGATCACCGACCTCGACAACACGCTCTACGACTGGGTGGGGTTCTTCGCGACGGCGTTCGCAGCGATGGTCGACGAGCTGCAGGTCCTGCTGGGCATCGGCCGGGACGACCTCCTCGGCGAGTTCCAGGAGGTGCACCAGCGGGTCGGCGACTCCGAGCAGCCGTTCGCAGTGTTGATGTTGCCGGTGGTCCATGCCCGCTTCGGCGCGCGCCCGGCCGGCGAGATCATCGCCGAGCTGTCGCCGGCTCTCCACGCCTTCAACGCTGCCCGCAACGAGCATCTGCGGCTCTACCCGGGGGTGGGCGAGGCGCTCGCCGAGTTGGATCGGCGCGGAACGGTCATCGTGGGCCACACCGAGGCGATGTCCGCGAACGCGTGGTATCGCCTCGTGAAGCTGGGTATCGCCCATCACTTCTCCCGCCTCTACTGCCTGGAGAGCGACTACCAGGGCCACCCCATCGCCGGTCGCCACGAGCAGCTCGCGCCGCCGCCGGACGTGCTGCGGACCGTGCCGCGCTCGGAACGCAAACCCAACCCCGAGCTGTTGCGGGACATCTGCGCCGCCGAGGGGGTGTCTGCTTCCGACGCCCTCTACGTGGGCGACAGCATCTCCCGAGACGTGAAGATGGCGCAGGATGCTGGTGTCACCAGCGCCTGGGCCGAGTACGGCCGGCACCACGAGGCGTGGCAGTGGGACCTGCTCGTGAGCATCTCCCACTGGACCGACGAGGACGTCCGCCGGGAGGAGGCGCTGCGGGACCAGTCCGGTGACGTGCGCCCCGACCACGTGCTTGCCCGCTACGACGAGGTGCTGCCGCTGTTCGATCCGGCTCGCGCTCTCCCGCCCGCAGGCGGTTAGCGAGCCGGCGGGCTCACGGCTGGCGGCCGAGCAACGCCACCAGCCGCTGGTGGGCGGGTGCGTCCTCGGGCACGGATACCTCTGCGCCGTAGAAGCCGCCCTGGCGGCCGAACTCCACGCCCGGAGCGGTGAAGGCGTACACCTCTTTGGCGAGCGCGTCAGGGATGGCGGTGTCCTGGCCGGTGGCCTTGGCGAGGTCCCAGCCGTGGACCAGCGCCTCGCTGGTGGCGATGTTGAACACGATTGCGCCCGGGTACTCGCCGGCCGGCAGCGTGACCATCTGCTCCATCACGCCGTCCTCGTCCATCGCCGCCCGCACCCCGGCGGCCGCCTGGCGGAAGGCGGAGGCGGGGTCGTCGCCCAGCATGTCTGGCGGCGGACCGTCGCCGGCGGGCATGTCCTGGCCGGCGATGGCGCCGGCGAACATGAAGCCGCCTCCCACGATGTGGTTCATCAGCTCCCGCACGTTCCACTCCGGGCACGGCGTCGGGTCGCCGTGCTGGTCGTCCTTGACGTTGCTGAAGACGCCCGCCGTCCAGGCGCTCGCCTGCTCGTACAGCGACTTGATGTCCATCGAGGCCTCCCTAGCGTGCCGCACGCCGAGACTACTCCGATGCTTCCCGTGCCGCCCGGCCGTCGATACTGTGGCGGGCGTGCACAAGGTCATCGAGCGGATGCTCAACCTGCTCGCGTTCCTCCTCACCGCCGACCGGCCGGTGACGGCCGAGGAGATCCGCAACACGGTCGCCGGTTACGACCGGGAGGGCGACGAGGCGTTCCGGCGCATGTTCGAGCGCGACAAGGACCTGCTGCGTCGGCTCGGCGTGCCGTTGCGGCTGGAGGCCACCGACGCCTGGGAGGTCGAGCACGGCTACGTCATCCCTCCCGAGGAGTACGGCCTCCAGGATCCCGGGCTCGACGACGAGGAGCGCGCCGCGCTGTGGCTGGCGGCCCAGGTGGTGCGGCTCGGCGGCCAGCCGCAGGGCCCGGGCGCCATCCTCAAGCTGGGTGGCTCGCCGATGGCGGCCACCGGCGAGCCGCTGGCGGCCGACCTGGGCGCCGATGTCGCTGCCCTTGGCACGGCCTTCGCCGCCGTCGCCGAGCGCCGCACGCTCGCCTTCGCCTACCGCGACCGGCGCCGCACGCTGCGGCCCT
>JBFKDA010000260.1:0-4292 GCA_041619955.1 Acidimicrobiia bacterium | reverse complement strand
TTCGTCGAGAACCCTGACGGCACCTTCAGCGTCGGCTTCGACTGGTTCTTCCCGGACGGGACGGTGAGCATCATCGAGACCTCGACGGTCACACCGCTCGCCGGACCGCTCGTGACGTTCGAGTCAACGATCGAGGTGACCTCCGGCGGCTCCGGAGCGTGGACGTGGTCGGGCACCTCGAACAACGTCGCCGGCAAGGCCCACATCGAGACGATCGACGGAACCCTCTGCATCGGCGGGTGACCCGATGCGCCGATACCCACCCCACTCGAGGCGACAGGGGCGTTGCTGAGGCAGTACGGACAGGGCAGGGCTGCTGCAGCCGCACAGAACGACGCTGGCCCGGGCGCGCCAGACCTCACGCAACCGTCCGGTAACCGGCAGGGAAGGCGGCATGCGCTCGAGCCTCGGTGTCAGCTGCGCCAGGTCACTGGTCGGCCATCGAGCATTCGTCTCGGAGCGCCGCCCGCCAGCCCCGCCGTCCCGCCCGGCCGACCCCTCAGGCGGGTTCGATCGCGATCGACTTGATGTCGCTGTTGAACATGCCGTGCACCGGGCGCGGCGGCGAGTTGACCACCGCGGCGATGTTCTGCGCCCAGCACACGATGAAGTGGTGGAGGGGGTGCTGGCCCTCGCCGACCCCCAGCGTGATCGTGTACTCGCCGTCGGCCAGCTCCGGCCACCGCAACTCGAGCGACGCCCGGTGGCGGCCCGGCCGCAGCGGCGCCAGCGTCACGGCGCTGCCGATCGTGTTCTGCCCGAACACCACGTTGCCGACCCGGTCCCGCACCAGGTAGCCGACGATCGGATGGTCGAGGTCGACCTTCAGGTCGAACTCGGTCGCCAGCACGACCGTGTCGCCCGCCGTCACCGCCGGCCGCTCCTGCCAGCGCCGCGCCGCCCCGTCGCCGACCCCGGTGGCGACGTTCAGGAACCGCAGCGACTCGGGGTTGGACGAGCGGTCCTCCGTCAGCGTCACCACCGCCTCGGCAGCCGTGCGAGTGCCGGCCGCCACCGCCACCGGCGCGGGCTCGACCTCGGCTGCCGCCGCCGCCGGCGTACCGGTCCCGCCCTTCCGGCTGCGCCCCAGCACGGTCGCCGGCGACATCGCCCGGTCCCGCAGATTCAGCGACGTGAAGAACTCTATGCCCGACAGCGGCGGCCCGTCGAACAGCAGCTCGCCCTTGTCCATCACCAACACGCGGTCGCCGAGCCGCGCCGCGGTCGACACGTCGTGGGTGACGATCAGCTTGGCGGCGTCGTGCATCCGGTTGACGATGTAGTCGATGCACTTCTGCTGGAAAAACACGTCGCCCACCGCCAGCGCCTCGTCCACGATCAGCACGTCGGGCACCACGTGGATCGCCACCGCGAACGCCAAACGCACGTACATGCCGCTCGAGTAGGTCCGCACCGGCTCGTCGATGAACGGCCCGATGTCGGCGAACGCCTCGATCGCCGGCTCGGCCTCCCTGATCTCGTCCGCCGACAGCCCGAAGATGCGGGCGTTGAGCTTGAGGTTCTCCCGCCCGGTGTAGTCGGGGTTGAACCCCGCCCCCAGCTCCAGCAGCGCCGACACCCGGCCGTGCAGCACCACCTCGCCCCACGACGGTGTCAGCGTCCCCGCGACCATCTGCAGCAGCGTCGACTTGCCGGACCCGTTGCGGCCCAGGATCACCACCGTCTCGCCGCGGTGCACGTCGAACGACGCGTCCTGCACGGCCTTCACGGTCATGGCGAAGTCGCGGCCCGACCCCCGCCGGTCCGCCAGCCACTGGAACAGCCGGTGGTGGGGCCGGCGATAGATGTGAAAGGTCTTCGCCAGGTTGCGGACCTCGACGGCTTTCGCCCGGGTGTCCTCGGCCGCCGGCGGCGTGTGGGTCCGCACCTCAGAGGACATCGGCGAACCCCTTCTCGGCCTTGCGGAACACGAACGCACCGAACGTCGCGACCAGCGCTGCCACCACCGTGTACACGACGAGCCGCTCCCAGTCGGGCAGCGTCCCGTTGAACAGCACCGCCTTCGACTCGCTGAGCGGCACGCTCAACGGGCTCAGGTCGACGTACTTGCGCAGCTCCGCCGGGATCGCCGACTCCGGGTAGAAGATCGGGCTCGTGAACAGCACGAACGTCGTGAACAGGAACGAGAGCTGCTGCACGTCGCGGATGTACACCGACGACGCGGCGATGAGCAGCGCCACCCCGGCCGACAGCACGATCAGCGGCAGGAACGTCACCGGGAACCACACCGCGGTCAGCGGCGGCAGCCCCACCATCAGCAGGTAGCCGGCGACGAACGGCACCAGGCTGAGCGCGAAGTTGATGAGCGCGGCGGCCACCACCGACAGCGGCAGCACCAGGCTCGCCACCGAGGTGCGCTTGATGAGCTGGGCGTTGTTGGCGACGACGGCCGTGGAGTTGTTCATCGACTCGTTGAAGAAGTTGAACAGGATGAGCCCGGAGAAGAGGATCACCGCGAAGCTCACCTCGTCGCCGCTGTCGACCTCCCAGCGCGCCTCGAACACCGCGCTGAATACGAAGGCGTAGATCGCCAGCAGCACCAGCGGGAACACCACCGACCAGGCCACGCCGAGCACCGTGTCGCGGTAGCGGCTGAAGATCGAGCGGCGGGCGAGGTCGAAGACGAGACGCGTCTGGCGGCGGATGCCGGACAGGGGAGCGGTGGGCGGGGCGGCGGTGGTCATGGAGGAGCTTCCTGGAAGCGGGAGCGCGTCCGGCCGGGGCCGACCGGAGCGGCCGCAATCGTACTAGCGCTCGCCCGCGGCACCTAGCCGGACCTTGCCCTCCGGCCACCGTCCCGTCCGCACCGCCGCGTCGAGCGCCACCGCGGCCTGCACCGGCAGCCATCGCCGGTAGCCGGGCCCCCACATCGACGCCTCCGCCGCCGCCGTGATCCTCTCCTCGATCGGCTGGCCTGCCAGCCAATCGATCCCGGGGCGGTCCTTCCCGAACGGGGTGACGTTCAGCACCCCGAACGTGTCGTCGTGAGCCGACCCGAACCAGAGGTCGGCGACGCCGGGCCACGGGTCCTGGTAGTACTCCCGCACCAGCGCCCGCACGTGGTCGCGCACGTCGGCGGCGGTGCGCCCGCCCGCCACCAGCCAATCGGCGACGATCTCGGCGGCGGCCAGCGTCGCCTCCTGGAACAGCGCCAGCAGGCCCGACTGGACCGACCCGAGGTGCTCCTTCTCCAGCACCGCCACCGCCTGCCCCGACTCGTCGACTCGGTAGTCCACCACCGACGGCACATCCGCGGTCCACGGCCGCTCGACGGCGGCGGGCGGCTCCATGAACCCGTACTCGTCGCCCTCGTTGGCGTCGGGGCCGGCCGCCCGCTTCGACGTGTTGGCGAGCTGCGGGTTGAGGAACGGGAACAGCACCAGGTAGATGCCGTCGAGCTGCACGTCCGGCAGCAGCCGCGCCAGGTTGTCCTGAATCGTGCCCCGCCACCCGACGTCGACGACCAGCCAGCGGGACTCCTCGATGTCGGTGCGGGAGCGGAGGTACGCGAGCAGTGCGTCCCGGCGGCGCCCGTTGTGCTCTGCGAGGCGCCGGGCGACCACCGGGTCCGCCAGGAACCGGGCGACCGACTCGTCCAGGTGGATGCCGTCGACCACGGCGTCCAGGTCGATGCCGTAGGCGGCGGCTTCGCGTTCGTACCGGGACGGCTGGTCGCCGAGGCTGGTGAGCAGCGCCCCCACCGACTGCCGGCTGTACATCCGCCACAGGTCCATCAGGGCGTCAGCGTCGAAGGTGCCGAGCGACGGCCCGAACGTCGAGCGGCGGCTCACCTCAAGCGTGACCGCGGCGGGCGGCGCGCCGGCGACCAGTCGACCGGCCACCCGCTCGTGGACCCGCGCCAGGAACTGGCCCTCCCGGCTGAGGTAGTGGACGCGGTCCAGCCCGGTCGCGTACGCCTCCTCGACGGCGGCGGCGACCAGCGCGGTCGGGAGCAGCGCGGTCTCGAACGCGGCACGGAGCGCCCGTCGCCGCACCGGATGAACGATCCCCCGGGCGGCCGCATGCAGGGTGGCGGCCGCTGCCAGCCGCCGCCGCAGGCCGTGGAACGTCTGGTCCGGCTCGGGTGGCGGCGGGACCTCGATCACCCCGGGGGCGTCGGCGCCGCGGCGGCCGCCGAGCCGCACGTGCACCGCGCCGGGGGGCGGGTCGTCGCGTGCGACCGGCACGCCGTCGAGATCGAAGCCGAGCTCCTCGAGCAACGCGGCGTCGGCCGCCGGGTGCGAGCTGCGGACGCCGACGCCGGCCCCCGC
>JBFKDA010000259.1:0-4298 GCA_041619955.1 Acidimicrobiia bacterium | reverse complement strand
CGCAGGCCCGGAGCGGGTCGCGGCCGAGCTGACGCGCCTGGGGGTGGGTGGCAGGAGGGCCCCTCGCTCGGCGGCGGCGGCGACGGCGCCGACGCGGGCGCAGGGGTCCCGGGTGGTGCTGGCGATCGCCGTGGCGATCCTGCTGGCGATCGGCGGGCTGGTGTTCGCGCTGCTGGCCAGCACCGAGGTCGGCAGCGTCGACACTCGCGGCTGGGCGCAGCTACTGCTCTGAGACCGGCTGAGCCGATATCCCCTGCGCCGACGTCCCAGGCCGGAACCCCCGGTTGCGGGCCTCCGGGAGGGTGTCCGGTGCGAACGACTGGAGCAGCTTGCGATCGAGCAGGTCGTCGTCGGTGATCCGCTCGGCCAGGGCGGCGAGCTGGCCCTCGTCGTCGCAGTCGTAGACGATCATCGTGTCGCGAGCCCCCACGTAACGGTGCTCGGGGAACTGCCGCAGCCGGCCCATCAGGCGGTGTCCAGCGTCACGAACGCCTGCGACACGCCGGGCTCCGGCGAGGTCATCCGCACCGACCCGGTCAGCCCGTCCCGGCGGAACTCGAGCGTCCACTGGCCGCTGACCTGGGACGAGTCCTCGATCACGAACCCGGCATTGACGAGGTTCACCGTGTAGTACTGCGCGAGGTCGGCGATCTCCTGGCGGAGCCTGACCTCGAACTCGGTCCGGGTGTTGACGCGGTCGACGAGCGTCGAGCCGACCACGGCACCGGGTGGCACCGGGAAGTCCTCGGGCACGGATTCGGGGATCGAGCCCTCGCCGAACGACACCTGCGGGCCGGTGCCCTGGGTGGTGCCGCCGTCGTCGCTGCACGCCCCAAGCAGCAGCGCGCCGGCCAGCAGCCCGGCCACGAGCAGCACCAGGAGCCGGCGCCGCGGCTGGTCAGCCGTCATCGCTGCCGAGGGCCTCGCCTGCGTCCCACTCGAGCCAGTCGACGCCCTCGGGCACGTCGCTCGCATCGGGCTCCTCGGCCAGCAGCTCGGCGCCGGGGTCGGGATCGTCGTCGTAAGCGATGTGCTCGACCAGCGGCTCGTCGCCGTCTCCGAATGCGAAGCTGAAGACCCCCATCATCCGGAAGGTGCCCTCCTGGCGGCCGTGCACGCCGGGCTCCGAGCCGAAGCCCCAGGCCACGATCACCGGCTCGACGCCCAGCTCGGCCCGGGTGTACACCATGGCGGGGTAGCGCAGCGCCAGCTCCCCGAACGCCTCGACCACCCCGTCCCGGCCCGCCGTCTCGAAGAACGGGCAGTCGACCTCTGGATGCAGCAGCTCGGCGACCCCGTCGAGGTCGTTGGCGTTGAGGTATTCCACGAGCGCCGTGAGCACGTTCTCGGCGGCGGGTTCCACAGCGGCGGTGTCGTCGCGGGTGGTCACGAGAGCGGGATGGTAGCGACGGCTCAGCGGTGCGGCCGCGGCCCGAGCGCCGGCGTGGGCTCGCCGACGAACTCCACCGCCACCGGGCGGAAGCGCTGCACGGCCCGCCACGCCGGCACCGACGACGGCGCCAGCGAGATCGACACCGCGAGCAGCGCCCGCGCCAGGCGGGCACCGACGCCGGCCTGGCGGCGCTCAGACACGCGGCGGCTCCCGGTACCCCCCGAAGACCGCCTTCATCGCCTCGGTCATCTCGCCGAGCGACGCCCGCGCCCGGGCGGCGTCGACGAGCAGTTCCATCAGGTTGGCATCGCCGGCCGCGCCCTCGCGCAGCGCGCGGAGCGCGGCCTGCGCCCGCTCCTCGTCGCGGCCGGCGCGGACCTCGGCCAACCGGGCGCGCTGGCGGGCCTCCAGCTCCGCCCCGATGCGGAGGATCTCGATGGGCGGCTCGTCGTCCTTGGTGTAGCGGTTGACGCCGACGATCACCCGCTCCCCCGACGTGACCGCCTTCTCCAGCTCGTACGCCGAGTCGGCGATCGCGCTCTGGAACCAGCCCTCGTCGATGCCGTGCAGCACGCCGTCCAGCATCGAGCCGTCACCCATGCGCTCGATCTGGGCGAACAGTTCCTCGGCCTTCGCCTCGATCCGGTCGGTCATCTCCTCGACGAACCACGACCCGCCGAGCGGGTCGATGCTGTCGGCGACCCCGGTCTCCTCCGCCAGCACCTGCTGGGTGCGCAGCGCGATCTCGGCCGCCTTGGCGGTGGGCAGCGCGTAGACCTCGTCGAGCGCGTTGGTGTGCAGGCTCTGTGTGCCGCCGAGGACTGCCGCGAGCGCCTCGACGGTCGTGCGGACGACGTTGTTCTCGGGCTGCTGCGCCGTCAGTGACACCCCGGCGGTCTGGGCGTGGGCCCGCAGCTTCAGCGAGCGCTCGTCACGCGCGCCGTAGCGGTCGCGCATCCAGCGCGCCCAGATGCGCCGCGCAGCCCGGAACTTCGCGATCTCCTCGAAGAAGTCGATGTGGGCGTCGAAGAAGAACGACAGGCGCGGCGCGAACGCGTCGACGTCGAGCCCCCGCCGCTGGCCCGACTCGACGTACGCGAACCCGTCGGCCAGCGTGAACGCGAGCTCCTCGGCCGCCGTGGCCCCGGCCTCGCGGATGTGGTAGCCGGAGATCGAGATCGTGTTCCACTTCGGGACCCGGGCCATGCAGAACTCGATCATGTCGTTGATGAGGCGCAAGTGGGGCTCGGGCGGGTAGATCCACTCCTTCTGGGCGATGTACTCCTTGAGGATGTCGTTCTGCAGCGTGCCCCGCAGCCCCTCCCAGGGGGCGCCCTGCTCCTCGGCCGCCACCAGGAACAGCGCGAAGATCGCCTGCGCCGGCCCGTTGATCGTCATCGACACGGACACGTCGGCCAGCGGGATGCCGGCGAACAGCGCCTTCATGTCCTCGGCGGTGTCGATCGCCACCCCGCAGTGCCCGATCTCGCCGTGGGCCATCTCGTGATCCGAGTCGAGGCCCATGAGCGTCGGCATGTCGAACGCCACCGAGAGGCCGTCCTGGCCCTGCCCGAGGAGGTAGCGGAACCGCTCGTTGGTGTCGGCGACCGACCCGAAACCGGCGAACTGGCGGATCGTCCACGGCTTGCCGCGATAGCCGGTGGCGTGTGGGCCACGAGTGTATGGGTAGGCGCCGGGGAAGCCGATCCGCTCGGGCGGCTCGCCCTCGCTGGGCAGCCCCAGCGGCGGTATGTCCTCGAAGCTCAGCGTGACGAACCGGTCCCGGCGCTTGGCGGCAGCCTCGTACGCCGCGCGCCAGTCGTCCGCGCCGCTCATCCGTCGTCACCGCCGGCGGGCGCCACCGCGACCTCTGCCGAGCAGTTCGGGCACACCGCCATGTCGATCTCGCCGACGAAAAAGGCGAACGAGCACGCGTCGCACGTGACCTTGGTGACGTTCGCCGGCGGCGACTCCTGAGCAGGCGGGGAGCCGGCGGCCCCGGCCAGGCCCGGCCCGCCCAGCCCGCCCGGCGCCATCCCGCCGGGCGCGGGCGGCGCCATGCCCCCGCCCGTCGGGGGGCCGGCCGCGCGGACCTCGTTGGTGGCGTTGCAGGTGGGACAGGCGTAGCGGCCCGGCCCGGGGACGTCGAACTCGGTGCGGCAGGCGCCGCAGCGCACCATCACGACAGCTCTCCGGCGGGAGGGCCGAGCGCCCCGATCTCCGCCAGGTAGTCGGCTTCGCGTGCCAGCACCTCGGCCACCTCCTCGTGCGAATAGGCACCGTCCGTCCGATCGAGGACGAACTCGACTGCGGCCTCGCTTCCCGCCACCGGCAGTGTCGCGGCACCGTTGCGGCGGCGGTGCAGGCCTTGGAGGTAATGCACCTCCCACTCCAGGATGCGCTGGACGTCGTCGTGATCGAGCCTGGCGAGCGCGTCGTCGGAGAGCCGGCGGTAGACGAACGGCACGACCTCCTCCAGCACGTACACGGCTTCGCCGGTAGGGCGGGACCGCGTCTCCTGGAGCACCATCCCGGCGACGATCAGCAGCAGCAGCGCGAACAGGAGCGCGCCGACCGCCACCGCGCTCACGATGCCAGCCGGTGCGGGACGACCATGCGCGGCGCGACCTTGAGCGGCGCGACCCTGTGCGGTATGGACCACATGCGGGCCAGTGTACCGGTGCGGGGCGGATGGCCCCGGGGCCGCTACGCCTCGGTGACGTCGGCGATCTCCCGCACGAGCCGCCACATCTGGGGCGCCGGACCCGAGTGGGGGCAGATCGGGGCGAGATCCCCCCGCCGCATGAAGAGCTGGTGACCGTGGCGGTCCATGAACCACCCCGTGATCTCGTTCTGCTGCCCGTTGTGGAGGATCTTCATGGTGGTGGCTTTCCGTGCGTCACGT
>JBFKDA010000258.1:0-4319 GCA_041619955.1 Acidimicrobiia bacterium | reverse complement strand
TGGACGATTCGCAGCGTGCGCCCTTGAGGAACAGCTTCGTGCGCTCCCGCCTGCAGAGCTTGCAGGCCGGTCCGATGTAGTTGGCCATCAGCTACCCCTCCGCTTCTTCTGGCGGACGCCGTTGTGGGGTGTGGGGGTGGCGTCCAGGATGCCGGTGACCTCCATGCCCATCGTCTGCAGCGTCCGGACCGCGGTCTCCCGGCCCGATCCCGAGCCGCGGACGATCACGTCGAGCTTGCGAACCCCGTGCTCACCGGCCTTGCGGGAGCCCTTGAAGCCAACCGAGCCCCCCGACGTCCAAGCGATCACGTTGCCGTCCATGTCGGTGATGATGATGATGGTGTTGTTGAAGCTGGCCTTGATGTGCGCCTGGGCGTGGACGATGTTCCGTCGCTCCCGGCGCCGCCTCGGCTTCTGTTGAGCCACCTATTCCTCCGCGCGCTCGTATGCGTGTGCCGCCGGCCCTCGTGGGGCTGGGGCTACTTCTTGACTTTCTTCTTGCCGGCGATCGGCGTGCGCGGGCCCTTGCGGGTCCGGGCGTTCGTGTGGGTCCGCTGACCCCGTACCGGGAGGCCGCGCCGGTGGCGGATCCCCTGGTAGGCACCGATCTCGATCTTGCGCTTGATGTTCTGGGCGACGTCGCGGCGCAGGTCGCCCTCGACCCGGAAGCCGTCGTCGATCACCTGACGGATGCGGACCACCTCGTCGTCGGTGAGGTCGCGCACCTTCGTGTTGCGGTCGAGCTCGAGGCGGTCGATGATCTCCACGGCGGCGGACCGGCCGATCCCGAAGATGTAGGTCAGCCCGATCTCGATGCGCTTGTCGCGTGGCAGATCCACGCCGGCGATGCGTGCCATCTCGTTACCCCTGACGCTGCTTGTGCCGCGGGTTGCTGCAGATCACCCAGACGCGACCATGCCGCCGGATGATCCGGCACTTGTCGCACATCTTCTTCGCGGACGCCCGTACTTTCACTCTTGGTCTCTCCGGGGTCGGGTGGTCGTGCGGCGTCCCGGCGACGAGTCGGGGGGCGACCACACACAAATACGGCCCAGATGGGCCGGACCCGGCATGGTAGCGCAGGCCGACGGCGGAGGCCAAATCTGTGTGGGCCGCGCTGGAGCAGGGGCGCCCCACGAGCCGGAAAGGCTTGGACGCGGTATGGGGTTGGCTCCAGGCGGCCGCCTCGCGGCCGCCATGCGAGCAGCTCCGACGACCGCGGCAGCCCCACGTCGGCGAGCCTGCAATACCCCGCACCGCACCACGGCGCTCGTCCGACGTGCAATGTGTCACGCTCGTCCGACGTGCAATGTGTCACGCTCGTCCGACGTGCAGCGTGTCACGCCGTGAAGACGACCGGGCCGTCTTCGGTGAGCCCGATCGTGTGCTCGAAGTGCGCCGACAGCTTGCCGTCGGCGGTCACCACCGTCCACCCGTCGGCGCGCACCGCCGTATCGGCGGTGCCGAGGTTGAACATCGGCTCGATGCAGATCGCCATGCCGGTCTTGAGCTTGAAGCCCTTGCCCGGCTCGCCGTAGTTGGGCACGTTCGGGCGCTCGTGCATCTCCTGGCCGATGCCGTGGCCGATGTACTCGCGCACCACGCCGTAGCCCTCCCGCTCACCGAGCGACTGGATCGCATACCCGATGTCGCCGAGCCTGCCGCCCGCTTGCGTCTGGCGGATGCCCTCCCACAACGCTTCCTCGGTGATCCGCAGGAGGCGCGCCACCTCGTCGGGCACGTCGCCGATGGCGAACGTCCGGGCGGCATCGCCGTGCCACCCCTCGTAGATGGCGCCGGCGTCGATCGACAGGATGTCGCCCTCGGCCAGCCGGTAGTCGCCGGGGATGCCGTGCACGATGACGTTGTTCGGGGACGCGCAGATCGAGCCGGGGAACCCGTGGTACCCGAGAAACGACGGGACGCAGTCGTGTTCGCGGATGATGCGCTCGCCGATCACGTCGAGCTCCTTCATCGTGACACCGGGGCGGGCCGCCTCCTGCACCGCGTCGAGCGTCTCCCGCACGACCTTGCCGGCCACGGCCATCCTGGCGAAGTCCTCCGGCGTCTTGATCGTGATCATGCGGCGAGCGCCATGACGATCCGGGCGAGCACGTCGTCGACCGCCCCCAGCCCGTCGACCCCCGCCAGCATCTTGCGGTCCTCGTAGTACTCCACCAGCGGCTCGGTCTGGCTCCGGTACACCTCGAGGCGGCGGACGATCACGTCCTCGGTGTCGTCGGCGCGGCCCTCCGCCTCGGCCCGCGCCAGCAGGCGGGCAACGACCTCCCCGTCCGGGACCTCGAGCAGCACTACTGCGTCGAGCGCACCGTCGGGCAGGGACTCGGCCTGGGGAAGGGTGCGAGGGAACCCGTCGAGCAGGTACCCGCAACGGGCGTCGTCCTGCCCGAGGCGGTCCTCGACCACCTCGATCATCAGGTCGTCGGTCACCAGCTCGCCGGCGGCCATGATCGCCTGGACCCGCTCGCCGAGATCGGAGCCGGCCGCCACCGCGGCTCGCAGCATGTCGCCGGTCGAGATGTGCGGGATGCCCAGGGCGGTGGCGAGCAGCTTGGCCTGCGTGCCCTTGCCGGCCCCGGGCGGGCCGAGGAGGAGCAGCCTGCGCCCCATCAGGCCAGGAAGCCCTCGTAGTTGCGCATCATGAGCTGGCTCTCGATCTGCTTCATCGTCTCGAGCGCCACCCCGACGACGATGAGGATCGAGATTCCGCTGAAACCGATCGGGACGTCCCACATCCACCCGAAGAACGATGGGATCACCGCCACCGTCGCCAGGAAGATCGACCCGGGCAGGGTGATGCGGCTCAGGATGTGCTCCAAGTAGCGGATCGTCTGGGAGCCGGGCCGGATGCCGGGCACGAACCCCCCCTGCCGCTGGATCATCTCGGCCTGCTTCACCGGGTCGAACTGGATCGCCGTGTAGAAGTAGGTGAAGAAGACGACCAGCGTGAACAGGATGAACACGTAGATCAGGCTCTGGCCTTGCCGCAATCCGATGTGGATGTCGACAAAGTTGCGCAGCCCCTCCCACGGGATCGACGTCGAGATCAGCACCGGGAAGTACAGGACGCTGGTGGCGAAGATCACCGGGATGACGCCGGCGGTGTTGACCTTCAGCGGGATGTAGGTGCTCTGGCCGCCGAGCACCCGCCGGCCCCGCACCCGCTTGGAGAACTGGATCGGGATCCGCCGCTGGCCCTGGTCGACGAAGATGATCCCCACGATCAGCACCGCGAAGATCAGCATCAGCAGGCTGAACCGCATCGTCGACGTCGACGCCCGCATGATCGCGAACTGCGCCGGGATCTGGCTCACGATCGAGATGAAGATCAGCAGCGACATCCCGTTGCCGATGCCGCGCTGGGTGATCAGCTCGCCGAGCCACATCACGAACGCGGTGCCCGCCGTGAAGGTCAGCACGATGATCGCGACCCGCCCCGGCGTGTAGTTGGGGATCAGGTCGAGCGTCGCCCCGCCGGCCGTGCCGGTGAACAGCCCGCCGTTGTGGAAGAGGAACGTCAGGCCGGTCGACTGCAGGAGCGCCAGGCCGACGGTCATGTAGCGGGTCCACTGGGTGATCACCTTGCGCCCGGACTCGCCCTCCTCCTGCAGCTTCTGGAGGCGGGGGATGACCACTGCGAGGAGCTGCATGATGATCGACGCCGTGATGTAGGGCAGGATGCCCAGCGAGAACACCGAGAGCTGCTCGAGCGCGCCGCCGCTGAACAGGTTGAGCAGGCCGACGATGCCGCCCTCCTCGCTCTGCTCCGCGAGCGCCTCGATCTGGTCGAGGTCGACGCCCGGCACCGGGATGGCCGCACCCAGGCGGTAGATGCCGAACATCGCGATCGTGAAGAGGATCTTGTTCCGCAGGTCGCGGATGCGGAACATGTTGCGGTAGACGGCCAGCATCAGGCTGAGGTTATCGCTATTCCGCCGGTTGCGGAATCCTCACCCGCACGCGGGGGAGGTGCCGACCGGAGGGAGGCGGAGGAGGGGCGGCGTGTGGCGCCCGTGAGGCGTTGATCGCAGCGCCCGTTCATTCGATGACCTCGGTGGTGCCACCGGCGGCCTTGATCTTCTCGACGGCGCCCAGGCTGAAGGCATGGGCGCGCACGGTGAGCGGCTTGCCGAGGTCGCCCTCACCGAGCACCTTCACCCGCCCGCGCTTCTTGATGAGGCCGCGGGCGCGCATCTCGTCGGGCCCGACGGCCGAGTTGTCCGGGAACTCGGCGAGGCGGCCCACGTTGAGGAGCGCGTAGTACTCCTTGTTCGGGTTGCGGAAGCCCTTGAGCTTGC
>JBFKDA010000257.1:0-4320 GCA_041619955.1 Acidimicrobiia bacterium | reverse complement strand
TCGAAGGCCTCGACGAGCCCGAGTTCGCCCCCGCCCGCGAGCTGGGCAACCTGCTGGCGCAGACCGAGCATGCCTCCCCGGTCGAGAACACCGTCGCCGCCGGCTTCGGATCGCTGACCAGCGCCGAGGTCCAGGACGTCGACGGGTACGGCGAATGGCGGGACGGTCGGTGGCGGGCCTTGTTCGCCCGCGACCTGGCGGCGGCCGATCCCTCCTTCGCCGACTTCGCGGCCGGCGGGGACACGATGGTGGCGTTCGCCGTGTGGGACGGTGGCGACGGCGACCGCAACGGCCAGAAGTCGATCGCCCAGTTCATCGAGCTGAGCCTCAGCGAGGAGGTGGCGGTGCCGGTGGCTGTCGGCGAGCTGCCCCTCGCCGGGGACGACGGGAGCGCGTCGCCGTGGCCGTTCGTCGGAGCGCTCCTGGTCGCGCTGGCCGCAATCGTCGCGACCGCCGAGATGGCGATGCGGAAGCGGTAGCCACCCGAGGGTCGGATCCGGTGACCACCGAGCGTTGGCTTCCAGCTCGAGCGCGCCGGATGCCGCCACCCCGGCGCAGGGTCGACCAGCAGGACACGCGCAGGCTTGCCGCGGCAGTGAGCCGCCCAGCGCGGCCAGACGACCGCTGCTAGGTTGACCCTGCCGGCTGATGGTGCAAGGCGAAGCGGGGGAACGGGGGACACGTGGACACCAGGATGACGACGCAGCTTCCGGGCGACGTGACGCCCGACAACATGGAGGCAGCGCTCCAGCAGGCGGTCGAGATCGAGATCGCCACGATCCCGGTCTACCTCTACACCTACTACTCGCTCAACCGTGTCCCCGACCAGGACGCCATCAAGGCGTATCTGCTCCAGCGCCTCCAAGCCGTCGGCGACGAGAGCGACGCCATCGGGGAACTTGCGGCCAAGCTCGACACGTCCGACCTCGACGAGATCGCGCAGCTCCTGAGCGCGTGGATCATGGTGTTCGCCAACAAAGCGGGCGCGCTGATCGTGAGCGTCGTCATGGAGGAGATGCTGCACATGGCGCTCTCCTCCAACGTCAAGCAGGCCATCGTCGGCCCGCCCGACCTGCTGAACAAGTCGCCCGAAGGCTGGCCCGTCCAGTTGCCGGGGCACACCCCGGCGTTCGACATCAACCTCGCGAAGTTCTCCCTCGACCAGCTCTACACGTTCATGGAGATCGAGAGCCCGCACCCCCTCGGGAAAGTCACCGCGGAAGCGGGCGAGGCGATCGACTACACGACGATCGGCGAGTTCTACGGGCTCATCGAAGAGGCGATCAAGCAGTACTACCGCGACTACGACAGCTACGACACGTCGGCTGCACAGCTCGTGCCGGGCCGCGGGTACTACGCGCAGAACAACATCAACACCAACTACTACGACCTGTTCCACCGGCCGACGTTCGTGAACGCCGAGGACAGCGGCGACCTGATCCGCGTCGTCGACATGGACAGCGCGCTGGCGGCGCTCGAAGAGATCGTCGAGCAGGGCGAGGGCAACACCGGCGGCAGCGCCTTCGGTCCCGGCGACGAGGTCGAGTGCGGAGCCTTCGACAGCCCGGGCGACTTCGACGACCCGGACCACGCCGAGCTGGCGCACTTCGACAAGTTCAACCTCCTCTACTGCGAGTACCAGTTCTTGCAGTGGGCGTTCGGGCTGATCGGCGTCGACGTCGGCTCGCTGTTCGTCTACCGGTTCCCGGAGAACCCGAAGACCGCCGACTACCCGCCCGCCATCCAGGACATGTCGCGACTGCTCAACGCCGTCTACTCGTACCTCTACATCATGACCCAGGCCTGCTACGCCCACCAGGACGACACGCAGTACGAGATCTTCATGTTCGGCATCCACAAGTCGATGATGTGGATCCTGGGCTCCCTGTGCGAGACCATCCGCAACAGCAAGTACGAGAAGGATGGCGTCACGTACGCCGCAGCCCCCACCTTCGAGAACTGGCCGTTCGAGCAGGGCACCCCGCCGAAGCAGCAGATCATCGCGCTGTACGAGAAGGCCGCGAAGTCGAACTCCGGCTTGGACAACATCGGGATCCGCATCCACTCGCTGCCCGACGTGCCCGTGCAAGCGGGGGAGCCGATCCTTTCGTGATCACGCGGACGCAGCTGACACTCCAGCGCTAGGGGAGGACCGACATGGCATCGATCGACGAAACGGCGGCACCTTCCGGCGGCTCATGCGGCGGGCCGGTGCCCGGCCCCTCCGGCCGCGGGCTGTGCGGCGGGCCCACCCCCCCGGCGGGCTCCCCCATCGAGCTTCACGCCTGCATGGGGCTCAACGCCTGTAAGGGGCACGGCCGCGACGGCCAGAACGACTGCGCCGGCACCGGCATCTGCGCGACCGAGATCCACGTGTGCCACACCCTCAACAACTGCCGCGACCAGGGCGGCTGCGGCCTGTACGGCAGCGCCGAGGAGCAGTGCCGCCCCGGCATCAACGACTGTGCCTATCAGGGAAGCTGCGCGGCGCCGATCCAAGCCGAGCGCTTCTCGACGCTCGGCCCCAACGCCGGCAAGTCGGTGTGGCTGCTGGCCCGCCAGCTCTTCGAGGAGAAGATGGCCCGTTCCAACCGGAAGTTCGGGCCGTCGCCGTCCGAATGCGGGCCGCCCCAGGCGTGGCTCGAGAGGTCGCTCGGCCACTACGACTCGTGCGGCAGCAGCGGCGACAAGTCGTGCAGCTTCGGCTTCAACAACCCGGCCGTCCACGCGCAGGAGCTCTGCGAACACAGTCGCGCCGCGATGCCCGAGACGCTGGTCGACTGCGGGTGCCTGTAGCGGCGGAGGTCGAGGCGCTCCCGAACCCGGGTCTCGGGCTCGGGCTGCGCAGCAAGCACTTCGACCACATCCTCGAGCACCGGCCCGACGTGGCGTGGTTCGAGATCATCTCCGAGAACTTCATGGACTCGGGGGGACGCCCCCGCCACGTCGTTCGCCAGATCGCCGAGCAGTACCCGGTGGTGATGCACGGCGTGTCGCTGTCCATCGGCTCCACCGACCCGCTCGACACCGGCTACCTCGACCGGCTGCGCGTCCTCGCCGACGAGCTGCAGCCGCTGTGGGTCAGCGACCACCTGTGCTGGACCGGGGTGCTTGGCATCAACACCCACGACCTGCTGCCCATCCCCCTCAACGAGGACACGCTGGCGCACCTCACCCGGCGCGTCCATGAGGTGCAGCGCATCCTCGGCCAGCCGCTCGTGCTCGAGAACCCCAGCACCTACCTCACGTTCCACGCCTCGTCCATCCCGGAGCACGAGTTCCTCGCCGCGCTGTCAGAGGCCACTGGCTGCGGGCTCCTGCTCGACGTGAACAACGTGTACGTGTCGGCGTTCAACAACGACTTCGACCCCTACGAGTACATCGACGGGCTGCCGCCCGAGCGGATCGTGCAGGTGCACGTCGCCGGCCACCACCACGCCGGCGACCACATCGTCGACACCCACGACGGACCTGTCGCCGAGGAGGTGTGGCAGCTCTACCGCCACGCGTGGCGCCGGACCGGCGGGGTGGCGACGCTGCTGGAGTGGGACGGACGGATCCCCGAGTTCGACGAGCTGCACGCCCACCTGCTGCGGGCCGAGGCCTACATGGGCGACGCGGCGCCGGAGCCGGCGGCCCCCCAGCCCATCACCGCCGGGCGGGACGCCGTCTCCAACCCGGTGGACTTCCTGGTGCCCGAGGTCGTGGCGGGCGGCGCATGACGGAGGTCGGCCTCACGATGCTCCAGCGGTGGATGCAAGCCGTGCTCGTCGACCCGCTCGGCGAGGCCGAGCAGCCACCGCACGCCCACCTGCCGGCGGAGCTGCACGCCGGCACCGTCGAGGCGATCGTCCGCCCGTCGCGCCGCCTGACACCCCACCAGCATCTGGCCATCTACCAGCGCAGCTACCTCGCCCGCCTGCGCGAGTGCATGGCCGGCCAGTTCCCGGTCCTCCGGCACGCGCTGGGCGACGACCTCTTCCAGCACTTCGCCGACCTGTACCTGCAGCGCCACCCGTCGCGCAGCTACAGCCTCGCCTCGCTCGGCCAGGGCTTCGCCGCGTTCCTCGAGGAGACCCGTCCGGATCGCGACGCAGAGGAGCGCGAGTGGTGGCCGGACTTCCTGGTCGAGATGGCCGGCCTCGAGGACGCGATCGCCGAGCTGTTCGACGCCGAGGAGCCGCCACCGCCGGACGCGGCCGCGCCGGCGTCGCTGGTGGCGCCCACCGTGCGGCTCATCGCGGCCAACTTCCCGATCGTCGCGTACTACCGGGCCGTGCAGCGCGGCGACGAGCCCGACCTGCCCCTGCCGGAGCGGTC
>JBFKDA010000256.1:0-4322 GCA_041619955.1 Acidimicrobiia bacterium | reverse complement strand
TGGGTGCGGTCGGCCACCGCCCCGAAGTACTCGAACTCCTTCTCCCCGGGGATCATCAACACGGTCACCCGCAGGTGGCGGGGGTGGTCGCCGTTGGGGTCGAGCACCAGGTCGCTCTCCGCACCGTCGGCCAGCTCGAGGCCATCCCCGAACAGCCGGCCCAGGTCGCGTCCCGTCGCCGCCTCGGCGCTCATCCCCAGCAGGCCGCCGAACGCCTGGTTGGCGAACACGATGCGGCCGGCGCCGTCGGCCAGGAACACCGGCGACGGCAGCCGCTCCGCCATCCGGCCGAACCGCAGCGCCTGCTCGTAGCCGTTGCGGCCGTCGAAGATCCAGTACCCGTCGTAGAAATGGTTGCCGACGGTCTGGGCGCCGCGGGCCACCCAGCCGGGTTCGGCCCATCCATGTGCGGCTGCGTCCGTCACCAAGCTCTCGGTAAAGCAGATGAGCACCTCGTCGATCAACGCCCACGCCACCCGCTGCGCTACGGCTTGGCCGGCGGCGTGGAGGGCGTCGACCCGCTCCTCTTCGACCCGGCTCTGGGCGTGCCACTCCCAGAACCCCGCGAACACGGCAGCCAGCAGCACGCCGATGGCCTCGTGGGCGAACACGAGCATCGGGGCCGGCAACCGCTGCTCGACGCGAGCCCACGTCGCTTCCCGAACCCGCTCGCGCATCGACGGAGGTGGCGAGGTCTCCACGGTGGGGTTATCGGCGGCGCGCTGCGCGCCTGAAGCAAACCGCCGGAGGTTGGGCGCGGTAGCCTGCCGCGTCTGGAGGTGCGCATGCAGGATCCGGCGGTCCGACTCGCCGGCGTGGCGAAGCACTTCGGCGACGTCGTGGCGGTCGCCGGCCTCGACCTCGACATCGCCGACGGCGAGTTCTTCTCGTTGCTGGGGCCGTCGGGCTGCGGCAAGACCACGACGCTGCGGATGATCGCTGGCCTGGAGTTCCCCACGGCCGGCAGCGTGGCCATCTTCGGCGAGGAGATGGGCCTGCGGCCGGCCAACAAGCGCCCGGTGAACACGGTGTTCCAGTCGTATGCGCTGTTCCCGCACATGACGGTGGAGGCGAACGTCGGCTTCGGCCTGCGGATGCAGAAGGTCCCGCCGGCTGAAGTGGCGGCGCGGGTGGGCCGCGTGCTCGACCTCGTCCAGCTCGGCGGCTTCGGCGACCGCAAGCCGCGCCAGCTCTCCGGCGGGCAGCAGCAGCGGGTGGCCCTCGCCCGTGCGCTCGTCAACGAACCGAAGGTGCTGCTGCTGGACGAGCCGCTCGGGGCGCTCGACCTCAAGCTGCGCCAGGCGATGCAGCTCGAGCTCAAGGCGCTGCAGGAGCGGGTTGGGATCACGTTCGTCTACGTGACGCACGACCAGGAGGAAGCGCTCACGATGTCCGACCGGATCGGGGTCATGAACGGCGGCGAGCTGCTGCAGGTGGGCCCCCCCGAGGAGATCTACGAGCATCCCTCCACCCGCTTCGTGGCCGAGTTCATCGGCGAGACCAACTTCGTGCCGGTGACGGTGGCCGGCCGCGACGTCGTGGCGCTCGCCGACGGGACGCAGGTGCCCGTGGTTGTCGACCGGGACGCCGGCACCGAGTTGACGCTGACGATCCGGCCCGAGAAGGTGGTGCTCTTTCCGCCAACCTCCAGCCCCGCGCCGCCCATCGTGAGCCTCGCCGGCACGATCACCCGGCGCGTCTACCTCGGCAACTCGATGTTCTACGACATCGACCTCGGCGCCGCCGTGGTGCGGTCGCGCCAGGAGAACGCCCCGGGTGCCCACCACTTCGCGGAGGGCGAGCAGGTGGTGGCGGCGTGGGAGGTCGACTCGGCCGTGGCGCTGGACCATTGACCGCTCCGGCCACCCCGGCGACGCCCGCGCTGGAACGGGCTGCCGAGCGGGCCGAGGCTCGGCGGGGGGCACTGCTGGCGGCACCGGGGGCGGCGTACCTGACGCTGTTCTTCCTCGTCCCGATGGCGATCATCACCGTGTACTCGTTCGCGGTGCGCACCTCCACCGGCCGCACCCGGCTGGAGGACTGGAACCTCGACGCCTACGGCCGCCTATTCGACGACATCGTCCTGCGGGTGATGTGGCGGTCGCTGTGGCTGGCGGTGGTGACCACGGTGATCTGCCTGCTGGTGGCGTACCCGTTCGCGTACTACATCGCGACCCGCTCGCCCCGCATCCGCAACCTGTTGCTGGTGCTGGTGATGATCCCGTTCTGGACGAACTTCCTGGTGCGGACCTACGCGTGGCGGGTGATCCTCGGCTCCGACGGGCCGTTCGCAGAGGTGGCGAGCTGGTTCGGCTTCGCCGACGTGCGCCTGCTGTTCACCGAGACGGCGATCATCATCGGCCTCGTCTACGGGTTCCTGCCGTTCATGGTGCTGCCGCTGTACGCCTCGATCGAGCGGATGGACTGGAGCCTGGTGGAGGCGGGCCGCGACCTGTACGCGTCGGGCTGGGAGGCCTTCCGCCGCATCACCCTGCCGCTGTCGATGCCCGGTGTCGTCGCCGGCGTGATCCTCACGTTCATCCCGAGCTTCGGCGCGTACGTGACGCCCGAGATCCTCGGCGGCGCCCAGACCACGATGCTGGGCAGCTACATCCAGAACCAGTTCCTCGGGGTGAGCGACTGGCCGTTCGGCTCGGCCCTGTCGTTCGTGATCATGGCACTGATGCTGGTCGGGACCGTCGTGTACTTCCGCACCGGGGCGCGGACGCTGTGACCACCCGCGCCGGCGCCCGCCCTCGCGGCCCCGTGGAGCGGCTGCTGGCCGGCCACACCTGGCTGGTCTACGTGTTCTTCTACGCGCCGATCCTGGTGCTGGTGGTCTTCTCGTTCAACACCGGCCAGCTCGTGAACGTCTGGACCGGGGCCGGGCTGCGGTGGTACCGGGCCATCGGAGACAGCGAGCCGCTGCTCAACGCCATCCAGAACTCGGTGACGGTGGCGATCGTCTCGACCGTGATCGCCACCGTGATCGGCACGGCCGCCGCGCTGGCGCTGGAGCGGTTCCGGTTCCGGGGGCGGCGGGCGTACGACGCGGTGCTGTACCTGCCGATCATCATCCCCGACATCACGATGGCGGCGATGCTGCTCGTGTTCTTCGTGCAGGTGTTCCAGCCGCTCGACGTGAACCTGAGCATCACGACGATCTCGATCAGCCACATCGCCTTCAACATCTCGTTCGTGGCGGTGGTGGTGCGGGCCCGGCTCGCCGGGCTCGACCCGGCCCTCGAGGAAGCGGCGGCCGACCTGTACGCCTCCCGCTGGCAGGCGTTCCGACGGGTGACGCTGCCGCTCATCCTGCCGGGGGTGCTGGGCGGGGCGCTGCTGGCGCTGACGCTCTCGCTCGACGACGTGGTGATCACCAGCTTCGTGTCGGGGCCCGGCTCCACCACGCTGCCGGTCTACGTGTTCGGGCTGGTCAAGCGGGGGGTCACGCCCCTCATCAACGCCGTCTCGACGGTAATGTTGCTCGCATCGATGGTCCTCGTCCTGTCGTCCCTGCTCGTGCAGCGCCGGCGATGAGCTTGCGGGAGGTAGAACGGTGAAGCGAATCGTGACCCTGGCGGCGGCCCTGGCGCTCGTCGCGCTGGCATGTGGCGACTCGGGGGGCGGGGAGGGAGCGGCCGGCTGCGAGGTGGGCGACACCGACGGCGACCTCGTGCTGTACAACTGGACCGAGTACATCGACCCGGAGCTGGTCACCGCGTTCCAGGACGAGTACGGCGTGAGCGTCACCGAGGACTTCTACACCTCCAACGAAGAGATGCGCTCCAAGCTCCAGGCAGGCGCCGCCGGCTACGACGTGATCGTGCCGTCCGACTACATGGTCGCCATCCTGGCCCAGGACGAGCTGCTGCTGGAGCTCAACAAAGAGGCCATCCCCAACCTCGAGAATCTCGACGAGACGTTCACCGGCCTGCCGTTCGACGAGAACGGCGATTTCTCGGTGCCCTACCAGTGGGGCACCACGGGCATCGGGTTCACCTACGAGATCGGCGAGCCGGGCGAGGACCTGCCGGCCACGTGGGGCTTGATCTTCGACCCGGAGCTGGCCGGCCAGTTCTCCGGCGACATCACCCTGCTGGACGACGCCCGGGAGACGCTCGGGGCCGCGCTCAAGTACCTGGGCTACTCCCTGAACACGACCGACGAGGACCAGATCGCCGAGGCCGCGCAGCTCATCGAGGACACCCGCTCCCGGCTCGCCACGTTCGACTCGGACGCGTTCGACGACCTGCTGGTCGCCGGCGAGACCCGGGTCGCCCACGGGTGGAACGGCGACTTCTTCGCCGCATTCGACGGCG
>JBFKDA010000255.1:0-4367 GCA_041619955.1 Acidimicrobiia bacterium | reverse complement strand
GGGCCCGGGCGCCCGTTGCTCGACGGCCACGAACCGGCCGCCCGCCTGGCGGAACTGCTGGCCGAGCGGGGGGAGCGCTACGCGGCAGCGGCGCATCTACGGGTCGACACCCTCGGCAGGACACTGCTGGACGTGGTCGGCGAGCTCGCCCGGTTGTGGCCGTCCCGCATCGCGGTCGGCGACGAGTCGGAGGTGTTCATCGGCCACGGCCTCGCCGATCTCCCGGTGCTGCCCGAGCGGGAGGGGCGGGAGCGAGTGGTGGTGCTCACCCAGCCGGGCGCCCGCCCGGTCGCGAACCGGTTGGCTGCCGGCGCCGGCCAGCCGGCGCCCATCCTCGAGTTGCCGGACGGCGAGGCGGCCAAGACCCTGGCGGTGATCGAGGACGTCTACCGCTGGCTGGCCGGGCAGGGGCTGCACCGCGGCGACACCGTCGTCGCCGTCGGCGGCGGCAGCCTCACCGACGCAGCCGGGTTCGCCGCCGCCACCTACCTGCGGGGCATCGAGGCCGTCTACGTCCCCACCACGCTGCTGGGTGCGGTCGACGCCGCCGTGGGCGGCAAGACAGGCGTCAACCTGGGCGGGAAGAACCTCGTCGGCGCCTTCCGCCATCCGTCCAGGGTCGTCATCGACGTCGACGTGCTGGAGGCGCTGCCCGATGACCTGTGGCGGGAGGGCGCGGCCGAGGCCGTCAAGGCCGGCTTCGTCGGCGACCCGGCGCTGGTGGAGCTGTTCGAGCAGCACGGCCGGGGAGCGCCCCTCGGGGAGGTGGTGCGCCGCGCCGTCGCCGTGAAGGCCGCAGTCGTCACCGAGGACTTCACCGAGGGCGGCCGCCGGGCCGTGCTCAACTACGGGCACACCGTCGGCCATGCCGTCGAGATCGCCGCCGGGCTGCGCCACGGTGACGCGGTGGGCGTGGGCATGGTGGCCGCCGGGCTGGTGTCGGAGGCGCGGTGCGGCTTCTCGGACCGGGCTCGCCACGACGCCGTGCTCGCGCGGCTCGGGCTGCCGGCCGCCGCGACCGCCGACGCCGCCGAGGTGCGCCGGCTGCTCGCCCGCGACAAGAAGCGCGACGCCGCCGGGCTGCGGATGGTGCTGCTGCGCGCCATCGGCGACCCGACGGTCCGCCACGTCGACTCCGCTACGGTAGAGACCGCCCTCGCCGCAGTGCTCGAGGGGTGAATTCCGCCGCCGGCCAAGGACGTTTCGCGATGGATCATGCCGCCCGCCTGCGCCGCCTCCAGGACCGCCTGGAAGTGCCGCTCGTCGTCTCCAACCTCAGCAACGTGCGGTACCTGAGCGGCTTCACCGGCTCCAACGGGTACCTGCTGGTGTGGCCCGATCGGGCCGTGTTCGTGACCGATGGCCGCTATGGCGAGCTGGCCGAGCCGCTAGTCGCGGCGCTGCCCGACACGACCCTCGAGGTGCTCACCGAGGGCTTCCTCGCCGGCCTGGCCGCGCTGGCGGGGAGCGGCACCGTGCAGCTCGAAGCCGAGAGCGTCACGTGGGGCTTCGCCCGCCGCTTCGGCGACGCCGCCGATGCGGAGCTTGTCCCGTCGGACGGCATCGTGGAGGAGTTGCGGCGGGTCAAGGACGCCGACGAGGTCGCCGCGCTGCGCGCCGCGGCCGCCGCCGGGGACGCGGCGTTCGCAGAGCTGGGCGAGCTGGTCGGCGGCAGCCCGGTGGAGGCGGAGTTGGGTTGGGCGCTGGTCGACAGCATGCGCCGCCACGGTGGCGACGCGGCGTCGTGGGACCCGATCGTCGCCAGCGGCCAGGGGGCGTCGGTGCCGCACTACCGCTCGGGCCGCCGGCCGGTCGGTGACGGGCTGCTGCTGCTCGACTACGGCTGCGTGGTCGACGGCTACCACTCCGACATGTCACGGACCGTGTGGCTGGCCGGCGACCCCGACCCCGAGATGGCCCGCATCCACGGCATCGTCGCCGAGGCGCAGCAGGCGGCCATCGCGGCCGTGGCGCCGGGCGTGCAGGCAGGCGCGGTCGACGAAGCGGCCCGCCGGGTGCTGGCGAAGCACGGCCTCGAGGACCGGCTGCTGCACTCGGTCGGCCACGGCGTCGGACTCGACATCCACGAGGGCCCGTGGGTCCGCCGCAAGTCCGACGACGTGCTCGCCGTCGGCCACGTGGTCACCGTCGAGCCCGGCGTCTACTTGCCCGGGCAGGGTGGCGTGCGCATCGAGGACATGGTGCTGGTCACCGACGACGGCGGTGAGCAGCTGACGGCGTCGCCCAAGGAGCTGGTTCCCGCATGAGCATCACCACCAACGACCTCAAGACCGGCATCTCGCTCGACCTCGACGACGGGCTGTTCCAGGTGATCGACTTCCAGCACGTCAAGCCCGGCAAGGGCAAGGCGTTCGTCCGAACCAAGCTCCGGAATCTCGACACCGGGGCGGTGGTCGACCGCACCTTCCGGGCGGGGGAGAAGGTCGAGCAGGCCGTCATCGACCGGCGCGACTACCAGTTCCTCTACACCGACGACCGCGGGTTCCACTTCATGGACCTGGAGACCTACGCGCAGTTGTTCGTGCCGATCGACCTGGTGGGGGATGCCGCGCAGTATCTCAGCGAGGGCTCGACCGTGGTGCTGCCCGTGTACCAGGGCAAGCCCATCGGCATCGAGCTGCCGGCGGCGGTCGAGCTGGACGTGGTGAAAGCCGAGCCGGCCGTCAAGGGCGACCGGGTCAGCGGTGCCACCAAACCGGTGACGCTGGAGACCGGTCTGGAGGTGCAGACGCCGCTGTTCGTCGAGCAAGGCGACCGCATCAAGGTGTCGACGAACGACGGGTCGTACATCACCAGGGTGACGTAGGTTGGCGGAGCGGCCGGAGGCCCGGGAGCAGGCGCTGTCGGCCGTCTACGCCGCCGAGCAACGGGGCCTGCCGGAGCCGGAGGTGGACGGGCTGTCGGCCCGCGCCGCCCGATTGGCGGAGGGGTTGTGGGCCTGCCGTGCCGAGCTGGACGAGGCGCTCGAGCGAGCGTCGGATCGATGGCGGGTGCATCGGATGCCGGTCGTCGACCGCAACGTGCTGCGGCTGGGGCTGTACGAGCTGCGGCACGTCCCGGGGACGCCGACCGCCGTGATCATCTCCGAAGCGGTCGAGCTGGCCAAGAAGTACTCCACGGAGAAGTCCGGTGCCTTCGTCAACGGTGTGCTGTCCCGGTTGGCGGCAGAGGAGCGCGGGTAGCGGGCGGGCAAAAAGCTGATCCCAGGTTTCTGTCATAGGCAGCTGATACGTTGTCGAGTATGGAAACCCTGACCTTGGGCCAACGGCTCGCCGACCTGGAGGCCCACATCGCCGTGCTGCGATGCGAGCAGGCCACGCTGGTGGCCGACGCCCGCCGGCGGCAGGAGCCGCTGGCCTGTGGCTACCGGTCGGCCGAGGAGTGGGTGCGGGGCACCGGCGATCTGGGTGCCCGCACCGCCCGCCGCCTGGTCGACCTCGCCGGGATGATCGGCTCCGACACCTGGCGCGACCTCGCCGACGGCGAGATCACCCTCGATCGGGCCCTCGCGGAGCACCGGCTGGCCCGCTGCGACGTCGACGACGACGTGCTCCGCACGTCCCGCGACTGGGACGTCGAGGGGGTGCGGCGCCTTGCTGCGCTCCACCGGCGGCTCGGGAAGGTCGACGAGCAACAGGCGTTCGCGTCCCGGTACTTCTCGGTACAGCCCAACCTCGACGAGTCGATGTGGAAGCTCGACGGCGCCCTCCCCGGAGTCGACGGCGCCGCGGTGAAAGCGCTGGTCGACGCCCGCGCAGACGAGCTGCCCGTCGTGGACGGCGTACGGGCCTCGCGGCGCCAGCGGTGCGCCGACGCGTTGGTGATGCTGGTCATGGACGGCGCCGAGGCCGACGCTGCCGATGGCGGAGCCATGGGCATGTTGGCGACGGTGTTCGTCGACGGCGCGTTGGCCGCCGCCAGCTCGGGCGAGGCCGGGGCCGAGGTCCTCGGCGGCCCCCGGGTCGGGCCGGCCGTTCTGGAGGAGATCCTCTGCGGCGGCCGGGTCGAGGTCGACGTGGCCGGTGCCGTGGCGCTCGGGGTGGGGCCGGCCGGGCACGGCATCCCGCCGCGGCTGCGGCGCTTCGTGATGGCGCGGGACGGCGGGCGCTGCTCGGTGGGCGGCTGCCACAGCCGCTACCGGCTGCAGGTCCACCACGTGGTGCCGGTCAGCCGGGGCGGCACCGACGAGCCCGCCGGGCTGGCGACGCTGTGCTGGTTCCACCACCACGTCGTGATCCACGGCGAGGGCTTCGCCATCGACCCGGCCTCCCCCCGCCACGCTCGCCGACTGCTCCCGCCGGCCCGCGGCCCGTAGCTCACTCCCTCCGCAGCAGCGCCCCGAAGCC
>JBFKDA010000254.1:0-4370 GCA_041619955.1 Acidimicrobiia bacterium | reverse complement strand
GGGTGATGTTCGAGATGGCGGGCGTCGACGAGGAGCTGGCCAAGGAGGCCATGCGCCTCGCCAGCCACAAGCTGAGCGTCCGCACCAAGTTCGTGACGAGGGAGGAAGTATGAGCTCGGCAGCCGACCTGCGGAGGCTCTCGGCCGCCGAGCTGCGCAAGGCGCTCGGGGAGGCCAAGGAAGAGGCGTTCAACCTGCGGTTTCAGCATGCCACCAATCAGCTGGACAACACGGCGCGGCTGCGCGACGTGAAGCGGGAGATCGCCCGGATCAACACCGTCATGCGTGAGCAAGAGATCGAGGCGTACTTCGCCGAGCTGGAGGCAGGTGCCGGATGAGTGAGCGTGCAAGTCGCAAGGTGCGGGTCGGCGTGGTGATTTCCGACGCGCGGGACAAGACCGTTACAGTTGAGGTGAAGGATTCGAAGCGGCATCCGCGCTACGACAAGACGATGCCGCGACGCAAACGCCTGCACTGCCACGACGAGGCCAACGACGCCCACGTCGGGGACACGGTGCGGGTGGTCGAGACCCGTCCGCTTTCCAAGTCGAAGCGCTGGCGTGTCGAATCGATCGTGGAGAGAGCTCGATGATCCAACAGGAGTCGCGCCTGCGAGTGGCGGACAACACCGGGGCCAAGGAGGTCCTGTGCATCCGCGTGCTCGGCGGCTCGGGGCGGCGGTACGGCCGGGTGGGCGACATCATCGTCGCCACGGTCAAGGACGCCATCCCGGGCGGCTCGGTGAAGCGCGGCGAGGTCGTCAAGGCGGTGGTGGTGCGGGCCCGCAAGGAGACGCGCCGCCAGGACGGCACGTACATCCGCTTCGACGACAATGCCTGCGTGCTGATCAACGACCAGAGCCAGCCGCGCGGCACCCGCATCTTCGGTCCCGTCGGTCGCGAGCTGCGCGACGAGCGCTTCATGCGCATCGTCTCGCTGGCGCCGGAGGTGCTGTGATGGGCAAGGGGATGAAGGTGCGCTCCGGCGACCTCGTGCGCGTGATCGCGGGCAAGGACCGCGGCAAGGAGGCGCGCATCGCCAGGGTGCTGCCCGCCAAGCGCAAGGTGATCGTCGAGGGCGTCAACACCGCCAGCCGCCACCAGCGCCCCACCGGCCAGACGATGCAGGGCGGCATCATCGACAAGGACATGCCGATCGACGTGTCCAACGTGATGATCGTCTGCCAGGAGTGCGGCCCCACCCGGGTCGGCTACCGCATCGACGACGACGGCCAGAAGATGCGCATCTGCCGGAAGTGCGGAGGTGAGCTCTGATGCCCCCTCGCCTCTTGGAGAAGTACCGCGACGAGGTCGCCGCGAAGCTCGCCGAGGATCTCGGCATCGAGAACCCGATGCAGGTCCCCCGGCTCACGAAGATCGTCGTGAACATGGGCGTCGGCGACGCCGCTGCCGACGCCAAGCTCATCGACGCCGCGATGGCGGACCTGGCGGTGATCACCGGCCAGAAGCCCCGGCTCAACCGGGCCCGCCGCTCGATTGCCAACTTCAAGCTGCGCGAGGGCCAGCCGATCGGGGCATCGGTGACGCTGCGAGGCGAGCGGATGTGGGAGTTCTTCGACCGGCTCATCGCGCTGGCGATCCCCCGTATCCGCGACTTCCGGGGCCTCAACCCGAGGTCGTTCGACGGCAACGGCAACTACTCCTTCGGGCTGACCGAGCAGCTCGTCTTCCCGGAGGTCGACTACGACAGCGTGGTCAAGGTGCGCGGCATGGACGTGACCATCTGCACCTCGGCCACCGACGACGCCGGGGCGCGGGCGCTGCTCGATGCGTTCGGGTTCCCGTTCCGCCGGCGACAGGCAGAGGTGTGAGATGGCCAAGAAGTCACTGATCGCGAAGAACAAGCGCAAAGCCAAGTTCAAGGTGCGCGAGTACAACCGCTGCCGCCGCTGTGGTCGACCGCGTGCGTACCTGCGCAAGTTCGGCATGTGCCGCCTGTGCGTGCGCCAGCTGGCGCACCGCGGCGAGCTGCCCGGAGTCAGAAAGTCGAGCTGGTAGCGATGATGACCGATCCGATCGCGGACATGCTGACGCGGCTCCGCAACGCCAACACGGCGATGAAGGCCCAGGTCGACGTGCCCACGTCGAAGCTGAAGGAAGAGGTGGCCAAGATCCTCACCTCCGAGGGGTTCATCCGCGGCTTCGACACCGTCGGCGACGGCCCGCAGCGCACGCTGCGCATCCAGTTGAAGTACGCCGAGGACCGCACCAGGGCCGTGCAGGGCGTGCGGCGGGTGTCGAGCCCCGGTCTCCGCGTCTACAAGAAGGCCAGCGACCTGCCGCGGGTCAACGGCGGGCTCGGGGTGGCGATCGTGTCGACCAGCCAGGGCCTGCTGCCCGACCGCGAGGCCCGGCGGCGCCGCCTCGGTGGCGAGATCATGTGCGAGGTGTGGTGATGAGCCGGATCGGTAACGCTCCCGTGCCGCTGCCGGCCGGCGTCGACGTTGCCGTCGACGGCGGCAGCCACGTGACGGTGAAGGGCGCGAAGGGCTCGCTCGAGCGGGTGTTCCCCGACGTGGTCGGCTTCGAGGTCGGCGACGGCTCGGTGGTGGTCACGCGGGCGGACGACGAGCGCGAGTCCAAGGCGCTGCACGGCCTGTCGCGGGCACTGCTCAACAACATGGTCCGGGGCGTGTCCGAGGGCTTCAGCAAGGAGCTGCAGGCAGTGGGGGTCGGCTACCGGGCGTCGCTCCAGGGCCGCACCCTGGAGCTGCTGGTCGGCTACTCCCATCCCGTCGCGATCGAGGCGCCGGACGGCATCGAGTTCGAGGTGCCCGAGCCCACCCGCATCGTGGTGAGCGGCATCGACAAGGAGAAGGTCGGCCAGGTGGCCGCCAACATCCGCAGCGTGCGGCCGCCGGAGCCATACAAGGGCAAGGGCATCCGCTACGTCGACGAGTACGTCCGCCGCAAGGCCGGCAAGGCAGGTGTGGCCCGATGAAGGCCTCCCGCACCTCCGCTCGTCGCCGTCGTCACTTCCGCGTGCGCAAGAACCTCCACGGCGCCGCCGGGCGGCCGCGTCTGGCCGTCTTCAAGTCCAACCGCTACATCTATGCGCAGGTCATCGACGACGACGGGGGCCGCACGCTGGCCGCTGCCTCGTCGCAGGAGCCGGCGCTGCGGGAGCGCAAGCTCACCGTCGAGACCGCCGAAGAGGTCGGCAAGCTCCTGGCGCAGCGCGCCAAGGATGCCGGCATCGGCAGCGTGGTGTTCGACCGCGGCGGTTACCCGTATCACGGGCGAGTGAAAGCGCTCGCCGACGCCGCCCGCGCAGCCGGGCTCGAGTTCTAGGAAGCGGGAGCAACATGGGATCGCAACGAGGCAGAGGTGGCGGCGGCCGCCAGGACCGCAGCGACTCGGGTTTCGACGAGCGCGTCATCGCCGTCAACCGGGTGGCGAAGGTCGTCAAGGGTGGTCGGCGGTTTTCGTTCACCGCGCTCGTGACCGTCGGCGACAACAAGGGCAAGGTCGGCATCGGCTACGGCAAGGCCAAGGAAGTGCCCACCGCCATCCAGAAGGGGATGGAGGACGCTCGCCGCAACATGGTGGCGGTGGCGATGGCGGGCACCTCGATCGTCCACGCGATCGTGGGGACCCACGACGCCGCCCGGGTGCTGCTCAAGCCGGCCGCCCCCGGTACCGGGGTCATCGCAGGCGGGCCGGTGCGCCAGATCGTCGAGGCCGCCGGTATCCGCGATGTCCTGGCCAAGTCGCTCGGTTCGCCGAACCACATCAACGTCGCCAAGGCGACGATGGAGGCGCTCACCGGCCAGGCCCGGCCCGACGAGGTCGCCAAGCTGCGCGGCAAGCGACCGGAGGACGTCACCCCGCCGGCGCTGCTCGCCGCATACCGCTCGACCGAGCTGTCCCGCGCCAAGGTGGGGGAGTGACCCGATGGCCGGCAAGCTGAAGATCACGCTGGTGCGCAGCACGATCGGTGAGAAGCCGAAGACCCGGGCCACGGTCCGCAGCCTCGGGCTGCGCAAGATCCGCCAGACCACGGAGCGTCCCGACACGCCCGCCGTGCGGGGCATGGTGGCCAAGGTCGAGCACCTGCTCGACGTCGAGGAGACCTGATGAAACTGCACCATCTCCGGCCCGATCCGGGGTCGCGCAAGCCCCGCCGCCGCGTCGGCCGGGGTGAAGGCGGCCACGGCGGCAAGACCGCGGGCCGCGGCACCAAGGGCCAGAAGGCCCGCAGCAAGGTCCACCCCTACATGGAGGGTGGCCAAATGCCCCTGCAGCGGCGCATGCGCAAGCTCAAGGGCTTCCGCAACCCGAACAAGGAGTACTACGCGCTCCTCAACGTGGGCCGCCTCGCCGAGTTCCCGGACAACTCGGCCGTCGGGCC
>JBFKDA010000253.1:0-4377 GCA_041619955.1 Acidimicrobiia bacterium | reverse complement strand
CGAGATCGGCACCGACCTGGGCCGGGTCCTGCGTGCGGTCCGCTCCTATCAGGTGGACGCGCTGGTCGTGTCCGCGATGATCATCGACCCCAGCGCGGCCGCCAGCCTGCAGGCTTCCGGCGTACCGGTGCTGATGTTCAATTACCAGGGCGACGAGGCCTCGCTGCCCTCGATGTCGGTGGACGCCGACGATGGCATGGCGCAGCTGGCGCGCCACCTGCTCGACACCGGGCACAACTCGATCGTCTTCGCCGGGGGGCCGCGCTCCTCCCACGCCGACCGCCTCCGCTACCGCGCCGCGGCCGAGGCGCTCGCCGCCGGCGGGGTGCCGTGCCGCTATGTCGAGACGGGCGAGTTCACCTACGACGCGGGACTGGCCACGGCGGCACGCCTCCTCGCCGCCGAGCCCCGGCCCGACGCCGTGATGGCCGCCAGTGACGCGATCGCCTTCGGCGTCATCGACGGCCTGCGCGCCGCCGGGGTCGCGGTCCCCGGCGACGTGTCGGTCACCGGGTTCGACGGCCTGCCCCAGGCGGCATGGAAGGCCTACGACCTGACCACGGTGGAGCAGCCGGTCGACGAGCTCGTCGGCCGGGCGAGCCGGTGGATCCTGAGCGCACTCGGCGGCGACGAGCCCGTGCCGCTCGCCGAGCGGACCATGCCCGGCGTGCTGCGCTTGCGCGGGACGGTGGCAGATCGGAGAGTCCGCAATGGCTGACCGCCCCGAGCAGGCTCCCGGAATCGGGGCGCTGGCCCACGCCCGCGGCGACTCCGGGCCCGTCGCGGCGCCCGCCCGGCGGATCGAGGAGTTCTTCGCCGACGACGGGATCCGCCGCCAGGTGCTCGAAGGCTTCGACGACCTGTACGCAGACATCGTGCACTACATCATCCGGTGCACCCATCGCATCTGGGAGGAAGGCGGCCTGGGCCGCATCCACGATCATTACGGGCACAACTCCGTCATCCACACCACCGATGCGGATGTCTACGGCAGTGACGCCGTGATCGCCGCTAGCGCCCGGACGATGGCGGCGTATCCCGACCTGAAGCTCTACGGCGACGACGTCGTGTGGGCCGGCGACGACAAGTCCGGCTTCCACACCTCGCACCGCCTGACGCACGCCGGCACGAACCTGGGCCACAGCGGCTACGGGCCGCCGACCGGGCGGAAGATGCGGCGGCGGGCGGTGGCCCACTGCCTGGTGCGCGACGGGCGCATCGTGGAGGAGTGGCTGGCGCGCGACGAGCTGGCGGCAGTCCGGGCGCTCGGGTACGACGAGATCGACCTGGCGCGCCGGCTCGGCGCCGCCGAGGCCCAGGCGCGCGGCGGCCCGGTGGTGGCGGTGCCGGGCGGCTTCCATCGGGAGCGAGGGCAGAATCCCCCCGAGCCCGTGGGCGATCGCCCGCCGGAGATGCCGGCCGCCGAGCACCTCGTCCGCAGCGCTCTGCACGACATCTGGAACCGCCGGCGGCTCGACCGCATCGCCGACGTGTTCGCCCCCAACGCGCCGACCGTCACCTCGACCAACCGCACCCTGCATGGCACCGGCGCCTACCGCCAGTACGTACTCGAGTGGCTGGCCGCGTGCAGCGACGTGGCCATGCTGGTGGACCACACGATGGCCAACGAGCGGGACGGCGGCTGGGTCGTGGCCACCCGCTGGGTGCTGGAGGGGACCCACGACGGCCCCGGTCCCTGGGGCGAGCCCACGCGCCGGCCGCTCCGCGTGCTGGGCTTCAGCCACCACCTGGTACAGGGCGGACGCATCACCGCCGAGTGGACCGTCTACGACGAGTTCTCGATCCTCAAGCAGGTCCACGCCCCACTGGCCCATCCCCCGGAGGAGGAACCAGCGGAGTGAGCGGCACCGTCGTGACCGCTGCGGAGCTGGCCCGCCGGGTCATCCAGCCCGCCGGCTTCGTCGCCGACACCCAAGCCTTCATCGACGTGCGGCTGCCCGACTCCCAGGGTAAGAGCAACTACTCGATGATCGGCCCCGGGGTGTCTCAGAACCCCACCGCCCACATCAACCTGCGGGAGCCCCACGGCTTCAACGTTGGTGCCGCCGGCATGCCCGCCGGCACCGTCAACAACCAGCACATGCACTACACCGCCGAGGTCTTCGTGTCGCTGGGAGGGGAATGGGAGTTCCGGGTCGGCGTCGACCTCGACCAGACGCTCACCGCCTCCGGGCGCTTCGTGATGTCGGTCCCCACCTGGATCTACCGGGGGTTCCGCAACACCGGCGACGACGAGCGGCTGCTCTACGCGGTGCTCGGCGGCGACGACACCGGCGGCATCCAGTGGTCACCGCGGGTGCTCCACGAAGCCGCCGCCACCGGGCTGTACCTGCGGGCCGACAACACCCTGCTGGACACGACGGCTGGCGACGTGCTCGACGACGAGGTGGCGCTGATACCGCCGATGTCCGAGGCCGACGTCGCCGAGCTGCGCCGCTACTCGGACGCTGAGCTGGTCGCCCGCCTCGTCACCGAGGACGGCCTGGCGTGGAGCGACCGGGCGCTGCTCGACAGCGTCCTGCCCGGCCACGAGAGCCAGCTGGCGCCGGTGATCGGCTGGGGCATGACGATGGACCGCAACCACGAGCCACCCATCGTGAACCCGCACACGTTCACGATCGAATGGCTGCGGGTGCCGCCGGGCAACCGGGTCGGCCGCCACCGGCACCCGGGCAGCCAGGTGCTGATGGCCGCCAGCTCCGGTTGGGCGCTCGAGGTCAACGGGCCCGGCGAAGTGGTCACCGCCCGGCTGGAGGACGGCGCCATCGCGTCGGTCCCGGCAGACGCTTGGCGCAGCTTCGTGAACGTCGGCAGTGAGGACGGCCACCTCCTCGTCGTGAACGGCGGCGACACCCGGACCCGGCTCGAGTGGGCGCCCGAGCTGGTCGCCGCCGCCGAGGATGCGGGCTTCGTCGCCGACGCAGGCGGCTACCTCGCCCGGAAACGGCTCGTCCTGAATCGCCACCCGGTGGTGGTGTGATGACAGGTCCACGTGAGATCAACCACTGCAAGGCAACGCGGCCGGGAGGCCGCCGCAACAAGAAAGGCGATACGACGATGAAGATCACCACTACGACGCGCCTGCTGGCGCTGCTGTTCGCGCTGGGCCTCGTGGCCGCCGCGTGCGGCGACTCCGGCGGCGACGGCACTGCGGCGCCTGCCACGACCGTGGCAACGACCGAGGCCGGCGACGGAGGCGACGGGGACAGCGGCGACGGCGACGGCGGTGAGATGGCTGCGATCAGCGACGAGTGTCCGATCCCCGACCCGGAGGAGACCGTCGAGATCGACTTGATGGGCTGGGAGTTCCCCATCGTGTCCGAGTACGCAGCCGAGCTCGAGGAGTGCGCCGAAGGCAACTACGCCTTCAACATTCAGTTCCTCGACTCGCAGGAGGCGCGCAACCAGGTGACGCTCGATGTGTCCACCGGCGAGCCCAACTTCGAGATCATCCAGGGCTCGAACACGTTCATCGCCGAACTCGCCGGCGCCGACCGGCTGATGCCGCTCAACGACCTCGTCGACAAGTACCGCGACGAGTTCAACCTGGACCAGATCGACCAGGCATTCTGGGACCTTGCCTCGATCGACGGCAACATCTACGCGGTGCCGATGGTGTCGAACTCGATGCACGTCTTCTACAACGAGACCGTGCTCGACGAGCTCGGCATCGAGGTGCCCGCAACGTTCCAGGAGGCCCTGGCGACCTGCCCGGCGCTCCAGGAAGCCGGCTACGACACCGGCTTCGCCCTGATGCTGTCGGCCAACTGGTCGTGGCAGATCGAGTTCAACAACGTGCTCGGCTCCCTGGGCAAGGCGCCGATCGACGAGAACGGCCAGCCCCAGTGGAACTCGCCGGAAGGCATCGAGGCGGCCACGCTCCTGAGAGACATGCTGGAGACGTGCGGCGGCGCGACCGGCAGCACCTACAGCACCGACGACATCCAGGCCGCGTTCCAGACGGGTGAGTACGTGCTGGGCCAGACCTGGGCGTCCCGCGCGGCGGCGATGGACGATCCCGAAGCCTCCACCGTGGTCGGCGAGGTGGCGTTCGCGCCCGCACTCGACACCGGCACCGGCGTGCTGGCGGCCCCGGCGTTCATCGACGGCTATGCCATCCCGAAGGGCGTCTCGGTCGACCCGGAGAAGATCTTCCTGGCGATCCTGGCCGCCACCGACGAGGAGAGTCAGATCGCGGCCGCCGCGCACGGCACCGTCACCCGGGCCGGCGTGTCCAACCCGGACGGTCCGCGCAACGGCGAGGCCACGCAGGCGAGCTTCGTGGACGGCCGCGGCGCCGACCCGAACCACCCGGCGATCGGCATCGCCAATTCAGCACTCGGCGACGCTCTGCTG
>JBFKDA010000252.1:0-4381 GCA_041619955.1 Acidimicrobiia bacterium | reverse complement strand
GGGCCGCCGGCATCGCCGCCGGCTCGGCGGTCGTGGCCTGGTGGAAGATCGTCGGCCCGGGCTTCGGGTGGCTGTCGGCGTTCGTGGTGCTCCTGTTCGGTGCCCCGGCCGCGGCAGTGGGGGGCGGGCCGCTCTCCTGGGGGGGCGTCGCATTCGGGCTCGTCGCGTTCGTGCTGGCACGGCGGCATCGGCAGGCCGCTGTGGCGTTCGCCGGGTCGGCCGTGGCCTTCGGGGGCGCGGCGGTTGCCGACAGCGGGCTGCTCCTGGCGCTCACCGGCGCGGTCGCGCTCGGCGGCATCACCTCCGAGATGATCCTCGGGCACTGGTACCTCGTCGACCCCCGCCTGCCGCGGTGGGCGCTCAAGCGTCTCGACGCGGCGGCCGGCGTGGGCCTCCTCCTGGACGTTGCGGTCCTGGTCGGGCTGGGCGTGCTGGGCTGGGCCGACGTCGATGCCGTGCTCGGTTGGGCCTTCGTGGCGCTGGTGGCGATGAGCGCGCTGCTGGTCGTGGCCGTGTGGTTCGCGTTGCGGGAGCCCCGCTACTCCGGGGTGATGGCCGCCACCGGCCTGTCGTACCTGGCGGTGCTCACGATGTTCGGAGCTGCGGTCACCGGGCGGATCGTCGTAGCCTGACGGCATGTGCCGCAACATCCGAACGCTCCACAACTTCGACCCGCCCGCCACCCCCGAGGAGATCCACGCCGCCGCTCTCCAGTACGTCCGCAAGATCAGCGGCTCGGCCAAGCCGAGCCAGGCAAACGCCGCCGCGTTCGAGCAAGCGGTGGGAGAGGTGGCGGCCGCCTCCCGGCGCCTGCTCGGCTCGCTGGTGACGACTGCGCCGCCGAAAGATCGCGCCGTCGAGGCGGCCAAGGCCCGGGCGCGGGCCGCCAAACGCTACGGCTCGTAGATCACTGCATGGGCCGCACGTGTCCTGCTGTGCCGCCGCCACCACCGGAAGGTCCACGAAGGCCGCGCCGGTCTCGAGCGCGCCCCACCGCTCGCCGCGTGACGACGGTGGCGGGTTCCTAAACTCCCCGCCTCGTGAGCACCCTGCGATGAAGATCTACACCCGCAAGGGCGACGACGGCACCACCGGCATGTTCTACGGCGGCCGGGTGCCGAAGGACGCCGCCGGCCCAGAGGCGTACGGGACGGTCGACGAGACGGTCTCGGCGCTCGGCGCCGCCCGGGTGCTGGCCGACGGCACCACGGCGGAGCGGGTGCTGGCATGCCAGCGCGACCTGTTCGTGGCGGGCGCCGAGCTGGCCACTGCGCCCGAGAACCGCAGCAAGCTCGAGGACGGTGTGAGCCGGATGACCGCCGGCATGGTCGCCCGGCTGGAGGGCTGGATCGACGAGGTCGTCGAAGCTCGCGGGCTGCCGAGCGAGTTCGTCGTGCCCGGCGGCTCGCCGCTCGCGGCGGCCCTGGACGTCGCCCGCACGGTGTGCCGGCGGGCCGAGCGGCGGTCGGTGACGTATGCCCGGGAGGCGGGGAGCGAGGACAGCCACGTCGTGCCGTACCTCAACCGGCTGGCCGACTACCTGTACGTGCTCGCCCGGGCCGCCGAAGCCGAGTGGGAGCCGAGCAAGGAGCATGCATGATGGAGGTCGTGGCGTGATCGAGATCGTGACGTCCCCGACGATCGAGGATGCCGAGGCCGACGGCCTCGTGGTCCCCGTGGGCACCGACCGGGCGTGGGGCCCCGGTGCCGACTGGGCCGCCGCGCGGCTCGGCGACTGGCTCGGCGGCTACCTGGACCAGCTCGAATTCACGGGCAAGGCTGGCCAGGTCGCAGCGGTGCCGGGCGGCGCCGCGCTTCCATACACCGTGTACTTCGTCGGGCTGGGCGACGAGCCCGACCGCGAGGCCGTCCGCCAAGCCGCGGGCACGGTGGGGCGGCTGGCGTCCCGGCTGGGGACGCTGGCGACCACGGTCGAGCCGTTCGACGACTTCGCCCTCGGACTGCTGCTCGGCCAGTACCGGTTCGACAAGTACCGCAGCGAGCCGAAGCCGGCCGCCACCGAGCGGCTGGTGCTCATCGGCGGCGGTGACGACGGGGCCGCCGCCGCGGCACGGCAGGTGATCCTCGCCCGGGGGATCACCACTGCCCGCGATCTCGTCAACGAGCCGTCGGTGGGCAAGCCCGCCACCGAGATTGCGCGGATCGCCACCGAGATCGGCCACGAGGTGGGCCTGCGGGTGGTCGTCCACGACGAGGCGGCGCTGCGGGACGGCGGCTTCGGCGGCGTGCTCGGCGTGGCCGCCGGCGCCGACAACCCGCCCCGCCTGGTGGAGCTGTGGCACGAGCCGGACGGGGCGGAGGCGTTCCTGGCGATCGTCGGCAAGGGCATCGTGTTCGACTCCGGCGGCCTGTCGATCAAGCCGGCCAAAGCAATGGAGGACATGAAGACCGACATGTCCGGCGCGGCGGCAGTGATCGGTGCCATGCAGGTGATCGCCGAGTTGGGACTCCCGGTGAAGGTGCTCGGCATCACGCCGCTGGCGGAGAACATGACCGGGGGCGGGGCCACCCGGCCCGGCGACGTGCTGCGGATCCGGAACGGCAAGACGATCGAGGTGCTCAACACCGACGCCGAGGGCCGCCTGGTCCTCGCCGACGGGCTGTCGCTGGCCGTCGAGCACGAGCCCGACATGATCGTCGACATCGCCACGCTCACGGGGGCGGCCAAGGTCGCGCTCGGTGACCACATCGCGTGCCTGTTCGGCAGCGGTGACGAGGCCGTCGACCGGGTGCAGGGCGCGGCGGACCGGGCGGGGGAGCGCGTGTGGGCCATGCCGCTGCCCGACGACTACCGCAGCCAGATCGACTCCACCGTCGCCGACATGAAGAACGTCTCGAGCACCCGGTGGGGCGGGGCCATCACCGCGGCGCTGCTCCTCAAGGAGTTCGTCGGCGACGTGCCGTGGGCGCACCTCGACATCGCCGGGCCGGCGCGCGCGCCGAAGAGCGACGGCTACGTCACCGAGGGAGGCACCGGCTTCGGGGTGCGGACTCTGGTCGCTCTCGCCGAGGATCTCGCCGGCAACTAGCTCCGGGCGACGCTGCCGGCGGGAATGCACAGCTCGTCGTACTCGACGAGCTTGGGCGGCTGGTCCTCGTCCCCACAGGCCGGGCAGTCGGGGTCACGGCGCAGCTTGAGCGTGCGGAACTCCTCGCTGAGCGCGTCGTAGGTGAGCAGCCGGCCGATGAGCGGGTCGCCGATCCCGAGCAGCAGCTTGATCGTCTCCATGGCCTCCAGCGACCCGACGATCCCGGGCAGCACGCCGAGCACGCCTGCCTCGGCGCACGACGGGGCCAGCTCCGGGGGAGGCGGCTCGGGGAACAGGCACCGGTAGCACGGCCCGGCGTAGGGCGAGAACACGCTGACCTGGCCCTCGAAGCGGAAGATCGACCCGTGGACCACAGGCACCCGCAGGTGGAGGGACGCGTCGTTGACGAGGTAACGGGTCGGGAAGTTGTCGGCGCCGTCGACCACCACGTCGTACTCGGCCATGATGTCGAGGATGTTGTCGGCGTCGAGCCTGGTTGCGTACGGCTCGATCTTGACGTCGGGATTCAGCGCGCTCAGCGTTTCCCGAGCCGACTCGACCTTCAGCTGTCCCACCCGGTCGAGGTTGTGCAGGATCTGGCGCTGGAGGTTGGTCGCGTCGACCACGTCGAAGTCGACGATCCCCAGGGTGCCCACCCCGGCGGCGGCCAGGTAGAGCGCCGACGGCGAGCCCAGGCCACCGGCGCCGATCAGCAGCACCCGCGACTCGAGCAGCTTCGCCTGGCCCTCCTCACCGACCTCGGGCAGCATGATGTGGCGGCTGTAGCGGGCGCGCTGCTCGTTCGAAAGCGATTGCGGCACCTCCCACGGCCGGCCCTGCGATTTCCACTGCCCGAACCCGCCCGCCAGCGACGCCACGTTCGTGTAGCCCATGTCGGCCAGCGACTTGGCGGCGAGGGCCGAGCGAGCGCCGCCGGCGCAGTAGAGCACGACCTCGGTCGCCGGGTCGGGCACGGCGTTGCGGACGTTGCCCTCGAGCACGCCGCGTGGGATGAACTGCGCGCCGGGGATCGCTCCCTGCTCGAACTCGTCGGCTTCGCGCACGTCGATGATGACGGGCGGGTCGTCCAAGCGGGCTTCCAGCTCGGGGCCGTCGACCTCGCGGATCTGGCGCTTCACCTGGGCGACGAGCTGGTTGTAGCTCAGCGTCATCGGGCCCTCCTCTTTAGCACTACGAGAATAGTGCTATTTGCCGACCAGCGACCTGACGATCTCCGGCAGCAGCTCGCCGGCTGCGCCCTCGACCTTGAGGGTCGCCAGGTCGTCGTGGTCGGTGGGGCCGCGGTTGACGATGACGTACGGCACGCCCCG
>JBFKDA010000251.1:0-4396 GCA_041619955.1 Acidimicrobiia bacterium | reverse complement strand
GCACTGAGCTGCGGGAGCGGCTCGATCCCGGAGCGACCGAGCCGGGCGGCGCGGTCGCGCATCGGCTCACCGGTGACCGGGTCGGCGAAGTCGGGCAGGACCTCGGCCAGCGGGATCGCGAAGTACGGCTTGGCGCCGTCGGGATGTGGCAGCACCAGGCCCGGGCCAGGTGCGGTCTCACCCCCGTAGAACAGCAGGTCGAGGTCGATGACGCGCGGGGCAGTCCGGCTGTGCCGGGCGGGCCGGCCGAGGTGGGACTCGATCCCCTTGAGTGCGCCCCGCAGCTCGATCGGGGACAGCGTGGTGTCGACCACCACCACGAGGTTCACGAACGGCGGCGAGCCCGGGTCGGCGCCGTAGGGCTCGGTCCGATAGGCCGAGCTGGCCCGCAGCCCGCCGACGCCGGGTTCGGCCGCCAACGCTTCGAGCGCAGCCACCACGTGCTCCTCCGGGTCGAGATTCGACCCGACGCCGACGACGGCCCGGCTGGTCACACCGGCGGGAGGCTGGGCCCGCAGGGGCACGCGCCCACGTGGGCGTAGACCGCCACGGTGCCGACCCCGTGGCCGAGGTCCGCCGTCTTGCGCACGCCGACCGTCGCCCGCCGCCCGTGGGGCGACAGCGCCTTCAGCTTGGCGGCCGCCGCTTCGGCGAGGGTCTCCAACGTGCCGTCGGGCGAGCCGGCGCTCGCCACCGCGACTAGCTCGCCCACGACGGCCCGGTAGTCGACGTAGTCCTGGCCGAGGCCGGGATCGACGTGGTACTCGGCGGCGACGGTGAGCGGCTGGGCGGCGAGCGCCTCTTCGGGGAGCGTCCCGATGACGACGAACAGCTCGACGGGGCCGGGCCGGATGACGTTGCAGGCGCTCATTGCGACGGGCCGCGGTTGCGGAGCGGGTTGACGAGCGAGTAGCCGCCGTCGAAGGGCAGCACCACCCCGGTGACGAAGTCGTTCTCGAGCAGGAAGCAGACGGCGTGGGCGGCGCTCGCCTCCCCGGCTGGCTCGCCGAGCGGGATGCCGGCGGCCAGCCGGTCCGCATAGCCGTCGGAGGCGTCGGCCGGGTCGTTGATGATCCCGAACGCGATCGCGTTCACCCGGATGTTCGGAGCCAGCGCCACCGCAGCCGTCTTCGTCGCCGTGGCGAGCGCCCCCTTGGCAACCGTGTAGCTGACCCGGCGCGGGTAGGGCCGCTCGATGCGGACGTCGGTGACGTTGACGATGGCGCCCCGGCCATCCCCGAGCCGGTCGCGGAACGCCGCCATCAGCCGCACCGGCGCCTCCAACGACACTCGCATCGTCTCGTCCCACTCGTCGAGCCCGTTGCGGCGCAGCTCGTCCTCGGGGAACCCGGAGGCCGAGTTGACGAGCAGCGTGGGCGGGCGGCCGGCTGCGGCCGCCACGTCGTCGACGATCCGCCCCGCGGCGGCGGCATCCGCCAGGTCGTGCCGGACGAGGAACGCCTGGCCCCCGGCGGCGCGCACGTAGCCGGCGGCCTCCTCGGCTGCGTCGCCCGACGTGCCGTAGTGGATGCCGACGTCGGCGCCGCGGTCGGCGAGCATCTCGACGATCGCCCGCCCCACCCGGATCGCGCCACCGGTGACGACGGCGAGCTGGCCGGCCAGGTCCACCGCGCTAGTCCTTGACGAGCGCGAGGAACTCGGCCCGGCTCTGGGCGTTGCTCAGGAACGTGCCGCGCATCGCGCTGGTCACCATCGAGGTGTTCTGCTTCTGGACGCCGCGCATCATCATGCAGAAGTGGCTGCCCTCCATGACGACGGCCACGCCCTGCGGCTCCACGACCTGCATCAGGGCGTCCGCCACCTGGTTGGCGAGCCGCTCCTGCACCTGGAGACGGCGCGCATAGAGGTCGACGATGCGGGCGATCTTCGACAGGCCGATGATCTTGCCGTCGGGCAGGTAGGCGACGTGCGCCCGCCCGAAGAACGGCAGCAGGTGGTGCTCGCAGAGCGAGTAGAACTCGATGTCCTTGACCACCACCATCTCGTTGAACGGCTCCTCGAAGATCGCCTGGTTGACGACGTCCTCCAGCGTGGTGGTGTAGCCGCTCGTCAGGAAGTCGAGCGCCTTGGCCACCCGCAGCGGGGTGCGCTCGAGGCCCTCCCGCGCCGGATCCTCGCCCATCTCGACGAGCTGCTGGCGCACCAGCGCCTCCACCCGCGGCGCGTACACCTCCTCGGGCAGCGCCTCGAGGTCGGTGGCATAGCGGCTGTCGGACCGGTGCAGCTGCGGCTCGGGGGACGTCCGCTCCCGGCCGGCGTCCCGCGCCGCGACGAGCTCGCGCACCGGCAGGCCCGACGACGGGTCGATCCAGTCGGGAGCGACGTCCGCGATCGGGCGCACGAGGTGCTCCGCCACGTCGCTTGCGGCGGAGCCGTCGTCCGCCTCCGACCCGTCGCCGTCGACGAAGAGCCGCAGGTCGACCTCGCACCGCTCCAGGTCGAGCTCGCTCCCCTCGCCCCGCAGGACGCGCTCGATGTGCGCCAGCTCGCCGAGCAGACCCGAGGCCGGCATCGCCGTCTCGGCGACCACGGCCATCGTATGGGCATCGCCGTTGCCGGGCGCCGAGTGGTACACCCGGCTGCATCGCAGCACCCGGAGCTGCGGATGGCGCTCGAGCGCCCGCAGCGCCATCGGGAGCTGGCGCTCAGGGTCGAGGCTGCCGCTGATCGTGATGATGATCCGCTGTGTTTGCAATGAGGCCTCCGAAGCCCGCGAACCCTAGCTTTGCTCCACTGCGTCCAACCGGGCCACTACTACTCTTGCGCTGGTGGCCCGCAGCACCGATCCCCGGCACGGCATCTGGATCCTCCCGCTCGTCATCGTTGGCATGGTGGGGACCACCACCGTCTTCGTCAACAGCCTGAACCCGGGCACCGTTCCCGACGGGACGGGCGCCGGCGGCACGCTCGTGCTCGAATCGACGACTTCGACGGCGATCACGCTGCCCGAGGAGACGACCACCACCACGCTCGAACCGGTCGCGGCCCAGTACGTCGCGCAGATGGACACGCTGGACGCCGAGGCCGTCCGGCTGGTCGAGGCCGGCACCACCATCAACGCCGACTGGGACGCCCGCAACATCTCGTTCCAGCAGGCGCTGGAACAGCTCCGTGAGCTCCGCACCCAGACCGAGGCGTTCGCGACCGAGGTCGAGGTGGCGACGCCGACCAACCTACCGCTCCTCGAGCCCGCCCACCTGCAGGCGGTCGACTGGGCCCGTGCCATGGTGTCGGCGGCGGAAGCGATGGTCGTCGGACTCCAGGACCCGAACTCCAGCGAGGGTCGTCAGGTAGCCCTGACCGAGTTCCAGGCGTCCGGGGCGGAGTTCTCGACGGCCGTCGACGTGGTCGGCGCCGTGGCGCGCGGCGAGGACCCCACCGGCTTCGGCGCCACCGACCCGGGCGATACCGGCGACACCGGCGACACCGGCGAGTTCACCGACGACCCCGACACGGCCAACGAAGACGTGGGCGACGGCGCCGGCATCGACGAGTAGAGCGGCCGGAACGCGCAACTCCCCCGGACGTCGCCCGGGGGAGTCACGGCATGTCGTCACGGCCGCTGGGCGGGAACTCCGGGTCCCGCCTGCGTGGCCCGGGCTCAGACGTCGTAGTACAGGTAGAACTCGTGCGGATGCGGGCGGAGGCGCATCTCGTCGACCTCGGACTGGCGCTTGTACGCGAGCCACGACTCGATGAGGTCCTCGGTGAAGACGTCGCCTGCGAGCAGGAAGTCGTGGTCGGCCTCCAGCGCGTCCAGCGACTCCTCGAGGCTGCCGGGCACCGACGGCACCAAGGCCAGCTCCTCCGGCGGGAGGTCGTAGAGGTCCTTGTCGAGGGGCGCCGGCGGCTCGATCTGGTTCTGGATGCCGTCGAGCCCGGCCATCAGCATCGCCGCGAACGCCAGGTAGGCGTTGGCCGACGGATCGGGGCACCGGAACTCCAGCCGCTTGGCGGCCGGCTTCTTCGAGTACACCGGCACCCGCACCGCCGCCGACCGGTTGCGCTGGCTGTACACGAGGTTCACCGGCGCCTCGTAGCCGGGCACCAGGCGGCGGTACGAGTTCGTCGTCGGCGCCGCGAACGCCAGGATGGCCGGGGCGTGCGCGAGCAGGCCGCCGATGTAGTGGCGGGCCATGTCGCTGAGCCCGGCGTACCCCGCCTCGTCGTAGAACAGCGGGGTGTCGCCGTTCCACAGGCTCTGGTGGGTGTGCATCCCGGAGCCGTTGTCCTGGAAGATCGGCTTGGGCATGAACGTGACGGTCTTGCCGGCCTGCCACGCCACGTTCTTGCACACGTACTTGAAGATCGTGACGTTGTCGGCCTGGCGCAGCAGCGTGTCGTAGCGGATGTCGATCTCGGCCTGGCCGGCGGT
>JBFKDA010000250.1:0-4401 GCA_041619955.1 Acidimicrobiia bacterium | reverse complement strand
GCCGCCAGCTCCCTGGGGCTGAACGGCTTGACCAGGTAGTCGTCGGCACCCAGCTCCAGGCCGAGCACCCGGTCGGGCTCCTCGGAGCGGGCGGTGAGCAGGATCACCGGCACGTCGGCGGTGCGCCGCAACCGCCGCATCACCTCGTAGCCGTCGACGTGGGGAAGCATCAGGTCGAGCACCACGAGGTCGGGCATCCCGGCGGCCAGCACGTCGAGCGCGGCGGCGCCGTCGGCGGCCTCGACGACCCGGTAGCCCTCTCGCTCGAGGTAGGCGGCGACGACCTCGCGGACCATGGGCTCGTCGTCGACGACGAGCACACGAGGCCGCTCTGCGGGGCGCCCGGCGGGGCGGAGCGCGGTCATGTGCCCATGCTACGGCGGGAGTCCCCCAACCCCCCGGGAGTTCGCGGAATGTTCACCTCGCTCGGCGCCGCGCATATCCTTGGCTGGTGCACATCCTGGTGGCGACGACCGGCGCCCTCAGCCCCGGACCCGTCGCGAAGTTCGTCGAGCGGCTCGCCGGTCCGGACGGCCAGGTGTCGGTCGTCACGGTGATCGAGGTGCCGCGCTCGTTCCTCGACACGATCCGCTCGGAGGAATGGGACCCCCTCACCGACGGCCCCGACTGGCGCTCACGGGAGGACGCCGTCATCGCCCGCTACGTCGAGGAGCGGGGTCGCCGGCTCACCGAGCCGGTGGTCGCAGCGCTGCGCCCGCTGGGCATCGAGCTCGGCGCCCGCTACCTGGAGGGCGAAGACCCGGCACGGACGATCATCGACGCAGTCGCGGAGCTGCAGGCCGACCTCGTCGTCCTCGGCGCGACCCGCCGCATCTTCGACGAGTCCGCGTGGGAGAGCGTGTCGGCGCGCGTGATGGCCGAGTCGCGGCGGCCGGTGCTGGTGGTACCGGTGCCGGAGAAGGACGCCCGACCGAGAGACGACGACTACGTCCGCGACGAGGGCGACGACGAGTAGCCGGGCTGCGCCCTGCTCATGGAAACGGCCGGGTCACCGTCTCGCCGCACCAGCCGGCCACCGAGTCGTGCGCTTCGACGGTGACCTCCTCCACCTCTGCCGGCACCTGCACGTCGGCGATCGACCGCGTGAACGGCTGCTCGTCGACGTGGGGATGGGTGAGATCGCGAGTGGCGAGCACCGTGCCGTCGCCGGCCACCACCCGCCATGCGTCGGCGTACTTGTCCCAGCCGGTGTCGTGGGAGCGCACCGTGACGGCGAAGTCGTACCCGCCGTTCCCGACGAAGGTCACCTCGACGTCGACGACGTCGGCGCACCCTGCGGCGGCCGACGGCGTGGTCTTCGCCGCCGAGGTCGTCGCCGGTGCCTCACCGGCGGCCGTGCCGTCGGCAGCTGCGTCGTCGGCGGCCGTGTCGCCGCACGCCACCGCCAGCGCTACCAACCCGGCGAGCGCGACCCGCGCCAGTGCGGCGCTCAGGCGGGCAGCCCCACGTTCCACGAGCCGATCCGGGTGAGCGGCTGCGGGTCCGGCGGCACCTCGCAGCGCTCGCCGAGGTCGCGCTGGAACTCCTGGAACGCAGCCAGCGCCCCGAGCTTCTGCTGGGCCTCCGGCGACGGGAAGAACGCCAGGTGCACGAACGTCTGGCCGTCGTCGCGGCGGAAGGTGGCGTAGTGGACGTCGTCGTGGCCGGCCGCCGCGAGCTGCTCGTAGACGCCGCGCACCAGCCGCTCGTTCTCCTCGACGTGGTCGGTTTTCACCTTGTACATCACCTGCACGGCGATCATCGCACTCCTCTCGTCGTGCGGCCGATGGTACGTCGAACGGGCGCCTGCACCCGGCCCGCCCGCTGCGTAAGCTGGCGACATGACCGAATTCACGCTCCGGCTGACCAACCGCCCCGGGGCACTGGCCGGCATCGCCGAGGCGATGGGCGCGGCGGGCGTGAACATCGAGGCCCTGGCGGGTTTCGGCATCGACGGCGAGGGCATCGTCCACCTGATCGTCGACGACGAGCCGACCGGGCGGGCGGTCCTCCGGCGGCTCGGCATCAGCTTCGACGAGCACGACGTGTTGACGGCGATCCTGCCCCACCGGCCCGGCGCCCTCGGCGAGGTGACCCGGGGCCTCGCCGACTCCGGCCTCAACATCGACTCGGTCTACCTGCTGCGCTCCACGGCCGAGGGCCTCGAGTTCGCCTTCCGGGTCGACGAGAAAGTCGGCGAGCAGCACCGGCTCGCCGTTTGATGCGCCTCGGCTGTCACACTCGTACCCTCGGCTGATGCGCCTCGGCTGTCACACTCGTACCCTCGGCTGATGCGCCTCGGGTATGGCCTCGTGTCGTGCCAGCTCACCCCTGGCGACCCGCGCGGCTGGGGCGACCTCTACCGGGAGGCGCTGACGCTCGCCGAACATGCCGAGCGCCTCGGGTTCGCCACGATCTGGACCACAGAGCACCACTTCGTCGACGACGGCTACATGCCGTCGCTGCTGCCGGTCGCCGCCGCCATGGGTGCCCGCACCGACCGCATCGAGGTCGGCACCGGCGTCCTGCTCGCCCCGCTCCACCACCCGCTCCGCCTGGCCGAGGATGCGGCGACCGTGTCGCTGCTCACTGGCGGCCGGCTCGTCCTGGGGCTCGGCCTCGGCTGGTCCGAGGTGGAGTTCGCCGGGTTCGGGGCCGACCGTTCGCGGCGGGGGCGGGCGATGCAGGAGACGCTGGGGGTGCTCGACCAAGCGTGGTCGGGCGCGGTCGTCTCCCACCACGGCGACGTCTACGACCTGCCCGAAGTGGTGGTCCGCCCGGTGCCCGAGACCCGGCCCAGGGTGATCATCGGCGGCGGCGCCGACGCGGCCGTACGGCGAGCCGCCCGCCACGCGGACGGGTTCTTCTCCAACGCGTCGCCGGCCAGGTTCGCCGAGCAGGTCGCGGTGGCCAACGCGGTGCTCGAGGAGGCCGGCCGCGACCCCGCCGCGTTCACGTGGACGTACTACGCGATGGTCCACCTCGCCGACGACCCTGCCGAAGGCTGGGACGAGATCCGCGACCACGCGTGGGCCATGCGCTGGAAATACGGCGACATGGAGGCGTCGGCCGCTCGCACCGGCCCGCCGCAGGCCCCGCCCGCCCTCGACGCCGAGACCGCAGCCCGGCTGCGCAGGGCGACCCTGGTGGGGCCTGCCGAGTCGGTGGCCGAGACCATCGCGGGCTACCGCGACCAGGTCGGCGTCGACTTCGACTTCGTCGCTCGGTCGTACTGGCCGGGCATGCCGCTCAGCCGCCAGGTCGAGATCCAGGAACGGCTCGCCGGGGAGCTGGCGCCGCTCTTGGCGTAATCTGGATACGCACACGCGCCGTTCGCTCTCGGTAGGTTGGCCGCTGATGCGCATCGCGTCGCTGGTGCCGAGCGCCACCGAGATTCTGTTCGCCGTGGGGAGGGGCCCAGCCGTCGTGGCAAGGACCCACGAGTGCGACTTCCCGCCGGATGCCCTCTCGCTGCCTGCCGTCACCTCCGACGTGCTGCCGCCCGGCCTGCCGAGCGCGGAGATCGACGCTGCGGTGCGGGAGAGCGTCGCCGACCGGCACACGATCTACCGGCTCGATGCCGAGCGGCTGCGCGAGCTGGCCCCCGACCTGGTGGTCACGCAGGCGACCTGCCCGGTGTGCGCGGTCCCGCCCGACGTGGTCGAGGAGGCGGTGTGCACGATGCCGCAGGCAGCCCGAGTGGTCACCGCCGACCCGCGCACGCTCGAGGCGGTGTGGCAGTCGATCGTCGACATCGCCGAGGCGGCCGACGCCGGCACCCAGGGAGCTTCCCTCGTCGGTGGGATCCGCCGCCGCCTCACCCGGCTCGCCGGCTACCTGGAGGGCAGGCCCCGGCCCCGGGTGGCGGTGATCGAATGGCCGAAACCGCCGTTCGCACCAGGGCACTGGGTCCCCGAGATGGTCGAGGCCGCAGGCGGGCGCAACGTCCTCGGCACTGCCGCGCAGCCGTCGCGCCCCGTGGAGCTGGCCGAGGTGGCCACCGGCCGTCCCGACCTCATCGTGCTCGCGTTCTGCGGGTTCGACCTCCTGGAGTCGCAGGCGCGGCTGCGCGAGCTCTCCGAGCACGAAGGCTGGCGCGAGATCGCCCGGGGGGCCCGGGTGGTCGCCGTGGACGGGTCGGCCTACTTCAGCCGGCCCGGGCCGCGCCTCGCCGACGGGATCGCGTTGCTGGCGTGGGCGATGCATCGCTCCCACCCGGAGCTGCAGCCGCCGCCGGGACGGGGCGCCGAGCTGATCGAGGCCGGGTGGGTGGACGTCGCCGCCCTCCCCGTCCAGACGAGGGAGTCGATCTAAGGCTCGTCCGTCGGGCGCTCGTCCGTCGGGCGCTCGTCCGTCGGGCGCTCGTCCGTCGGGCGCTCGTCCGTCGGGCGCTCGTCCGTC
>JBFKDA010000249.1:0-4402 GCA_041619955.1 Acidimicrobiia bacterium | reverse complement strand
TGGGGCTCGGCGCCCTGGTCACCGGGCTGGCCGTGTTCCTCTGGCCCGCAGGGGCGATCGACGTGTGGCCATGGCAGCTCAGCCCGCTCACCGCCCGGGTCATGGCGGCGGTGCTCATGCTGGGGGTGGCCGGGCTGGTGCTGGCCGCCGACGGCCGGCGCCGCCCCGTCCTGCTCCTGGCGCAGGTGGCGGCGATCATGGTGGCGCTCATCCTCCTGGCAGCCGTGCGGGCCCGGGCCGAGTTCTTCACCGACCGGCCGTTCACCTGGCTGTTCGCGGCAGGGATGGCGCTCGTGCTGGTGGGAGCGGTCGCCCTCGCCGGACGGTTCCGATCGCCCGGCTGAGTCGGTTTGCTCAGCCCAGTCCGAACGACCCCGCCACCGGCAGCCAGTCGGGCTCGCCCCAGCGGAGCACTGCGTCGGCGTTGCCCTGGGTGTTGGTGAACCGGAAGTACCACGTGGCGTCGCCGGGGCGGAAGAGCGCCGGCGACATGTGCTCGTCGCCGTTCCAGTCGCCGCACGTCAGCCGGTCGCCGGGGTCGCCGAAGATGAAGGACGTGTCGGCGATGCCCTGCGTGTGGCTGTCGCGGAAGTACACGAGACCGGTCGACTCCCGGTGGAGGCCGACGGTGTCGACGCCGTCGCCGTCGAAGTCGCCGGCGAACGGCTTGTCGCCCGGGTCGCCGAAGTAGTAGGCGAAGTCGGCGGCACCCAGCCCGGCCTCGTCCGAGCCCAGTTCGTTGATCACGTACACCCGGCCCAGCGCGGGGCGGTAGATCGACACGGTGTCGCAGCCGTCGCCGTCGAAGTCGCCGGCGAGCGGGACGTCGCCCGGGTCGCCGAAGAAGAAGCGGACGTCGGCGATGCCCTGCGTGTTGCTGTTGCGCAGGTACGCGTAGCCGTCGGCGCGGCGGTAGAGGCCGGGCGTGTCGACGCCGTCGCAGTCCCAGTCGCCCATGATCGGGAAGTCGCCGGGGTTGCCGAAGTAGAACTCGGCGATGCTGCCGTCGGTTCGGGCCAGGTGCCAGCGGCCCGTGGCCGGGTCGACCATGCCAACCGGCAGGCCGACCGGTGGCACCGGCTGCCAGTCGGCGTAGAAGGCCATGTCGACGACCCGCCGGGCCCCTGCGAGGTCCTCCAGCGACTCGACCCGCACCGTCCAGATGCTCGGTCCCCCGTCCCACGACTCGAACGCCAGGTGGGTGCCGTCCGGCGACCAGGCCGGCTTGGCTGCTCGCATGCCCGCCGAGCCGAGCCGCAACCCGCTGGCGTCGGCGCCGACGACGCCGAGCCGGTCGAGCTCGCTGCTGAAGGCGATGCGGGTACCGTCCGGCGACCAGTCGGGATACCCGTAGTCGATGCCTTCGGCGACGACGCGGACGCTCTCACCACCGGTGTCGACCACCCGGATGTCACCTTGCTGGCTGAAGGCGATCGACGCGCCGTCCGGGGACCACGTTGGGGCGGTGCATCCGGAGCAGGCGAGGAGCCGAACCGGGCTCCCGCCATCGACGCCGACCGCCCAGATACCGTCCGGCTGCCCGTACACCAAGCGACGGCCGTCGGGTGACCACGACGGGCCGATCCAGGTGACCTCCGTCTCGACCACCAGGCGCAGGTCGGTGCCGTCGGCCCGCATCACCGCGATGCCGCCGGTGCAGCGGCCGTCCGGCAGCTCGGTGATCGTCTCCATCGCCAGCCAGCGGCCGTCAGGCGACCACGACGGGCCGTGATAGCTGCCGCCTACCTCCTCGGGCTCGGGATCCGCGCTGAAGCACACGTCCTCGCTGCGGGTGAGTCGCGCGTCGCCCGAGCCATCGAGGTGCACGACGTACACGTCGTAGGTGTCGGCGGGGAACGCGTTGAACGCGAGCTTGCCGTTGCCGCCCGGGAAGGCCGCCCCGGCCGGAGCGCCGGTCACCCCGATCGCGACGAGGGCCGAAAAGCCGACCAGCAAGGCGACCGCCAGCCGCTCGGGTGCGGAGCGGAACATGTCGCCACCCCCTTTGGGCGCCACCCTCCCGGTATCACGCGGGCGCCAGGCTCACCAGGGCCAAACGGGCCTTCCGCGCTGTCGAGGTGCGGGCGACCCCGGTGCACGCCAGCCGCTCCGTCATCGTCGTGCAGACCGACGTCGTGCGCGCCGACGGCAAGCTCGCCAGCCGCACAACGCAGTCGCAGGCGGTGCTGGGCTCCTGGCGCCGTCAGTCGGCTGCGGCGCCGCGGCTCAGCCGCAGCACCTGGCGCCAGCCGACCCGCGACCCGGTCTGGAGCAGCGTGAACTCGTACACCCGGCCGGCGACCCGTATCAGCACGAACACCGCCGCAACCATTAGCGCCAGCGCCAGCGCCACCTCCCAGGCGGGGATGGCGTCGCGGGCCACCCGCACGGGCAGCAGCATCGGGGCGGTCAGCGGGAACAGCGTCAGCGCCGTCAGCAACGGCGACTCGGCGTCGCCGAACACTGCGGCCTGTGCGACGAAGAAGCCGGCCATCAGGGGGATGAAGACGGGCACGATCACCTGCGATACGTCCTCCTGGCGCGATACCAGGGAGCCCAGCAGGGCGAAGAACGTGTTGTAGACGGCGAGCGCCCCAACGAGGGACACGGCGACCACCGGGACGAAGCGCCACACCGAGGCGGGCACGTCGATGGCGTCGGTGAGCAGCAGTGCCGCGGTCATGCCGGCGACGGCGACGACCACCTGCGTCAGCGCCAGCGCCCCCATGCCGAGCACCTTGCCCATGAGCAGCGTCCGGGGCCGGACGTGGCCGAGCAGCACCTCGACCACCCGGGTCGACTTCTCCTCCACCACGCCCATCATCGTCACCTGCCCGAAGAGCAGCGGGATGTTGAATGCCAGCAGCAAGCCCACGAACGCGGCCGCCATGGCGACGTCGTCCCCCTCGTCCAGCTCGTCCACGAAGCGCTCGGCGACCGGCGCCGGCGCCAGCAGGGCCGCCACGTCGTCGTCGCCGAGTCCCAGGGCGCGGCCCCGGGCGAGGATGTCGCGCTGCTGAAACGCGGCGGCCACCACGGCGGCGACCTCGAAGTCGGTCTCGCCGTGCCAGACCACCGTCGGGCCGGGCTCCAGCGCCAGGTCCACGTCGCCGCCGGCAACCACTTCGTCGACGGCGGCGGCGGCCAGGTCCCGGAACGTCACGTCGAGGGTGCCGGCGGCGATGGCGGCGATCTGGTCGCGGGTGACGGCGTCGACATCGACCAGCCCGATCGTCACCTCGCGGGGGCCGCCGTCCCCGTCCTGCACCAGCGCAGCCACGATTGGCCCCAGGACCGCGGCCGCCACGAGCAGGGCGGCGACCACCCGGAAGGCCCGGGTCCGGGCGCGGGTCACGATCTCGCGACGCGCCACCTCTGCGACGAGGACCCAGTTCACGCGCTCATCAGCTCCAGGAAGACCTCGTCGAGGCCGGGCGGCTCGTAGGTGGCCGCCGCCACGTCGCCCGCCGCGGCGGCAGAGGCGATGAGGGCCGACGCGTCGGCGCCGGCGGGCACCGTGAAGCGGCTCACCCCCGGCGGCGCCGGGAGCGGCCGGGCGTCCGGCGGCGCCCAGAGCGGCGCTGCGCCCGCCCAATGGATCTCCAGCCGCCGATCCGGCGACCGGCCCCGCAGCTCGCCGACGGTCCCGGTGGCCTGCGTCGCGCCGGTCGCCACGATGGTGACGTGCTCGGCCAGGTCCTGCACGAGCTCGAGCTGGTGGCTGGAGAACACGACGCTGGCGCCGCGGACCACCTGTTCCGCCATGACGGCGGACAGCGTGGCCACGGCCATCGGGTCGAGGCCTGCGAACGGCTCGTCGAGCACCAGCAGGTCGGGCTCGTGGACCAACGCCACCGCGAGCTGCACCCGCTGCTGGTTGCCGGTCGACAGCTCCTGGATCGGATCGTCGCCGCGGTCGGCGAGCCCGACCCGCTCAGCCCACCGGGACGCCCGGCGCTCGGCCGTGGCGCGGTCGAGGCCGGCGAGGCGGCCGATGTACGCGATGTGCTCGAGGACCTTCATGCGGGGGTAGAGGCCCCGCTCCTGCGGCATGTAGCCGATGTGGCGGCGATCGTCCCGCGAGATGGGGTGGCCGTCCCACGTGATCGAGCCGCCGTCCAGGGCCACGAGGCCGAGGATGCCCCGCATCGTGGTGGTCTTGCCCGCCCCGTTCGGGCCGAGGAAACCCACCAGCCGGCCTCGGGGCACCTCGAGGTCGACCCCCCGCAGCGCAACGGTGGCGCCGAAGGACTTCTCCAGACCCTTCGCCAGCAGTCCCGACGTCATGTCTAGAACCTAGACGCCGGCCACCGTCCGGCGCGATGGCGCGAGTGGTCGACGGCGTCCGCGAGGAGTCCGGCTGGTCGGCGTGGGACCCCTAGCTCGGCGGCGAGATCCGTTC
>JBFKDA010000248.1:0-4418 GCA_041619955.1 Acidimicrobiia bacterium | reverse complement strand
GTTCGACACCCCCACCGAGCCGGGCGTCCGCCACGTCGCCGCCGGAGTCACCGAGATGCTGCCCGGCGTGCTGTCGCCGCTGCTGTGGACGATCAACGGGCCGATGGTCGAGGACGCCTTCCGGGCGATGTACGCGGAGCTTGGCGTCCTGCCTCGAGATCTCGAGGCGCCGTTCGGGTTCATCTCACGCCGCCGCGGCCGTGCCCGCCTCAACCTGTCACTGATGGAGCGGGTCGGCGGCGGGTCGGGCGGGTGGACGGCGGACGAGATCGAGGCGTTCTACCTGGGCAGCGGCACGCCGTCGGCGGCGGCCACGTCCGACGCCGGGCCGCGGCGCAGCCCGCGGCTGCGCTCACCGATGCGGGCGCTCCGTGCGCTGCGGGTGCGGCGCGCCGCCCCCCGCTCGGCGCACGCGTTCGTCGTGTCCGCCGAGTCGGCGCTACAGCATCGCCCGGCCGTCGAGGAATTGCTCGACCACGAGCTGGTCGCCTACCGGTGGCGCTTGCGCGACATGGCCTTCTGGGGGGCCAGGGCGGAGGTGGCCGTGGCCGCGGAGGCCGTGGCGGCGTACGGGGCGCTGGAGCGGTTGCTGGAGCGCTGGGTGCCCGACCAGGCCGCGGAGTGGGCGCAGCGGCTCACCAGAGCGGCCGGCCGGAGCGCCCGCGGGCCGGTGGCGGCGCTCGGGCGACGCCTCGCCGATCTCGGACCTTCCGAGCGCGCGGCGGTGACGGCGGCCGCGGCCGCCGCCCCGCAGGGCGGGGCCGCCGCGGCGGTCGCCGCCGCCGTACCCGGCGGCGCCGCCTTCGCCGAGAAGGTGGCGAGCGACCTCGCCCGCCTCGGGTCGTCCGCCGTCTACGGAGGCCCGACGTGGGCCGAGCGGGCCGACTCGGTGTGGCGCACCCACGTCTCGACCGCCGGCAGTGCCGGCGCGGCGGGCGGCCACGGCGACGATCTCGCCCGTCTCGAGAGCGAACTCGCCCAAGGCCGCCGCTGGCGGCTCGTCAGGATCCTCACCGGCCAGGTGGTCGACATGCGCCGCCGTTTCCTCCGCAAGCTCGTCGCCGACGCCACCGCCCTGCTCGGGGCGCGGGAGGAGTCCAAGGCGGTCCTGCTGATGGTCGGCGGCGAGGAGCGCCGCATCACCGAGGAGGCGGCCCGCCGCCTCGTCCGCCGCGGGCACCTTGCTCGGCCGTGGGACGTCGAGCTGCTGGCCGACTGGGAGTTGGACGGCGCCCTGCTCGACGGCGACGCCGTCACGGCCGCCGAGCTGTCGTTCCGGCGCACGGTGTTGGAGCGCTGGCGCGCCGAGCCGGCCGTCACGCTGTCTCCTGCCGCACCGGTCGGCACGCGGGTGCTGCAGGGCTGGGGGGCGAGCCCGGGCCGGGCGCAGGGACGGGCCGTCGTGGTGATCGACCCGGCCGAAGTCGACGTCCTGCCCGCCGGCTCGGTGCTCGTCGCGGCAGCCACCGACCCGTCGTGGGTGCCGCTCATGCTCCAGGCCGACGGTCTGGTCGTGGAGCGGGGCGGCCCGCTGTCGCACGCGGCGATCGTGGCGCGGGAGTTCCAGCTGCCGGCCGTCCTCAACGTCGCCGGGGCCACCACGGTGCTCGCAGCGGGGCCGCGGGTCGATCTCGACGGGGTAGCGGGCTCGGTGACGATCCTCGATCCCGCGCCCGCGTCCCGCGAGGGAGCGGTGCGATGAGGCTCAGGTGGTGGGACGATCCCGGCGAGGGCCACCAGGTGCTCGTGCCCGGCCTGTTCGGGGTGGGTTTCGTGATCTCGCTGCTGGTGCTGGGGTTCGACGCCATCGCGCGGCTGCTGCCGGCGGCCGGCAAGCGCCGCCACGCGCTGCTGGCGCGAGACGCGCACGGGCGTGCCAACGACGTGGCGGCGATCGGCTCGGGGCGGGCACCGGCGCCGGGAGCCGTGCCGTGCGAGGCCCGCAGCCGGGGCATGTCGGCACTGCTCGGCGCCCTCGCCGCCACGGTTGCGCTGACGGCCGTGCTCCTGGGCGTGCTGGTCGCCGACCGGGTCGGCGTCGACCGCCAGGCCTGGGCGATCACGGTGGCGATCGTGGCCGCCGTGCCGGCCTCGGCGATGGCTGCGGTGTGGCTGCTCTCGGCACTGCTGGGCCCGCGCTCGCCCCGATGGCTGCGGGCACTGCAGCGCTCGTACCCGCTCGGCACCTATCCCAGGATCGACTTCTCGACAGAGTTCTGACCAATGGAGGCTCGATGGAAACGATGGGGCGACTCGTAACGCTGCTGACCAGGCGCACCGTGGCGATCCTGACCCTGGTCGCCTTCCTCGCCGCGACCGGCGTCTACATCTTCATCTACCTGTTCCGGGCCTTCGAGGCCGACACGGCCGGCGGGCGCGAGCTGGTGGGCATCTGGCACGGTGACAACTTCTCCCGCACGATCCTCGTCGCAGTGTTCTTCCTCATCGGCGAGGTGTTCCTCGTGTATCTGGCGCTGAGCCGGGAGCGCCGCAGCGGCGTCGTGAACCTGCGGCCGGACGTGTGGCGGTGGCTGTCGACCCGGTCGCGGCTCACCGGTGAGTCGGCTGAGCACATCGCCGAGCGGGCGATCTCGCTGTACCGGCTGCGACTGGAAGGCGGCCCGCAGGGGGTGCCGTCTGTTCCGGAGGACCTCGAACGGGTCTAGCGCCCCACTGCTCAGCACGCGTTGACCGCCACCTCCCAGCTGCCGCCCACGAACGCCGCCTCGAACGACACCCGGCCGTCGACCAGCCGCCCGTCCCAGTCGACCGGCAGCGTCACGTCGTACTCGGCGCCGCCGCAGCCGTCGCAGCCGGTGTTCCACAACTCGATGACGTGGAGGCGGACCGCCAGGACCCCCGCTGCCACCGAGTCGGGCGCCCCGGTCGGCGCGGGCGCCCGGGCGGCGAGCGAGCGGGCGAGGGCAAGATCGTCGCCGAACCGCGCCTTGGAACGGCTGCCGTTGGTGAGGCAGCGCGGCACGTCCTCGGGCATCGGCACCACGGTCGAGCCCTCGGGGATGTGGCGGACAACGCCTTCGAGCGCAGCGATCCGGCTGTCCAAGTCGGCGTAGACGGCGAGCACCGCCCGCTCCAGCTCGGGGGACATGCCGGGCGGGATCGCCGCGGCCACCGGCTGCAAGCGCAGCGCCCTGATCGCCCGCTGAGCGGCCAGGGACACGGTCCCCGCCGCGGGGTCGTAGCCGGCGTTGAACGTTGCCGCAGCCGCCGCGATCTCCCGGTCGAGCCGCTCGGCGGCGGAGAAGAAGGGGGCAAGCGCCGCTGCGGCGGTGCCGGCGTCGGCGTGCACGGTGAACGGGTGGTGGAGCACCGCGGCCGCGCAGGCCGCCTCGCCGACCTCGTCGGCCATGCATTCACCGGTCATCGAGAGCACGTAGTCGCCGGGCTCGAGGCCGTCGATCGTGAAGGCGAAGCTGCCCCAGACCGAGGAACCCGACGACATCGTGCAGTGGCTCCCTCCGGGGTCCTCGCCGCAGTCGTATCCACCGCTCCACGAAGCGTCGACCGGTCCGCCGTCTACCCGGTCCAGGGAGATGAACAGCGTGGACTCGAACGCCCTTCCGAAGCCGGTCACGGTGAGCGGCTGTCGGGCTCCGGGGAGGGTGCCGTCCCACAGCGCCGGCTCGGTGAGGATCGCGTCGCCATGGACGACGGGCGACATGTCGGCGCCAGTTGAGTCGGGCGCGGGACGCACGTCGACGACGATCCGGGCGGGGTCGTCCAGGAAGCGGGCGTGCGCGACCCGGTCCGAGGCGTAAATGAGGCGGGCGGTGAAGGTCCCCCAGTCCTCGGCGGGCTCGGCGTAGCCGACCAGCAGGAGGGCGTCGTCGAATACGGCGGTCTCCTCCCCCCACGCAGTTTCGAGCGGCAAGGTGACGAGAACGTGGTTGCCCGCCGTGGCCACCTCGACCCCGCCGGGCACCCGATCGGCCGCGATGCTCGGGAAGTCCGGAGGCCGCGGCATGCCAAGGCGCGTGCCGAGCCGGATAACCAGCCGGTCGCAGTCAGCGGACGTGAGGAACTCGAAGCCGTGGACGAAGTGGGCATTGGATGCGGCGGCGGAGGCTCGCTGGGGTCCGGCATCCATTGCGGCGCCGCCGCACGCCAGCTCGTCGAACGATGCGTTCCACCGCTCATCGAGCTCCAGGTACCGGGAGTGCGCCCAGCCGACGGTGCCGTCCTCGAGCACCACCTTCCACCAGGGGTCGTCGGACGACCGTCGAGAGTCCACGACGACGCCGGTGGCGTCATGCGCGAGCTCGCCGACGATCGTGTCCTCGGCCGACGGGCCCGCCCGCACGTTCAGCACGTCGTCGGCGGCGACGCCGACCACGCGGTACCCGATGCGGAGGGCGTCGCCCGGCTCGGGCTCCGGGTCGGGAACTGTGGGCACCGGC
>JBFKDA010000247.1:0-4449 GCA_041619955.1 Acidimicrobiia bacterium | reverse complement strand
GCTGCTGGCGGCGGTCCGGGAGGATCCGCCGTACCCGCGTGAGCGGCGTCCGGACATCGACGCCGCGCTCGGCAAGCTGCTCACGCCCGAGCTGCTCGACGACCTCGTCCAGCGCTTCTCGGAGCGCGGGGAAGCCGACGACGCCGTGGAGCTGCTCACCCAGCTCGGCCCGGCGGCGGCCTCCAAGCTCGTGGAGGCGCTGGCGATGGAGGAGGACCCGGGGCGGCGGCGGGCACTCATCGACCTGGTCGGCGCCGTCGGGGCCCGCCACCCGCAACCACTCATCGCGGCGCTCCAGGACGGGCGCTGGTTCGTGGTCCGCAACCTGGCGACGGCGCTGGGACGCACCGGGCGCACCGAGGCGGCCGACGCCCTTCGAGAGGTCTACGAGCACGACGACCATCGGGTGCGGGGCGAGGCGCTGCGGGCCCTGGTGCGCCTCCGCCGCGAGGACGGCACCGCCGAGCTGGTCGCGGCCCTCGCCGACGCCCACGAGCGAGTCCGGGAGACCGCCCTCGGCTACCTGCGCACCGGCGACTTCGCCGGCGTCGATGGGGCGCTGGCGGCGGCGATCGAGCGCGACGCCCTGCCCGGGGAGGTGCTCGGCCCGGTGGTGGAGCTGCTCGCCAAGCTGCGGACCCGGGTGGCGGCGGGCGCGTTGGAGTCGCTTGCCAGCCGCAAGCTGGCCCTGCGGAGCGGCGACCGGGCGGTGCGCCAGGCAGCCCGGGAGGCGCTGAAAGGATTCCCGCGATGAGCGAGCAGCACGCCAGCAACTTCCTAAAGGCACTCCGCCGCGTGTCGCGGCAGGTGGGCCTCTACCCCGAGGGGCACCCGCTGACGGCCGAGGCGGTGGAGGGGGCCGTGCTGACCGTGGCCGAGCTGACCCGGCGGGATCGGGAGCAGATCATCGTGCTCAGCCGTGATTCGTTCTACCTCAACCGGGTCCTCCTGCCCCACACGTCGCTGGAGCACAACGGGCTCCTCCGCGAGTTGCAGGAACGCGGCGTCGACTCGATCACGCTGGTCGCGCCGGTGGCGGCGGGCGACATCTTCGACCTCGCCGCGTTCGTGGCCGGCACGTCCGACGACCTTCCGGCCGAGGGGACGATCCGGCTGAACGAGGAGCGCTTCGACCAGCCCGATTTCGACGACTCGGCCTTCGCAGCGCTGCGACGCTCCTATGCGGGCGGGCTGGATTCCCTCCGGGTGGTGTCGCGGTCGATGGCCTCCGAGGGGGCCTTCGAGCTGCACCCGGTGGTCGAGGCGGTGGAGGGCCTGCTCGACACCACCGTCAGCCAGGCGTCGGCGTCGCTGCTGCTGTCGACGGTCAAGAGCCACGACGAGTACACCTTCTACCACTCCGTCAACACCTGCATCCTGGCGCTCGCCATCGGCAGGCTGCTGGGATTGGAGCACGCCGAGCTCGTCCCCATCGGGGTGGGGTCGGTGCTCCACGACATCGGCAAGGCTGCCGTGTCGCCGTTGGTGCTGAATCATCCGGGGCGCCTCGATCGGGAGATGTGGGCGGAGATGAAGGTCCATCCCCAGGAAGGCGCGCAGGCGATCCTGGCGGCGGCCGGGCGGGGGCACGAAGTGGCCGCCATGATCGCCCTCGAGCACCACGCCCGCTACGACGGCGCCGGCTACCCGGTCATCGACCGGGGGCGCCGCCCGCATGTCTTCAGCATGATGGTGACCGTCGCCGACGTCTACGACGCCATCACCACACACCGCCCCTACCGGCGGGCGTATCCCCCCAACCGGGCGCTGCACCTGCTACTCGACAAAGCCGGCTCGGCGTATCACCCCGACATGGTGCGGGCGTTCATCCGGATGCTCGGCGTGTACCCACCCGGGTCGCTGCTGCGCCTGGCCGACGGCACGGTGGCGGTCGCCACCCGCCGCGCCGCGTCCGGCCCGGCCGAGGAGCTGCTGGCGGTCCGCGTGCTCGATGGCGGCGGCCAGCAGATCGACCCGCAGGAGGTCGCGCTGCGCCCCGACGACGTCGTGGGCCTGGAACATGCTCACCGGCTCGGGTTGGAGCCGGCGCGGCTGCTGGAAGCGGGGGCAGTGGTCGACCAGTTCGCCGACGAGATCGCCGCCGATCTCAGGGTGGCCTGACTGCCTGGTCAGACGTCGGCGGGCCGGGGCGGGGCGTACGTGTGGCCCCGGGCCCGCAGCGCCTCGCGGGCCGGACCGAGGAACACCGTGACCCGGCACCCGGGGTCGCCGACCGCGATCCGCTCCTCCAGCACGACCGTCGCCCCCCCGGCGTTGCGGGCGGCGATGCCCCCGAACACGCTCGACGTCATCCGGCACAACGCAGGGGAGCGCCGCACCGACCCGCCGAACGGGCATCGGGTGTTGCCGAGCACGATCTTCTCGTCCGTGGCCTCGATCACGTAGAAGCCGCCGTCGATGGCGTGCTTCAAGCGCACGTAGGCCTCGGCCATCTGATCGGGGGTGAGGCGCCCGGCCACCTCCTTCGCCCGCCGGTACTCGTCCTCCATACGCCCGCCGACGTCGGTGCCGACCTGGGCGACGGCGGCCTCCGCCGCCTGCGGGCCGTGCTGCAGCTCCACGGTCTGGGCGAGTTGCACGACGAGGGCGCGCAGGAACGACTCTTTGCCGAACCCCTCCTCTCCGGCCTCCGCCGGGCTGGGGAGCGCGCCGACCGTGGTAGCCGGCGGGTCGTAGCTGTCCGTCCGGGGACGGCGCACGGGAAGCGTGGCGGAGACGACGTTGCCGGCCCCGCGGCGGTGAGCGACCTCGAGGTCGGACGCCACGTGGGAGGCGATGAAGAGGCCTCGGCCGCCGGGCGCCATGGGGTCGGCGGGGAGCTGGTCGCTGTGGAACTCGAACTCGTCGCCCAGGTCGTACACCGACAGCAGCGGGCGCTCCCCACCCCATACGAGCGACACCCACGCCGAGCCGCCGGTGTGCAGCAACGCGTTGGTGAGCAACTCGGAGACGGCCAGCCCGGCGTTGTCGAGGTCGCTATCCGGTGCGGCGTGCCGCTCCAAGTAGGAACCGATGGCGCGCCGCAGCGCCGAGGCCGACTCGGCATCCCCGGCCGGCAGGTACCAATCCACGCTTGCCCTCCCAGGCGTCCTGCCGCAACGCTACCCGGCGGCGGGGCGGGCTAAACCTCAGTTGGCGGCGTCCCGCGCCAGGCCGTCCAGCGCAACGAGCACCATGTCGTCGAACGTCGACTGCCGCTCGGCCGCCGTGGTCTCCTCACCGGTGCGGATGTGGTCGCTCACCGTGAGCACGGTGAGCGCCCGGGCGCCGTGGGCGGCGGCCACCCCGTAGAGCCCGGCGGCCTCCATCTCGATCGCCAGGACCCCGAGCGACTCCATCGCGTCGAGGCGCCACGGCCGGGGGTCGTAGAACAGGTCGGCGGAGTGGCAGTTGCCCACGCGTACCGAGATGTCGCTCTGGCGGGCGGCCTCCCAGGCATGCCGCAGCAGGTGGAAGTCGGCGATGGCGGCGAAGTCCATGTCCCCGTAGCGGGCCCGGTTCACGGTGGAGTCGGTGCAGGCACCGGCGGCGAGGATCACGTCGCGAATCGCCACGTCGCGCGACACGGCCCCGCACGAGCCGACCCGCACCAGCTTCGACACGCCGTAGTCGGTAATCAGCTCCTTGGCGTAGATCGATGCCGACGGGATGCCCATGCCGGTGCCCATCACCGACACCGGCATGCCCTGGTAGGTGCCCGTGAACCCGAGCATGTTGCGGACGGCGGTCACCTCGGCCGCGTCGTCGAGGAACTGCTCGGCGATATGGCGGGCCCGAAGCGGGTCGCCCGGCAGCAGGATGGCGTCGGCGAAGTCGCCCGGCGCGGCGCTGATGTGGGGGGTGGCCATGGTGTCCTCCTGGTGTGCCGACCGGGCAGCCTACGCCGTGCGTAGCATCGGTCGGATGCGGCCCTCGATCGCCGCCGGTCGGCCTACCGGGCGCGCGGCACCCGTCAAGGGCCATTGCGGAACAGCTGCACCGGGCCCGCCTCTCCGCTGAACGGTGGCGGCCACGTCCCGATCCGCAGCTCGGCCGCCCTCAGCAGCTCGAAGGGGATCCGGGACCGGGCGGCGGCCGGGTCGGCGCGCTCCCAGCCCACGCCGTCGTCCGACACCCACAGCGCCGGGAGGTCGGGTGCGTCGCCGCGGCGGGCGTCGAAGTCGTGTCCGGCCGCCCAGATGCGCCCGCCGGCGACCGTGGCGGCCTCGGCCGTCATGTGCGCCACGGCCGGGTCGGTCTCCTCCGGGGGGTGGGGGCTGCGCCGCCAGGCCCGCCCGTCGGCCGAGGTCCACGCCGTCATGAGGCCGGTTGTGAAGAAGTCGCCCCCCACCGCCACGAACCCGCCGTCGACGGCCAGCACGTCCCGGATCACCTTGTCGTCGAAGTCGGCGCCGCCGCCGGTCACCCGCTCCCACGTCAGGCCGTCGG
>JBFKDA010000246.1:0-4458 GCA_041619955.1 Acidimicrobiia bacterium | reverse complement strand
CATGTCGAGGTCGACGAGGTTGGTCATGACGATGCCGCGGTCGATCTCCCGGATGGCGGCGCGGGTCTTGCGCATCCCGTCGAGGTCGCCCTCGGTGTGCACCGCGTCGGTGAGCCCGCGCCCGACGAACAGGTCCTCGATCTTGCCCACCCCGTACACCCGGAGCCCCGCCTCCTTGGCCCGGTCGAGGATCGTCGGCGCGGGCGGCGGCGTCGCGTAGTCGTGGCGCTCGTAGGTGCGGTGGAAGCTGCCCGGCTCGCCCTCGAACGGGCGGGCGATGATCCGCCCGATCCGCCAGTCGTCGGCGATGATGCGGGCCTGCTTGCAGATGCGGTACAGCTCCTCCAGCGGCACGACGTCCTTGTGGGTCGCGATCTGGAGGACGCTGTCGGCCGACGTGTAGAGGATCGGCTTCCCCGTGGCCAGGTGCTCGGGGCCCAGCTCCTCGATGATCACGGTGCCGCTGGCGGCGTAGTTGCCGAGGTAGCCGGTGCCGGTCTCCTGCTCGAGGCGCTGGACGAGGTCGGGCGGGAAGCCGTTGGGGAACGTGGCGTAGGGCTCCTCGGTGATCACGCCGGCGATCTCCCAGTGCCCGGTGGTGGAGTCCTTGCCTGCCGACGCCTCGGTGAGCCGCCCGTACGCCATCGTCGGGTTGTCGGCGGGGGGCACGCCCTCGATGCCGGTGGGATGGAGGTTGCCGAGGCCGGCCGCCTGGAGGTTCGGCAGGTGGAGCCCGCCGACCGCCTGCGCCACGTGGCCGAGCGTGTCGGCGCCCTCGTCGCCGTAGTCCGCCGCATCGGGTGCGGCGCCCGCACCGCAGGAGTCGACGACGATGATCACGGCGCGGCGGATGTCCATGGGGCCCGAGCCTACGCCAGCGGCTCCAGCCGGAAAACCGGGTGGCGGTCGGCTTCGGCCTCGAAGTCGGACAGCGGGTCGTCGGGACCGGCGTCGAAGTAGGGGGCGACCACCGCCACCTTCCTCACGTACGTCTTCAGCACCGGGGCGGCTTCGGCGGGTGGGAGCTCGGTCACGTGGTGCTGGTCCGAGACCCCGCCCCGCCGCAGCGTGACCATGCCCGACGCCCGGGCGTTGTGCACCCACCCGACCTCACCGTACGGCGACACGAGGTAGCGGGTGCCGCCGTGGGACAGCGGCCGCACCGGCGTCTCACGCAGAATGCCCGTGTGGCGGCCACGGGTGATGAGCAGCCAGTTGCCGCCCCATCCCCGGTTGGTCATCCACGTCATCACGCGGTTCACGAGCCGCCGGACGCCGGTCAGCCGGTATTGCTTCGCCACTCGGGTCCCTGTACCCCTTTCCCCCTACCGAACGGAACGATAGAGCGCGAAAAGCCGGCCGCCGCTGACCGTCACCCCACCCGCAGCCCGACCAGCGCGACACCCTCCTTGCGCAGCAGGCGAGCCTGGCGGGCCGCGTCGGGGCTGATCAGCCGCCCGTCGTGGGCCACGACCCGCCACCACGGCAGGCCGTCGACCTTGCGGAGCACCGCGCCGACGCCGCGTGCCGATCCCGGGTAGCCGGCCTGGGCGGCCACCTCGCCGTAGGACACCACCTCGCCCGGCTCGAGCTGTGCCACGACCCCCACCACCGCCGCCTCGAACCCCGGCGAGCCCATCTACAGCGTGCCGAACAGCCGGTCACCCATGTCGCCGAGGCCGGGCACGATGTAGTAGCGGTCGTTCAGCTCCCGGTCGACGGCCGCCGCCACGACGTGGACGTCGGGATGGTCGGTCTGCATCCGGGCGACCCCGTCGGGCGCCGCCACCACGCACAGCGCGGTGATGTCGACCGCACCCGACTTCTTGACCTTGTCGATGGCCCACGACAGCGAGCCGCCGGTCGCCAGCATCGGCTCGAGCACCAGCACCGTCGCCCCGTCGAGCGGCGGCAGCTTGGAGTAATACTCCTGCGGCTGGGCGGTCTCCTCGTCGCGCTGCACGCCGGCGAAACCGACGTGGACGTGCGGCAGTAGGTCGACCACCGCGTCGAGCATCCCCAGGCCCGCCCGCAGCACCGCCACCGCCACGACCTCGCCGATCTCGTACCCGGTGGTCGCCTCCAGCGGCGTCCTGATCGGGGACTCGCGGGGCCGCACCCGCTCGGTGGCCTTCATCACCAGCGTGTAGGTCAGCCGGCGGGCGGCCGCCCGGAACTCCTCCGGCTCGGTGTCGCGGTCCCGCAGCACCGACAGGTAGTGGCGGGCGAGGGGATGGTCGATGACGGTCAGGCTCACGGGGTCCTCCAGCGCGAGGGGCGTCGCCAGCCAGCGTAACCTCCGGGCCGTGGCGAAGTACGAGGTGAACCCGGCCGGGGTGGCGAAGGCCCGCGAGCTGATCGATGCGCGCCAGTACGTGCTGCGCAGCACCTGGGGCGACGTCCAGCCCGACGCCGCCGCAGAGAACGCCTTCCTCGACGACCACACGTGGGACGAGTACACCGCCTGGCACCTGGGCCTCACGGTCGGAGCCACCGAGGAAACCAAGTCGCGCTACGCCTTCGTGTACGGCGACTTCCGCCGCCTCCACCGCATGGGGCTCATCGCCTGCCGCTACCGGGCGGCCGAGTGGGGCCACAAGGAGGTCGAGCTGGCCGCCCACGAGCTGCTCCAGCATCTCGACGAGGCCCGAGCGTGACCGCCCAGCAGCAGTCGCCGATCGAGCTGTTGCCGGCCGTGCGCGCCGACTACGGCGACGGCCGGCTCCGCATCCGCTGGAGCGGGACCGGCGGCTACGTCGAGATGGAAGGGCGCCGCTTCGACTACGTCGGGTTCCACTTCCACGCCCGCGCCGAGCACGCGGTGGGCGGCCGCCGCCATGCGCTCGAGCTGCACGTGGTGCACGAGCATCCTGGCGACGGCACCAAGGCGGTGCTGGGCGTGCTGATCGACCCGGCCGATCCCGTTGCCGGGCGGGTGTCCGACGACCCGCGCGACTACCTGCCGTCGGACCCCACCCACTACTACCGCTACGAGGGTTCGCTGACGACGTCCGACTACACCGAGAACGTGAGCTGGGTGGTGTTCCGCGACCGGCGGCTGCTGCCGTCCCAGGTCGTGGCCGAGTTGGTGCGCCAGGCCCTCCCTGCCCGCGAGCTCCAGTCGCGGCACCGCCGCTTCGTGCTCGCCAACTTCCGGGCCGGGGGCTGACCCGCCGGGCTCCCGATACACTCGGCGCCCATGTTCGATTCCCTCACCGACCGCCTCGGCGGGGTCTTCGCCAAGCTGCGCGGCAAGGGCCGCCTGAGCGAGGCCGACGTCGACGCCACGCTGCGCGAGATCCGCCTGGCGCTGCTGGAGGCCGACGTCAACGTGTCGGTCGCCAGGGACCTGCTGGACCGGGTGAAGGACCGTGCGGTCGGCGAGGAGGTCCACAAGAGCCTCACCCCCGGCCAGCAGGTCGTGAAGATCGTCAACGACGAGCTGATCACCACGCTGGGCCGGGAGGCGGCGCCGCTCCAGCGGGCGAAGACCCCGCCACAGACGATCCTCATGGTCGGCCTGCAGGGCTCGGGCAAGACGACCTCCGCGGCCAAGCTCGCCCGGCTCCTCAAGAGCCAGGGCAAGCGCCCGCTGCTGGTGGCCGCCGACCTCCAGCGCCCCGCCGCCATCGACCAGCTCGAGACGCTGGGTCGCACGCTGAGCATCCCGGTGCACGCCGACCGCAAGGGCAAGCCCGCGAAGCTCGTGAAGGCCGCCCTCAAGCGCGCCAAGACCGACGGCCACGACGCGGTGATCATCGACACCGCAGGCCGGCTGCAGATCGACCGCGAGCTGATGGCCGAGCTGGCCGACGTCCGCAAGGTCGCCGACCCCGACGACGTGCTGCTGGTGGTCGACGCGATGACCGGCCAGGATGCCGTGAACGTCGCGCAAGGCTTCCTCGCCGAGACCGACCTCACCGGCATCGTCCTCACCAAGCTCGACGGCGACGCCCGCGGCGGGGCGGCGATCTCCACCCGGGAGGTCACCGGCCGCCCCATCAAGTTCGTCGGCGTCGGGGAGCGCCTCGAAGACTTCGAGGTGTTCCACCCCGAGCGCATGGCATCGCGCATCCTCGGTATGGGCGACGTGATGACGCTCATCGAGAGGGCCGAGGAGGCATGGGACAAGGACCAGGCGGAGGCCGCCGCCGCCAAGCTGCTCGACCAGTCGTTCACGCTGGAGGATTTCCTCGAACAGTTCCAGCAACTCCGCAAGATGGGGCCGCTCTCGCAGGTTCTTGGTATGCTCCCGGGCGCCGCGGCGCTCAAGGACGTCGAAGTCTCGGACCGCGACATGAACCGGGTCGAGGCGATCATCCGATCGATGACGCCCGGTGAGCGCCGCAACCCCAAGGTCATCGACGGCAGCCGCAAGCGCCGCATCGCCCGCGGGGCGGGCGTCCGCCCGCAGGACGTCAACGGGCTGCTGAAGCAGTACTCCGAGGCGCAGAAGAT
>JBFKDA010000245.1:0-4471 GCA_041619955.1 Acidimicrobiia bacterium | reverse complement strand
GCACCGCGTGCGCGCCAGCCACCCCGACTTCGCCAGCCTCTTCCTCGGAGCAGCGCCGACCACGGATGCGCAGCTCGCCGGCACGGTGACGTTCACGGCCGGCGGCGTCACCACCGTCGCAGCCGCCTTGACGCCGAACGCCCAGGTCACCGGCGTCGCCACCCGCGCCGCCGACGGCAGCCGGGCGGCCGACGCCTGCATGACGTTCGTCGACGAGCACGGCCGGACGATGCGGTTCTTCAACCGACGCAACTCGGGCGCCTTCGACGTCTCGATCGCGCCGGGCGACTACAAGGTGCGGTTCGACAACTGCTTCGACGAGTTCGACTCGCTGGCGACGAGCTGGGTGGGCGGAGTGTCCGAGGCGACGGCGACAGTGCTGACCCTCGCGGCCGGCCATCAGCTCGAGTTGAATGCGGCGGTCGGGGCCGGGAGCGCGATCTCCGGGCGGGTGACCGACTCGGCCTCCGGCGCACCGCTCGAGGGCATGTGCGTCGACGCGTTCGAGGTTGGGAGCCGCACAGTCGACCCGCAGCGGGTCGAGACCGACGCAGCGGGGAACTACCGGGTCCCGAACCTCGGGGCCGGCGAGTACCACGTCCGGGTGTTCGACTGCCGCGCCGAGCCGGCCTACCTGGTCACCTGGTTCGGCGGGTCGATGAGCCGCACGTCGGCGGCTCCCGTCGCGGTGCCGGCCGGCGGCACGGCGGCGGGCAAGGACGTCGCCATGCGCACTGGCGACGTCACCGTGAAGGTGCTGGGGCCCGGCCAGGTCCTCAGCTCGGGCGCCGACACGACCGCCGCCGACCCGGTGGCGACCTCCTTCGTCACCCCGAACCTCACGGTCTTCGCGCTGGGCGAGGGCTCGTCGCCGGAGCCGATCACCGGCTACGACCTGTTCCCGGCGCAGGTCGGGTCGAGCGAGACCCTGGTCCATCCGGAGCGCCCGTACGAGGTGACCGTGGAGCTGGACGCCTCGCTGGTCGGCGGCACGCCGCCAGGCGAGATCGTGGCCTTCCACGAGGGCGTGCCGCTGCGGCCCTGCGGGGCGGCCCCGCCCACGCCGGCGTGCGTGGTGTCGGTCGCCGCGCAGCCGGACGGCGACGTCGTGGTGGAGGCCCGGGCGACGTTCCTAGGCGACTGGCGGTTCGGCACCCCTTCGCCCGACGGGGTCGGGTTGCTCGACTCGGCGACGGGGCGTTGGTACCTGCGCCGCGCCGGCGGCGGCCCGGCGGTGTCGTTCTTGTTCGGCAACCCCGGCGACGTGCCCCTGTTCGGCGACTGGGACTGCGACGGCGTGGCCACCCCAGGGGTGTACCGGGCCGACAGCGGCCGGGTCCACCTCCGCAACGGCAACAGCGGTGGGCCGGCCCACGTCTCGTACACCCTCGGCGACCCGGGCGATGTGCCGCTGGCCGGCGACTTCGACGGCGACCGCTGCGACACGGTCTCGATCTACCGGGCCGCGACGCAGCAGTTCCACGTCTTCAACGACCTGGGCAACGGGAGCCCGGCGACCGTGTTCACGTTCGGCAACCCCGGGGACGTGCCCTTCGCCGGCGACTTCGACGGCGACCGCGTCGACACCGTCGGCCTGCACCGGCCGACCGACGGCCGCGTCTACCTCCGCAACTCGCTGACGGCCGGCGCCGCCGACGTCGAGTTCCTGTACGGAAACCCGGCCGACCGTTTCGTCGCCGGCGACTGGAACGGCGACGGCGTCGACAGCCCCGGCGTGTTCCGCCCCGCCGATGCGAAGTTCTACCTACGCGACGCCAACCGGGCGGGCATCGCCGGCACGGAGTTCTCGTTCGGCGAGCCGCCGTGGCTGCCGGTTGCGGGGTTCACGGGCCTGTAGGCGCTGGGCGGGAAACGAGCGCCCGCGGTCCGGGAACTCCGACCCCTCTGCCGATAGCATCGCAACCGTGGCTCTCGCCGAGGCAGTCGGCTCCGATCCGGCCAGCAACCGGGAATGGGCGCCGGGCTCGCTCGCGGGGTTGATCCGCCATCTCGCGACGGCGGGCATCGCCGGTGTCGTCACCGGTGTGCTGGTCGGCGGGCTCGGAGGGCGACTGTTCATGCGGGCCTCCGGCGCAGTCGCACCCCGCTTCGTTCAGGGTGTGAACACCGAGGCCGGGAACCGAGTCGGGGAGATCACCTTCGGCGGCACGCTCGCGCTCGTCGTCTTCGTGGGGATCACCGTCGGGATCGTGGGCGCGGTGCTGTATGTCGTGCTGCGACCGTGGCTGCGCTGGGCAGGTCCGTGGCGGGGCGTGGTGTTCGGGCTGATGCTCTTCGCGGCAGGCAGTGCGACGTCCGACATCCTCAACCCGGACAACCAGGACTTCTTGGTCCTCGGCAATGAGCCCATCAACGTGGCGATGATCGTGGCCCTCTTCCTCGGCTACGGCGTGGTGATGGAATGGGCGTATGCGCAGCTCGCGAATCGCCTGCCGCCGAACGACGAGCGGGCAGACCGGGCACCCTTCTTCTATTTTCTGATCACCCTCCTCGGTCTGGTCATCGGAGTACCGCTGACCGCGATGCTGCTGTTCACCCGTGCCGGCTGTGACTGCGCCCCACCGGTGCTGGCATCGGCGTTCGTGGCCGTGGCGGCTGCGGGCACCGTGGCCTGGTGGGCCGGTGGGTTGAAACCGGAGCTGCGACGCGTCGCCCGGGCAGCGCCAGTCATGGGTTACGCCGGAGTCGCCGGGGCCGCAGTGTTCGGGCTGATGCGAGCTGTCTCGGACATCCTCGACGTGATCGGGTGACGGCCCCACCAATGCTCGAGCGCTCCGCAGCGCCGGCCTCGGATCAGGACCGGCGGCCGAACAGCGCGAGCAGCTCGTCCTGTCGGCTGGCGCCGGGAGGGGCAACGATCGTCTCGCCGAACAGGCCGCTGTTCTTCATCATCCGTTCGTAGGGCTTGGCCGCCTCGTAGCAGTGCTCGACCAGATCCGCTGGTAGCCGCTCGTCGGCTCCGATCGCCCGGGCGAGGTCCCAGGCGTGCACCAGGTGATCCGAGAAGAGCTGCAGCAGATAGTCGTTGGCCGGCATCACGCCCATCGACGTGTGCACGGCGCCCGCCAGCGCCTCCTGGGTGGCGGCGGCGAGGGCCCCGTCACGGGCTGAGCTCCAGGCCTGCCGGGGATCGCTGCCGAGCACGTCACCGTCGAAACGATCACCCACCTCCTCCAACGTCGCCCCGGACAGCAAGTGGGGCGCCCACAGGTCCTCGGCGACGAGATGGTTGACGAGGTCCCGCACGCTCCAGTCGGTGCATGGCGTGGGGTTCGACCACTGGTCGTCGCGGACCGCGCCGACCCGCCGATCGAACTCGCCGACACTGGCCCGGAACAGGTCGAGGGTGTCCATCACGCGAACCAGGGCTCGCCGAGGTCGAAGTACTCGACGTTCTCGACTTCGGCGAGGAAGCGTTCGAGGCGCGCCCGGGCCTCGTCGTCCTCCCCCATCGCCCGCTCGCTGCGGCGAGCCTCTTCCTCGGAGGTGAAGTAGACGACCTGGGTGAAGTGGCCGTCGTCGTCCCAACCGACCGTGCCCCCGATGACGTCGGGGCGCAGCGCCGACAGGGCCGCGGCGTCGTCGGCGGACATGGCCGGCGAACCGTCCCCGGTGTACGTCCCCTGGATCACCTGGACGAACCCGGCGTCATCCGACCCACCGCCGAGCAGCACATCGACGTTGCGATAGTCGTGGAAGGTGACCGGCCCGTCGAAGAGAGGCTCCGTCGCCGCCCACCAATCGCCCTGCTCCGGCCGATCACTGTTCCGGCGGGCGGCAGCCTCGTCAGCGAAGCGCACCGCCGCCACGAACACGCCGTCTGCGGTCACGCCGGCGGTGGTGCCCAGCCACCCGGTGACGCTGCTGCCGTGCTCCTGGACCCAGCCGTCAAGACGTGCTCGCAGCCCCTCGGCATCGGACGTCGGCCCCTGCAGAACCTGGATGAACACCGTGGTCCTCCCTTCTCTGCCCCCCTTCCGCCACCCGACTGTCGCTCCACCAGCATACGCCCGAGGCGCGGCGAGGGGACCCCTGCGCGTCGCAGAGGTCCCCACCGCAAGTCAGGCAGGGCGTGCCTGTGCGTGCCTCAGGCCGGCGGGGTCGCCGATCCCTTGCCGAGCAGCGGGCACGAGAAGAACGCGTCGCCGTCGTCCATCTCGCCGTTGCCGTTGGCGTCGACCCACCAGCGACCGCCGAGGTAGCCCGGATCGCCCGGGCCGAACTCGGTCGCCAGCGTGCCGCCCGGGCCCTCGCCGGGGCGCAGCTGCTGGAACGGGCCCTTCGCCGGCAGGTTGGGCCCCACGATCGAGTCGTAGAACAGCCCCTGGCTCTCGACGTAGACGGTCACCCGGACCCGCTCGCCGGGGCCGTCGCCTTCCTTCGGTGGCGGTCCGCCGGCAAACGCCGGCGAGGCCAGCGCCATCAGGAGGGCAACCGCCGTGCCGATCGT
>JBFKDA010000244.1:0-4501 GCA_041619955.1 Acidimicrobiia bacterium | reverse complement strand
CGAGCTGGGCCACGCTGCCCCGCACCCCGAACCAGATCGGCGTGCCGATGACCACGATCTGCGCCGCCTTCAGCTTGTCGAGGATCTGCGGCCACTCGTCGCCCTCGCCCTCGTCCGACGTGATGCCGAACGGGATGTTGTAGTCCACGACCCGGATGACCTCCGACTCCACGTCCATCTGGTCGAACCACTGGATGACCATGTCGATGAGCGCGCGCGTGTTGGACACCTGCGGCGACTTCTTGAGGGTGCAGTTCAGGAAAACGGCCTTCAAAGCTGCCATCGTGGTCCTTTCGTGACTGGCTGCCGAGCCTACTGTCGCTCAAGGCGAGCGGCCGGTCGGCCGATCCCGAGGGAGACGAGAGGGAGAGCATCACGGTGAACGAGCCCAACTACCCGGCATCGAGCGACGACCTGATCCGGGAATGGCGTACTGCCAACCCGTCGACCCCGGTCGCGCCGCCGGCGACCGATGCGCCCTCGTCGTCCTCGCTGCCGGAGGCCATGGCGCCGGCCGCCACTTCCCCCGCTGCCCCGCCTGCCGCTGCCCCACCTGCCACTGCCCCGCCTGCCACTGCCCCGGCCGCCGACCCGGCCGCCGACCCGCCCGCCGACCCGGCCGACCCGTTCGGCGCCCGGCCGGCCACCGAGCCGTACCAGCCCGGCACCGCCCCGGCCACCGGCGACGACCGCCACGCCGACTGGAAGCCCCGCGGCCGCACCGGCATGCCCACGGCCGAGCGGGGCCGCTCCACGTTCGGGAAGCTGCGGATCATCGGCCTGATCGCCTTCCTGGCCGTCAGCTTCGGCGGCGGGATCCTGTCGTTCTTCGACAGCAGCACCACCGTCGACCAGCTCGCCGTCGGCGACTGCTTCAACGACCCCGGGCCAGAAGTCGAGTTCGTCGAGAAGGTCGAGACCGTCGACTGCGCCGAAGCCCACGACTTCGAGGTCTTCCACATTCCCGCCTACGGCGCGCCAGCCAACGCCGCGTTCCCCGGCGACATCACGCTGTTCGAATGGGCCGACGGCGAGTGCTGGGACGCGTTCGAGGGCTACGTCGGCACGCCGTTCGAGCAATCCGAGCTGTACTTCGCGAACATGGTCCCGAGCGCCGAGAGCTGGGCCCAGGGCGACCGCGCCGCCAACTGCATGCTCATGCGCCTCGACGACTCGTTCGAGATCGAGCGGGTCACCGGCTCCCAGCGCAACAGCGGCATCTGAGGCCACAGCCGGCAGTCAGTCGGCCTTGGGAATCGGGACGCCCCGGGCTTCGAGCGCCGACTTCAGCACGCCGATCCGGGCCTGGATCTGGCCGAGTCCCTGCGCCGCGGCGATGCCCTGGTTGATGCCGACGCCGCCGTAGCCGTCGGCACCCGACCCCGATCCGGTCCCGCCGCCGGACTGCACGACCATGTCGATCTTCTGACCCTCGATCGCCTTGAGCTGCGAACGCCGGGCGGCCAGCTCGTCGAGCAATTCCTGGTCGCTGCGATGATCGTCCTGGTTCTCGTGGAACTCGGCGGCCTTCGCGCGCAGCGCGTCCCGCTGCTTCTCCAACGCGTACCGCTCGGCGAACGCGTCGGGCGGCAACGCGATGAGCTTGTCCTGGATGTCGGCGAGCTGGCGGGTGAGGGTGGCGATGTCGTCCATGCCTTCGAGTCTATGCAGCCGGGCCAGGTGCGTACGGTCGGTAGCCTTCCCTGCCGTGGCCGACGCCCTCTACGTCCGACGCAGCGACGACACCTACGAGCCCGCCGAGCTGACGCTCGGGCCGTGGCAGAGCGGCACGCAGCACGGCGGACCGGTGGCGGCGCTTCTCGCCGGCCTCGCGGACTCGGTACCCGCCGAGCTGTCGATGCGCGTGGCCCGGCTCACCATCGAGCTGCTCCGCCCGGTGCCGATCGCGCTGCTCACCAGCGCGACGGAGGTCGTCCGGCAAGGCCGGAAGGTGCAGCTCGTCGCCGCCGAGCTTCGCAGCGACGGCACGCCCGTGGCCCGCGCGCGTGGGCTCCGCATCCGGGAGGGGGCGGTGACGCTGCCGCCCCGCAAGGTCGACCCTCCCCCGCCGGGCCCGCACGGGGCGCGGCCCCCGGCCCGCATCCCGGCCGGCGGGTACGTCCAGGACGCCGTCGACATCCGCTTCGTGCGCAGCGACTTCAACCTGCCGGGTCCCGGCACCGCGTGGGTCCGCCTGCGGGTCCCGGTTGTCGCCGACGAGGAGCCGAACCCGCTGCAGCGGGCCGCAGCTGCCGCCGACTTCGGCAACGGAATCAGCGCCCAGGTGCCGCTGCGGACCCACGTGTACATCAACCCGGACCTCACCGTCTACCTGCACCGCCCGCCGGCCGGCGAGTGGATCGGGCTGGAGTCGGCGTCGTACCTCGAACCGGACGGCGTGGGCCTCGCCGACACCGCACTCTTCGACGTGACCGGCCGGGTCGGGCGGGCCGCCCAGTCGCTGTACGTGGCCGACCGGTGACGGCTGCGGTCGCGGTCGAGCGGGTCGAACTGCACCAGGTGGCGGTGCCGCTGCGCTCGCCGTTCCGGGGAGCGTCGGTGACGGTCACCGAACGGGAGGTGATCCTCGTGCGGGTCGTCGGCGGGGGTGCCAGCGGGTGGGGCGAGTGCGGGCCGGTGCCCGGCTACTCGGCGGACGACATCGGCGGGGCGTGGGATGCGTTGGCGGGCGCCGTCCCCACGCTCGTGGGATCGCCGCCCACGCCGAAGGCGCCGCTGGGGCTGAGCCTCACCGCCGCGGCGGCGTGCTCGCAGGCCGGCGCCGACCTCGCCGCCCGCCTCGCGGGTGCGCCGCTGTGGCGCCACGTCGGCGGGGCCAGCGCGGCGGTCGTCGCCGGCGCCAGCGTCGGCCTCCAGTCCGACCGCGACGCCCTGGTCGCCCGGGTGGGGGTCGAGGTCGGGGATGGCTACCGCCACGTGAAGTGCAAAGTCGTGCCGGGACGGGCGCTGGACGAGCTGACCGCCGTCCGCCGCACCTACCCCGGCCTGTCCCTGTCTGCCGACGCCAACGCGTCCTTCGACCGCGCCAGCCTCGACGAGATCCGCGCGCTCGACGACCTCGCCCTCGCCTACCTCGAGCAGCCGCTGGCGGCCGACGACATCGACGGTCACGTGCAACTGACCCGCGAGATGGCCACCCCGATCGTGCTCGACGAGAGCGCGGCGCGCCCCGGCTGGCGGGAGGCGCTGGCCGGCCGTGGGTCCGCGATCGGCGTGACGGTCAAGCCGGGCCGACTGCCGTGGCCCGACGTGCGCGCCACCGCCGCCTCCGCCGGCGCCGACTACCGGCTCCGCGTCGGCGGCATGCTGGAGCTTGGCATCGGACGCGCCCACGCCGTGGCGGCCGCCACGCTGGCGGGCTTCGACCTCCCGAGCGACCTCTCCCCCACCGGCCGCTACCTCGCGGCCGACGTGGTTTCCGGCGTCGCGTTCCTCGACGGTGCGCTGCGACCGGGCGAGCACCCGGGCCTCGGGGTGGAGATCGACCGCGACGCCCTCGCCGCCCACACCCGGCGCAAGCTCATCGTTCTGCGCTAAGTGCATCCAGGTCCGGCAGCGGACGCTGCCCCGCATCTAGCATCCGCGTCCGTAGTGAGCCGCCTCGTCCTCGTGGGTGCCGGTCCCATCGGCGTCGCCGCCGCCGATGCCGCCATCGCCGATGGCGTCGTCGACGGAGTACGCGCCGTCGTCGACCCCGACGAGGAGGCGCTGCGGGCGGCGACGATGCGCTACGGCGCCGCAGGCTACGCGGCGGTGGCGGCGCTCCCCCAGGCCGACGAGGGCGACTGGGCCGTGACCGCCTTCTCGTCGCGGGCGGACGCCACGGCTCCGGCGATCCTCCGGCTGGTGGCGCTCGGCTACCACGTCGTGACGACCTGCGAGGAGTTGTCCCGGCCCGACCAGCACGTCAAGGAGGCGGTGCGCAGCGCCGCGGAAGCCGACGCTCGCCGGGTGATCGCCACCGGCGCCAACCCCGGTTTCATCATGGACCGGCTGGTGATCGCCGTGGCCGGCGGTAGCAGGGCGGTCCACCGCATCGACGTCACCCGGCGGGTCGACACGTCGAACCGCCGCGAGCCGTTGGTGCTGAAGACCGGCCGGGGCCTGTCGCCGGAGGAGTTCGCGGCGCGGGTCGCCCAGCGGAAGCTCGGCCATGTCGGCCTGATCGCGTCGGCGAAGCTCGTCGCGCGGTCGATGCTGTGGCCCACCAGCGACGTCAACGAGACCATCGGGCCCGTGGTCGGCGACGACGGCACCGTGACCGGGCTCCATCAGCACGCAGCGCTGCACACGCCCGAGGGCGGGGAGCTGCACCTGGACCTGACGATGGCCTGGGAGTTGGAGGCGCCGGGCGACGCCATCCACGTGCACGGCATCCCCGAGGTGCGGGTCGAGGTGCCCGGCGGCTACCACGGCGACGAGGGCACCACCGCCCAGGTGGTCAACGCGATCGGGCGTTACAACCAGGCGCCGCCGGGCT
>JBFKDA010000243.1:0-4521 GCA_041619955.1 Acidimicrobiia bacterium | reverse complement strand
CTTCGACCGCGACCTCTACGGCGCCCGGCTCGAGCTCCGATTCGTGACCCGGCTGCGCGACGAGCGGCGCTTCGAAGGCGTCGACGAGCTGTCGGCCCAGATCGCCCGCGACGTGGAGGCGGGTCGGGCGGCGCTCGGCTGACCGGGTTGGCCGCGGCGCTGTGGGCGCCCATTGCCCTCTCGGGCGGACCTGCGGGCAGGCTCGTCCGTGGGCCTGGACGCAACCGGCGGCCACCGCCTGGGGGGACGGCGTCGAGCCCAGAGTCCGGGCAAGTCGGATGCGGGAACGGCCGAAAGCGCTCGCGTCGACCTCGGGCACCAGGGTTCGGATCGCCCATTCCCCCCAGGCGAACGAGATCAGGGAGCAGGCGCCGCGAAGCTGCAGCGCAGTTCGCCGAGCCACGTGGCGATCTCGGCCAGCTCGCCGCGGTTGAACTCGAGCTGCACGGCGAGGTCCGTGAAGGCCTCGTCCGACAATGTCCAACCGAGCGGTGCTTCGACACCCGGGTGGGCGCGCGTCGTGAGGAACGCGTAGCGATTCTCGACCGGCGCGCCTGCCGAGGTCACCATCACGTCGAGTCCACCGGCGTGCAGCGGCTGCGTGAACTCCAGCGCCGCCCGCTGGCGGGCGGTGTCGACCAAACCGCCTCCGCCGGCGGGTGGCACCAGCCACTCATTCGGCTCGCTGGCGCCGCGCGGGGGCTGCGGTGGGGCGTAGCCGTTCTCCAGGTGGATCATCACCGGCACGATGCACGGAGCCCCGGCGCGGGCGTTGTGGGCGGCGACCAGCGGCTCCGCCGCTTGCCAGAGCTGATCGGCCGTGAGCGTTCCCGACCCTTCCGTGTAGCCGCCGTCGATGACGTTGATCTCCTCGTTGGGCACCTCGTCGGGGTCGTCGCCTTCGCACGGCACACGCTTCAGCCGGCCCGAAGGCGACACGTAGCCGAACCGGGCGGCGAGCAGAGCCGCAGTGGATAGCCGCACGTCCCACTCGGGGCACAGGTAGTTGGCCAGGTCGCGCATACCGCCGAGCGAGCCGGCGACGGCCTCGTCCTGGGATGGCTTCTCGTCGAAGTCCTCGAAGCCCAGCAGCGAGATGCAGTCGTCAGGGCTGCCGAGGTGAAGGCGGGGATCCCCGGCGACGGTGTCCTCGCCGCTCACCTGGAGGGCCACCGCCTCGTCGAGCACGGACCCGCCCAGCAGGCAGTCTTCGCCGAAGCTGGCGCCGTTGGCCACGATCAACGGCACCCGGGCGCTGCTGAACCACAGGTCGTAGAGGCCCCGGCGCAACCGATCGTCGCCGCCCTCGGTGGTCCAGGAGGCCTCCCAGGCCCGCTCCAGCACCGCTGCCCGGTCGTCGGCGAAGTCGAGGTAGCCGGCGAAGTACAACGGAATGTCGACGAACAGCGCCTGCGACATCGTCGGCGCGAGGTAGTCGTCGGCGAGGCGCAGATCGACCCAGGTGCGGCGCTCCTCGCCCACAATGGCGTCGGCGCCTGACTCCCGGTCGGTTGCCCACGCCGCATATTCGAAGAGCCCGAGCGCGCCGCCCGAGATGCCGCTGGCTGCGAAGAGCCGGTCGCTGGCGACACCGCTATCGCGCCTGGCAGGGGTGACGCACACCGGGTTGGTGCGCCCGATGCGGGCACGGACGGTATCGCCGGCCGGCTCCGGCTCGAACACGCAGTCGAGCGCGTACGAGGTCCACACAGCCGCCCGGATGCCGCCACCCCACGCAGAGACGAAGAACATCGGGACGGCCGCGACCTCCTCGTCGTCCTGGCGAGGCTCGGCCGACCAGGGCGGCGCCAGCCCGTTTATGCAGCGCCAGCGTTCGAAGGCTTGCTGCACCGTGATCTCTCGGCGGCGGCCGGTATCGACCTCGCTGGGGTGGTCGGCGTGCCAATCGGCGCAGTACGTGAGCTCGGCGGCGACGCCCAAGTCGTCGGCGTCTTTCACGATGCGGACATCGTGGTACGAGTCGACCCGCAGGGCGCCGATCGCGCCAACCACCACCAGCCACACCACGAGCCCGAGGAACATCGGCGTGCGTTCCAGGCCCAGCCAGTAGACCGCTTTTGCCGGCGCGGTCTTCTCGGCGAACCGGCTCATGAAGTGGGCCAAGATCGCGAACGAGATCACCCAGAGCAGCATCACGGCGGTCGTGCCCAGCTCCGGAGCGGCGGTGAGCGGCGCCACCGCGAGCCATAGCCCGAGGAGGAACCACGCTGTGCCTGCGATCCCCAGCACGAGCCACCGTTTCCACCCTTGGCTGAAGAAGCCGGTCAGGGTGTGCAGCGTCGTGCCGTCGCCGGTGGCGAAGACGTTGAAATCCTCGTCGAGGAAGTAGTACACGAAGAACGCCGCGAGGCACGCGTAGATCCCCAGCTCGAGCAGTGTTTCGGCGCTCAGTGAGGTTGGGTCGGCCCGACCCCTGCCCAAGAAGATGACCGCCGGTGGTACCACGATCACGGCGAGCGCCACGGCTGCGATCGACGAGTCGGAAACCCCTACCGCAACGCCACCCAGGAATCTGCGGAGCACCGGGACGAGGCTCCACACGACGAGCACCCAGAGCAGCGGCCACCCGAGGTCGAAGTCGACGTCGGCGTGGGCGAGCTGGGGCACTGCCGTCCGCACGATGGCCACGCCCATCACCACCACCGCCGCCGCCGCCAACAGCCTTGGCACCGCGGGGTGGATGATCCGATAGTCGACGCGGTCCCCTTCCGGCAACCGCTGCATGCGCTCCTGGTGGTGGGCGCGACGCCACTTCGATCGATCGGGCAGGGCGGGCAGAGGCAACCCGAGCACCCACAGCCCGGCGATGAGGACTCCCGGCACCACTAGCCCTAGCCCGAGCTTGAAGGGGAGGGGGACGACGTTGGCGGCGATGGCGCCAAGCCCGACGGCGATCATCGTCCACGCCGCGATGTCCCGCGCCGTGTGGTCGACGGCCACGGGCCGCTGCTCGCCAGACCCGCGAGCGCGGAGGACCCTCTGGCGCGTGGCCCACGAGGTCAGCCAGATGGTCAACGCGAGGCCGGCCGTGAAGTACAGCGCCGCCGACGCGGTTCGCCCGTTCCAGGCACGGATCACGTCGGTGAGCTGGTCGATGAAGTCGCCCGGGATGATCCCGAAGTACGCGACCGCCAGCAGCAGGAGCAGCACGATCGGCACCCGCAGTGCCGCCGCCCCGCGCACGATGCTGGCGATGCGGGTGCCGGCGTTGCTCCAGCCGGCTCGGGCACCCACGACCACGATGCCCGCCAGCAGCAACCCGAGCGCCGCCAGCTTGGCCCACCGCGCCAGGAACAGCACCCAGGTGAAGGCGACCCAGGCGGTCCCGCCGCCCTGCGAGTCGTGCTTGAACACCACCCACATGGCGGCGTTCTCGACGAGGTCGGCGACGGCGCCCACCACCAGCAAACCCACCAGGGCCCTCCGCGTGGTGCGCCACGGCGACGCCTGGTCGAGGGAGCGGGCGTCGAAGCGGCGGCGGAGCACGTCGAGCAGAAACGCCAGTACCACGGCATACGCCGGCAGGAACAGCAGCGTGTCGACGCCGACGTACCAGCGGACGACGCTCTCCGGCGTGGCGAACGCCCGCTCCTCGCCCTTCGTCGGCGTGGTGGCCTGTTCCCAATCGTGCCAGACGTCGACCGCGTGGGTCTTGGCTGGGTGGTCGCGGTCCCAGGGGAATTCGCCGGCGAGCTGCCCGATGCTGGTGGCGGGAGCTGCGTCGGTGTGCATGCCCTGGAGCACGCCGTCCAGCTCGCCGAGCACGAACATTGCGAGCACCAGGCCGATTGCAGCCACGGCCACCGCGGGGTACCGGTCGGAACGCCGGATGCCCTGCCAGAAACCGACGATCACCACGAACAACACGGCCAGGGTCGCCAGGGCGAACTTGGCGAGCGCGGCGACGGTCGCCAGACCCGTGATCCAGTCGTGGTCGGCGCCCCCCAGCACGAGGAAGAGGAGGACGTTTTCGACCAGGTCGAACGCCGCCGCCGCCAGTGCGCCGAAGAACGCGGGCACGCCGAAGATCGTCGAGCGCAGGGTCCACCCGGTCGACCAGGCGACCGCCACGGCGAGGGCTACGCCATACGACAGCGCAAACAGGCTGTCGGCACCGAGCGACATGGCGAGCCTGGCGGTGCTGCCCTCCCACCGGTCCACGATGGCGTCAGCGGCGTCCTGGGTTGCCGCCAGCTCCAGCTCGAGCCAGTCGAAGCCGTTCGCCAGTGCGAGGGCGAGGGAGCCGAACAGGACGACCGGCAGGAACAGGCCTACCCAACCGTTACTCCGGAGCCACGCCCTCACGTCTCCCCCTGGTGACGCCCTCGGTGCGGAGCCTACCCGGCGTGCGTGCGGCCGTCAGGCCTCGAGCGGGAGGTCGCGGTAGCGCCAGGCCTCCAGGCCGCCGTCGACGACGGCCACGTCGGAGAAGTCGAGGTCGACGAGCAGCCGCGCCGCCATGGTTGAGATCTCGCCGCGGTCGCAGGTCACGAGCACCGG
>JBFKDA010000242.1:0-4537 GCA_041619955.1 Acidimicrobiia bacterium | reverse complement strand
GGCGTGACGGTGTCCGGCCGGCTGCGGCGCTCGCTGCGGCGGCCGGAGAGCCTGCCGCTGGCCGGCCGGGGACGGCTCAGCCCGCTGGCCGTCGATGCCGCGCTCGGCGTCACGCTGGCCGTCCTGGCGCTGGCCACGTACGGCGAGGTGTTCGACGACCCGGTGCCGGCCGAGCTCACCGCCGGGTCGGCGATCCTGCTGCTCCTGCAGACGCTGCCGCTGGCGTTCCGCCGCGCCCGGCCGGACGTGGTGATGACGGTGGTGGGGGTCTCCGGCGTGGTGATGCCCGCGGCCGGCTACGAGTCGAGCCCGTTCGCCATCTTCGCGATCCTCGTGGCCGTGTACACGATGGCGGCGCGCGGGCGGCGCGTCGACTCGCTGCTCGTCGCCGGGGCGACGGTGGTGGCGCTGGCGATCGTCCACGTCGCCGGCGACCTGGAGTGGGGCGCCACTTTCACCAACTACCTGGTGTTCGGTGTGGTGTGGATGTCCGGCGAGACCGTGCGCGCCCGCCGGGCCTACGCGGCGGAATTGGAGGAGCGGGCGGCCTACCTCGAGGCTGACCGGGAGCGGCGGGCGGAGCGGGCGGTGGAGGAGGAGCGGGAGCGCATCGCCCGCGAGCTGCACGACGTGGTTGCCCACGAGGTCAGCGTGATGGTCGTGCAGGCAGGCGCGGCCCGGCGGGTCCTGGCCGACCGGCCGGACCAGGCGGGCGAGGCGCTGGCGGCGATCGAGGCGTCGGGGCGCGAGGCGCTCGACGAGCTGCGCCGGCTGCTGGGGGTGATCCGCGACGACAACGGCGGGCCCGGTCGGGCGCCGCAGCCTGGGCTGGCGCGCCTCGATGCGCTGGTCGGCCAGATGGCCGAGGCGGGCCTCCCGGTGACCGTGGCGATCGAGGGCGAGCCCCGCCCGCTGCCGCCCGGGCTCGACCTCAACGCCTACAGGATCGTGCAGGAGGCGCTCACCAACTGCCTGAAGCACGCCGGGCCGGAGGCCCGGGCACAGGTGGTGGTGCGGTTCTCGCCGCGGGAAGTCGGCGTCGAGGTCGCCGACGACGGGCGGGGCGTGGCGCGCGGCCTCCAGGCGGCGGACGCCACCGGCCTCGGCCTGGCGGGCATGCGGGAGCGGGCCGCCCTGTTCGGCGGCCACATTCAGGCCGGCCCCCGGCCGGGCGGCGGCTTTCGGGTCACCGCCACGCTCCCCGTCGGCGGGGAGGCGGGAGCGTGATCCGGGTGGCGGTCGTGGACGACCAGGCGCTGGTGCGCGCCGGCTTCCGGATGATCCTCGACGCCGAGGCCGGGATGGAGGTGGTCGGCGAGGCGGGCGACGGGGCGGCCGCCGCGATGCTGGTGCGGCGGGAGCGCCCCGACGTCGTGCTGATGGACGTGCGCATGCCGGGGACCGACGGGATCGAGGCGACCCGCGCCATCTGTGGGCCCGACGGCGTGCCGGGGGTGCGGGTCCTGATGCTCACCACGTTCGACCTCGACGACTACGTGTTCGAGGCGCTGCAGGCCGGCGCCAGCGGGTTCCTGCTGAAGGACGTCGCGCCGGAGCGGCTGGTGGAGGCGGTGCGGGTGGTGGCGGGCGGCGATGCGCTGCTGGCCCCCAGCGTCACCCGTCGCCTCGTCGAGGAGTTCGCCCGCCTGCCGCGGCCTCGCCCGCCGGCGGGCCTCGGCCTGCTCACCGACCGGGAGGTCGAGGTGCTGCGGGAGCTGGCGAGGGGCCAGAGCAACGCCGAGATCGCCGACACGCTGTTCGTCAGCGAGACCACCGTGAAGACCCACGTGTCACACATCCTCACGAAACTCGACCTGCGAGACCGGGTGCAGGCCGTGGTGGCGGCCTACGAGTCGGGCCTGGTGACGCCGGGCGACGGCTGACCGGATCGTCCGGGCGGAGGACGCCGCAATCCTCCCACGGGTTGACGACGGACCGTCGGGTGGTTCGTATCGTGATCCCGAAACCATCGAGGAGACCGCAGATGATCATCACCGACGTGGCGGCGCGCGCCGAGGAGGCCGTCAAGGTCTACGGCTCGGGGGACGCCGCCGTCCGGGCGCTGGACGGCGTGACCGTGGCGTTCGGGCGGGGGCAGTTCACGGCGATCATGGGCCCGTCGGGCTCGGGCAAGTCGACGCTGCTGCACACGATGGCGGGCCTGGACCGGCTCACCGCAGGTCGCACGTTCATCGGCGATGCCGACCTGACCTCGCTCAAGGAACGCGACCTGACGTTGCTCCGCCGCGAGAAAGTGGGCTTCGTCTTCCAGGCCTACAACCTGATCCCCACCCTGAACGCGGCGGAGAACATCCAGCTGCCGTTGCGGATCGCCGGCGCGCCCACCGACACGGCCTGGTACCAGCAGGTGGTCACGACCATCGGGCTCACCGACCGGCTGTCGCACCGGCCCTCGGAGCTGTCGGGCGGGCAGCAGCAGCGGGTGGCCGCCGCCCGGGCGCTGGTGAGCCGGCCCGAGATCGTGTTCGCCGACGAGCCCAGCGGCAACCTCGACTCGAGCTCCGGGGCCGAGCTGCTGGCATTCATGCGCATGGCGGTCAAGGAGTTCGGCCAGACGATCGTCATGGTCACCCACGACCCCGCCGCCGCCAGCTACGCCGACCGGGTGGTGTTCCTGAAGGACGGGCGCATCGTCGACGAGCTGGACGGGCCGACGCCCGATGCGATCTTCGACAAGATGAAGGCGCTGGAGGTGGGAGGTGCTTAGAACCGCGCTGAAGACGGTCCTCGCCCACAAGCTGCGCCTCGTCCTCACCGGCATGGCGATCGTGCTGGGCGTCGGCTTCATCGCCGGGACGTTCGTCTTCACCGACACGATCAACCGGACCTTCGACAACATCTTCGCCGACTCCTTCGCGGGCATCGACGTCATCGTGCAGGCGGACACCGGGGAGGGACCGGCCTTTGCCGGGCCGCCGCCCTTCGACGAAGGGCTCCTGCGGACGGTCGAGGAGGTGGACGGCGTCGCCGTCGCCGAGGGCTCCGTCTTCGGGTTCGCCTTGCTCACCGACGAACAAGGCGAGGCGATCCTCCCCTTCGGCCCGCCGACCCTCGGCGGCTCGTGGGCCGTCGACCCCCGCCTCCAGGGCAACATCGACTTGCGCGCCGGCCGGGCGCCGGCCGGGCCGGGCGAAGTGACCGTTGACGCCCGCACTGCCGAAGATCACGACCTCCAGCCAGGCGACATGATCGACGTGATCGTGCCGATCGGCACGGAGCGCGTCGAGATCGTGGGCGTCGCCGGGTTCGGGGAGACCGACAACCTCGGCGGTGCCACGTTCGCAGGCTTCGAGCTGCGCGAGGCGCAACGGCTGCTCGACGTCGAGGGTCAGTTCCACGGCATCAGCGTTCGGGTCGAGGACGGCGCGGACGAGATCGACGTGCGCGACGCGATCGCCGCGGTCCTGCCCGACGGCATGGAGTCGGTGATCGCCGCCGACGAGGCGGCCGAGCAGTCCGAGGCGCTACAGGACGAGCTGGCCGACATCCGCGTCGGCTTGCTGATCTTCGCGTTCGTGTCGGTGTTCGTGGCATCGTTCATCATCCAGAACACGTTCCGCATCATCATCAGCCAGCGCACGCGTGAGCTCGGCCTGCTGCGCGCCGTGGGGGCGACCGGCCGCCAGGTGGTGGGGATGGTGCTCGTCGAGGCCGCCGTCGTGGCGGTCGTCGCCTCACTGATCGGGCTCCTCGCGGGCTTCGGCGTCTCGTGGCTCCTGCTGTTGGTCACCGAGCTGCTCGGGTTCGACCTCCCCACGACCACCATGCGCCTCGGCTCGGACGCCTTCATCTGGGGGCTGGCCATCGGCATCGGCGTGACCGTGGCAGCCTCGGTGCTCCCGGCGCTGCGGGCGGCGCGGATCCCGCCGATCGCGGCCATGCAGGACGTGCCCGCCCACCGTCCCGGCTCGATGCGGCGGCGGACGTACCTCGGGGCTGCGATCCTCTCCGTGGGCGTACTCGTGATCGCCACCGGGCTCTACGACCTCGTCGACCTGCCCATCGGCGACCTGTTCGTGGTGGGGATCGGGCTGCTCGTGGTGTTCGTCGGCGTCTCGGTGCTGAGCGTGCTGGTGGTGCGGCCCGTCGCCGCCGTGGTCGCCGCCCCCTTCGTCGGGCTCGGCAAGGTCACCGGGCAGCTGGCGCGCGAGAACGCCATTCGACGCCCCCGGCGCACCGCGACCACGGCCTCGGCGCTGATGATCGGGCTGGCGCTCGTCGGCTTCTTCTTCATCTTCGCCGCGTCGTTCCGCGAGTCGCTGAGCGCCACGATCGAGGACACGCTGCGAGCCGACTTCGTCGTGGGCGTGGAGGGGTTCGCCGGGGGCATGCCGACGACGGTGAGTGACGAGCTCGAGAGCCTCGCCGAGCTGGCTGCGGTGACGGAGCTGCGCGTGAACTTCTTCGCCCGCGACGGTTCGGACGAGCCCCTCGTCGGCATCGACGCCGCCACGGCCGCCGAGACGCTCTTCCTCGACGTCGAACAGGGCAGCCTCGAGGCGTTGGAGGAGGGCGG
>JBFKDA010000241.1:0-4561 GCA_041619955.1 Acidimicrobiia bacterium | reverse complement strand
CGGAAGTTCTGGACGATCACCTCCTGGATGCAGCCCCAGCGGTCGGCCAGTCTGGCGAGGGCGAAGAGGCTGTCGACGACTTCGGCGGGGGTCTCACCGATCCCCACCAGGATCCCGGACGTGAACGGCACCCGGTTGCGGCCCGCCGCCTCGATCGTGTCGACCCGGCGGGCCGGGTCCTTGTCGGGGCAGTCGTGGTGGGGCATCCCCGGCTCCATGAGGCGCGGTGAGATGTTCTCCAGCATCAGGCCCATCGACGGGTTCGACGGCCGCAGCGCCGCCACGTCGGTGTCCGTCATCAGGCCCGGGTTGGCGTGCGGGAAGAGGGCCGTCTCCGCCACGACCCGCTCGGTCATCAGCCGCACGTAGTCGAGGGTGGTGGCGCAGCCGTGCGCGGCGAGGAACTCCCCCGCCTGTGGCCAGCGGTCCTCGGGGCGGTCGCCCAGCGTGAACAGCGCCTCCGTGCACCGGTGTGCCTCCCCGGCGGCGGCGATCGCCATGACGTCCGCAGGCTCGAGGTACTGGCCGCCGGCCCCGGGGGGCTTGGCGAACGTGCAGTACGTGCACCGATCACGGCACAGCGTGGTCAGCGGGACGAACACCTTGCGGCTGTAGGTGACCGTCCGGCCCTTCCCCTCGTCTCGCAGCCCGCCGGCCTCGGCGAGCAGCGGCTCGGCAGACCGGCGCCCCTCCAGGTAGGCGAGGGCGAGCGCGGGGTCGGGCGGCGGGTGGGGCATGCGTCAAAGCTATCACGGCGCGTTCCCTGCGCCACCCCCAGCCGCCGGGCCGTCGGAGCGTCGGCCGCCGGTCAGGACGCAGGCACGGGCGCGTCGGCGATCGCGTCCGGCAGCTCGACCTCGACGTCCCGCAGCGGCTTGTAGCTGTACGCGAGCGCGGTCACTGCGATCGTCGCCAGCCCCAGCAGCACGAAGATCAGCCCCACGCCTCGTCCCGGTCCCGTGCCCACGAGGTCGCCGACGTTGCCGGCGAGCGCCCCCCCGTCGGCCAGCCACGGCTCGAAGAGCCCGTCGGCGAGCGGCCCGGCGGCGAGGAACGCCAGCGGGGCGAACCCCTCGGCGACCAGCCGGCGGATGGCGAACACCCTGCCCTGCACGTCCGGGGCCACCTTGGTCTGGAAGATCGCCTGGCTGCACCCGTTGATGAGCGGCACCTGGAACAGCACCAGCGCCATCCCGGCGCCGACCAGCCACAGCTCGGGGCGCAGCCCGACCACCACCAGCCCGACGCCGAGGGGCACCATGAACCCCAGCGTCCCGTTGACCTTGCGGTCGGGACCGCCCCAACCGCTCATCAGGGCGCTGCCCCCGAGCAGCGCGATCGCCGCGAGCGACAGCGTCGCACCGAGCTCAGCCTCGGTGCCGATCGCCAGCACGAGCGGGAAGATCAGCACGTTGACGAACGACAGCAACAGCACGATGACGCCGATGAACGCCACCAGCGCAAGCAGGCCGCGCCGGTCGAGCAGGTAGCGCCACCCGTACCGCGCTTCGCTCCACACGCTGCCGGACGCCGCCGCGGCCTCCGCCGACGCCGGTGGCCGCGGGAAGCGCACGGTGGCGAGGGTGGCCACCGCCACCAGGAACGTCGCGAAGTCGGCGACGACGAGCGCCCACAGGTCGACCCACGTCAGCAGGGCGCCCGCCACCACCGGGGCGAGCACCCGCTGGGCGGACTCGGCGAGCTCGGCGAGACCGGCGGCCCTACCGAGCTGGTCCTTGGGCACCAGGAGCGAGACGGCCGCCGAGTACGCGGGGTACTGGAACGCGCCGAAGAACGCACTGGCGGCCAGGATGGGGTAGAGATGCCAGACCGCGAGCGCGTCGAACGCGATGAGCGCGGCGATCACGAGCGTGGCGGCCCCCGCCCCGGCGTCGCTGACGATCATCGCCCGGCGCCGGTCCCACCTATCGACGAGCACGCCCACCAGCGGCATCGCGGCGGTGCGCGCCAGCGCCATCACCAGCATGAGGCTCGCGAGCTGCGTGATGCTGCCGGTCTCGACGAACAGCCAGATGGGGATGCCGTAGAGGGTGAGGCCGGACCCCACGATCGACACGAACTGTCCTGTCCACACGGTCCAGAACGTTGCGCTCGCGCGCACCCCCAGCACTGCCCGATCGGTCATCGGGTGCCAGCGTACTCGCCGGGTGGTCGGGTAGGGTCCCGCGGGTGCGCCCCGGCGTGGTCCCCACGATGCTGCTCCTGGCGGCGTGCAGCGGCGCGACGGTGCCCTCGGTGACGAGCCTGCCGCCGGCGCTCACCGCCGCCCCGCCGTCGACGCTGCCGGCCGCCGCGATCACCGAGGCGCCGGTGGAGGACCGCTGCTTCCCCGACGGCCCGCCGCCCGAGCAGTTCGTCACGGCAGGTGTGGTCGGGACCACCGGCGGCCCCGGCGGGGATGCCCGCCTGCTCGCGGAGATCCGCGTCGACGCAGAGCTGCAGGGAGGCAGCGCCACCCGCTGCCAGCGGATCGCCGTGGACCTCGCCACCGCCGACGGCGCGCCGGCCACCGCGGTCGGCGTGGTGGAGGTGGAGCTGCTGGCGCGGCTCGGCGTGCTGCGGCTGCGCTTCCCACCGTCGGTGGTGGAGACCGCGATCGCCGACGTCACCCTGCCCGGCGAGCTGGCCGGCCGGGCGTTCGTCGTCCGGGACGACGACGGGCTCACCGTCGACGTGCACCTGGGGGCGGAGGTGGCGGCCGCGGTGGTGCCGTCCCGCAACCGGGTGATGGTCGACGTGCGGCGCGCCGGCGAGCTGCCCGCCGGAGTGGCCGTGGCCGGGCCCGACGCGGCGCTGCTGGAGCCGTCGGCGGCGGTCGACGACTACCCGCTGCGGGTCAGCGGGTACGGCAGGAGCCCCTCAGGTGAGCTGACCGTGACGGTGGTGGGCTCGGATGCCGAGGTGAGCCAGACGGTGGCGGTGCCGTCGTACCCGTGGGGATGGTTCGACGTGCTGTTCACCGAAGGGCCGACCGGCACCGTCGAGGTGGTGGCCGGCGGTGCGCGCCGGCCGCTACTCGTCGGCTGAGCCGTCGAGCAGCCCGTCCGGCAGGTCGACGACGACGAAGCCCCCGGACGGGTGGACCTCGCCGACCAACTCCTCGACGAACGGCACCTCGACCTGCCGGCCCCCCGGGACGGCGATCACCAGCCGGTCTTGGGCGTCGCCGATGACGACGCCGGCCACCGTGCCGATGCGGTCGCCGCCGGGGTCGAGCACGGCGATGCCCTCGAGCTGGTCCGGCCAGTACTCGCCGTCGTCCAGCTCGCGCCGCTCCGACGCGGCGATCGTCAGCTCGGCGCCGCGCAGCGAGGCGGCGGCGTCGCGGTCGGCGACGCCCTCGAAGGTGACGATGAGGTCGCCCTGGTGGGGGCGGCTGGCGGCGACGACGAGGTCGGCGTCGCCTGCCCGCATGCGGCTGCCGGCGGCGAAGCGCCCTGGGTGGTCGCTCAGCGGCCGGACGACCACGTCGCCGCGCACGCCGTGGGGCCGGCCGACGCGGCCGACCGGGACGCGCGGCTCAGTCGAGGAACTCAACCTGCGCGGTGAGGCCTTCCTCGTCGGCCGCCGCCTGGGCCACCGTGCGGATGGCCTTCGCCACCCGGCCGTGGCGGCCGATGACTCGGCCCATGTCGCGCTTGGCGGTGCGGACCTCGGCGACGACCTCGTCGGGACCGTCCTGCACCATCTGCAGCTCGATGCTGTCCTTGTCCTCGACGATCTCGCCGACGATGTAGCGGACAACCTTCTCGACGATGGCGCCCTCGCTCATCGTGCGTCCTCGGCAGGCGCGTTCTCGACAGGCGCGTCCTCGGGAGCCGCGTCCTCGGGAGCGCTGGCCTCCGGAGCGCTGGTCGCGACGGATTCGACGGCCGAGGCTGCAGCGGCTGCTGCGGTCATCGGTGCCTCCTCGTCGCGGGCCGCATCGGCAGCCTCCTCGCCGACCACGTGGATCTCGGGGCGATGGCCCTTGACGGCCTTGGCGGCCGGCGGTGCCTCCGGCGCCGACGGCGTGGTCGCCCCCGGCGGCGCTTCGGTGGCACCCGAGATCTGCAGGAGCTTGCGCACCTGCGGGGTGGGCTGGGCGCCCTTCGCCAGCCAGGCGCGGGCCTTGTCGTTGTCGATCTCGACGAGCGACGGCTCCTGGCGGGGGTCGTACCTGCCGATGAGCTCGATGAACCGCCCATCGCGCGGCGAGCGCGCGTCGGCGGCCACCACCCGGTAGGTGGGCTGCTTCTTCTTCCCCATCCGCATCAGGCGGAGCTTCACCGCCATCCCGTCACCTCTTCTTCCTGCTCTTCGCCTTGGCTTTCGAACTCTTGGGCTTCCCCTTGCGGCGGCCGCCGCCGGGCATGATCATCCCCAAGCCGGGGATGGGGCCGCCGGAGGCGAACGTCTTCATCATCTTCTGCGCCTCGGAGTACTGCTTCAGCAGCCCGTTGACGTCCTGCGGGCGGACGCCCGCCCCGCGGGCGATGCGGCGCTTGCGGCTGCCGTCGATGACCTTGGGGTTGCGGCGCTCACCGGGCGTCATCGATCG
>JBFKDA010000240.1:0-4577 GCA_041619955.1 Acidimicrobiia bacterium | reverse complement strand
GCCACGTGCTGCACGCCCGACGAGCGGTAGAACATCAGGTACTCCTCGATCTGGGAGCGCTTGAGGCCCTCGGCCGGCTCGTTGATCGGCAGCTTGATGATCCCGCTGCCGTCCCAGACGACCTTCGACATCAACGCCGAGTACTCGGTGGAGATGTCGTCGTCGTCGAAGTGGCGCAGCAGCGTGAACCCGAAGACCCGCTCGTAGAACTCCACCCAGTCGTCCATCGCGCCGATCTCCACGTTGGCCACCACGTGGTCGATGAAGCGCAGGCCGACCGAACGGGCCACGGTGTCGTCACGCGGTTCGAAGTCGGGCAGCTCGCCGTCGCCCTCGACCAGCGAGTGAATGGTGTCGCCGTAGGCCTTGATGCCGGCCATCACCTTCCGGCCGCGGTCGGACTCGACCACCATCGGCTTGTACGCCGCCTCGGCGCCCCGCTCCAGCGCCAGTTCGAACGCCGCCTCGGCGTCGGGGACGTGGAGGGCGACGTCGTGGACGCCGGGCCCGTGCGCCAGGACGTGGTGGGCGACCGGGTGGTCGGGGCCCATGGCGCCGGTGACCACGAACCGGATGTCGTCCGAGGCCAGCAGGTACGACGACGTCTCCCGAACGCCGGTCTCGGGGCCCCGGTAGCCGATGATCCGGAACCCCAGCATGGCTCGCAGGAACTGCGCCGTCTGATAGGCGTTGCCCACCCACCATTCGAGGTGCGAGAACCCGATCAGCGGGAACTCGTCACCTGCGGCATGCTCCCTCGCCCGTTCCATCGTCGCTCGGTCCACCATCTGCGCTACCTCCTCGGTCTCATTGTGCCGACTTCCTGGGCAGTCGGAAACCCAACCCCCGCGACGTCTCGGCCGCGGCCTCGATGACCGCCCGCGCCGCGGTCTCCTCGCCCGGCATCCGGTCCAGCGGCGCCACGATCCCGATCGACGCCACCACCGCCCCGCCCCGCCGGAACACCGGGGCGGCCAGGCCGGCGGCTCCCGCCTGGAGCTCGTCACGCGACACGGCGAAGCCCCGGCGCCGGATCACACCGGCCTCGCCGCGGTCGGGCGGCATGGGCGGCTCGTCCATGAACGCGAGGATCGCCTTGCCGTGCGCGGACCGGTCCAGCGGGTGCCGGAAGCCGGGCCGGTAGTCGACGCGGATCACGTGGCGCAACGTGTTGGCCTGGTCGATCGCCACCGCCTCGGCACCGTCGGGCACCGTGATGACCGCGGTCTCGCCGGTGCGGGCCGCCAACACCTGCAGCGGGATCCGGGCCACTGCCCGCAGGTCGCTCTCGACGTGGTCGCCGAGGTCGAGCAGGCTCGGTCCGAGCGCCACCGAGCCGTCGTCGCGCCGGCGGGCGAACCCGCGCTGATCGAGGGTGGCGACCAGGCGGTGCACGACGGTGCGGTTGAGCCCGGTGCGGCCGGCCAGCTCGGCGACGCTCGCCGGGCCGTGCTCGGCGATCGCGTCCAGGAGCATCAACCCCTGGTCCAGCGTCTTGGCGATCTCGGCGATGGCGTCTCCCGAAGCGTTCGATAATCGAACAATGTGTTCGATTCGGCTGGGCCGATGTTGCTAGCCTGACGCCTCGATGTCAATCCCACCGCCGGTCCGAGAGCGCGGCTCGCTCGACGCCCGGGTCGCAGCACTCGGCGGCCTGGTCGACTACGCAGGGCTCTTCCCGCCGGCCAACCTCGACCTGCCGGCTGCGGTCGCCGAGTACCAGCGCCTCCAGGCGTCGTCCGAGTGGTGGTTCGTCCACCGTTTCGTGATCCCGGCGTCCCGGCTCGCCGACCTCGGCGAGGTCGACTTCCCGCTCAGCGTGGTGGCCGGCAACGACCACGGTGCGCTGGCCACCCGCGCCGCGGCCGTGGCTGAGCGCATCGACGGGATACCCCCGCACAAGCGTGCCGAGCTGGTCGAGCTGCGGGCCGCGCCCGCGGCGCCGCTGCTCGCCGACGTCGCCGGCGCCGCCACCGTCCTGGGCGGCCGCCTGCTGCTCGAGGTTCCGGCGGACTTCGAGCCCTGGCTGGCGGCCGCAGCCGAGGCCCGGGAGCAAACCGGTGCGTGGCTGGGCGCGAAGCTGCGATGCGGCGGGCTCACCGCCGACGCCTTCCCGCCGCCGGCACGCGTCGCCGCGTTCGTGGTGCGCTGCCGCGAGTTGGGCATCCCGTACAAGCTCACCGCCGGGCTCCATCACCCCGTCCGTCACGACGACCTGGCCACGGGCTTCACCCACCACGGCTTCCTGAACGTGCTCGCCGCCGAGGTGCTCGGCCGCGACCATCTCCTCCCGGTCGACGAGGTCGCGACGATCGTCGCCGAGCGCGACCCGGCGGCGTTCGATCTCGACGAGGAGCGGCTCGCCTGGCGCGGCCTGTCATCCCGCACCGAGGCGATCCTCGAATCCCGGCGGCTGGGCTTCCTCGCCTACGGCAGCTGCGACGCCGCCGAGCCGCTCGCCGACCTCACCGCCATGGGCGTGCTCCCGCTCGACACGGGGGCGTTGTGAGCGACCCCACCACCCACCCGGCGCTGGGGTCGTGGATCCCGGTCCCGGTGGATTCCGACTTCCCCATCCAGAACCTCCCATACGGCGTGTTCCGCACCGAGAGCCGGGTGGCCCGCGTGGGCGTGGCGATCGGCAACCGCATCCTCGACCTCGATGCGGCCGCCGAGGCCGGGCTCCTCGGCGACGACCTCGACCTGCCGTGGGGGGTGTTCGCCCAGCCGTCGCTCAACGCGTTCCTGGCGTTGGGCCGGCCCACGTGGCGAGCGGTGCGCCTTCGGGTGTCCGAGCTGCTCTCGTTCGACAACCGGGAGATCCGCGACGTGTGGGGCCTGGCCGAGCGGGTGCTGGTGCCGATGCCCGACGCCGAGATGCTGCTGCCGATCCGACCCGGCGACTACGTCGACTTCTACTCCTCGCTCGAGCACGCCACCAACATGGGCCGGATGTTCCGGCCCGATGCCGAGCCGCTGCTGCCCAACTGGCGGTGGCTGCCGGTCGCATACCACGGCAGGGCATCGAGCATCGTGGTGTCCGGCACGCCCGTGGTGCGGCCGTGCGGCCAGCTCAAGCTCGGCGACGCACCACCGGTCGCCGGCCCGACGGGGGCACTCGATTTCGAGCTGGAAGTGGGGTTCGTCACCGGGCCCGGCAACCAACTCGGGGAGCCGATCCCGGTCGAGCGGGCCGAGGAGCACATCTTCGGGATGGTGCTCGTCAACGACTGGAGCGCCCGCGACATCCAGCGTTGGGAGTACGTGCCGCTGGGGCCGTTCCTCGGCAAGTCGTTCGCGACCACGATCTCGCCGTGGGTCGTCGACCTCGACGCGGTGGCGCCCTACCGGGTAGGCGGCCCCGACCAGGCACCGCCGCCGCTGCCCTACCTCGCGCAGCCCGGCCCGCGCAACGTCGACCTCCACCTGGAGGTGAGCATCACGCCACCGGGCGGCGGTCCCTACGTGGTGACGAGGACCAACTTCCGGCACATGTACTGGTCCATGGCGCAGCAGCTCGCCCACGCCACGGTGAACGGCACCAACGTGCGTCCCGGCGACCTCTATGCATCGGGCACGGTCTCGGGCTCCACGCCGGACTCGTACGGCAGCATGATCGAGCTGGCCTGGCGGGCCACCCAGCCGGTCGGCTTCCCCGACGGGTCGAGCCGCGTGTACATCGAGGACGGCGACGCCGTGACGCTGCGCGGCTGGTGCGGCGGCGCCGGCTTGCCACGGATCGGGTTCGGGGAGGCGACCGGAACGGTGCTGCCGGCGCCGGTGTAGCCCGTCCGGTCGTGGGCCCGCGCTGGCAGGCGGCTCAGGCGCGGACGGCGTCGAGCGCGGTGAAGAAGGCGCGGTTCTCGTCGTCCGAGCCGACCGATACCCGCACCCATCCGTGCTCGAAGGGGCGGACGATCACCCCGTGCGGCAGCAGCGCCCGCTTGAACTCCTGCGCGTCGTCGCCGCCGGGATGGAGGTACACGAAGTTGGTCTGGCTGTCGGCGAACGGGATGCCCCGGTCGGCCAGCTCCTCGGCGAACAGCTTCAGCCGCTCGGCGTTGCGCTGCACCCGGTCGGCCACGTCGTCCTGGTGCCGCAACGCCTCGGTGGCGCCGACCTGCGCCAGGGCGTTGGTCGTGAAGGGGAGCTGCACCCTGCGCAGTTCCTCGAGCGTCGCATGCGCCCCCACCATGTACCCGCAGCGGATCCCGGCCAGCCCGTAGACCTTCGAGAACGTGCGCGCCACCAGCACGTTGTCCTGGGCGAGCGCCAGCGGCAGCGCGGTGCCGAAGTCGGCCGCGGTCGCGAACTCGAAGTACGCCTCGTCGACCACCACCAGGACCCGTTCCGGGACCTGCGCGACGAAGTCGTACAGCGCCCCGGCGGGCACGTGGGTACCGGTCGGGTTGTTGGGGTTGCAGACGTAGACGACCGTGGTGTCGGGGCGGATCGCCGCCAGCATCGCGTCGAGGTCGTGGCGGTGCGCGCCGTCGAGCGGAACCTCGACGCGCTGGGCCATCGCCACCTGGGTGCCGATGCGGTACAGCCCGAAGCTCGGCCACGCGTACACCGCG
>JBFKDA010000239.1:0-4578 GCA_041619955.1 Acidimicrobiia bacterium | reverse complement strand
TCGACCATCGCCGGGAATCCCCGGCACTCGATCATCCCCAATGCTTCAGCCATGCTGTGCCTTCCTCCTCGTCATCGATTGGGACGTCATCTGTTGCTCGTCATTTCCCTGCCCTCCAGGCCTTCCACGGCGGCGACGGCGGCCCGCCAGCCGACGTCGATGTCCCGCTCCTCCCCGCCCAGGAACATGCGGCCCATCGACCCGAACGCCCGCACCTCCAGGATGTTGATGTCGGCCGCCTTCTCGGCCTCGTTGGCGGCCAGCGCGGCATAGGCAGCCGGCTCGACCTCCATCACGTACAGGGTCTGGCCGCCGAGCAGCATGTGGCCGTGGCGGAAGCGGTTGATGAGCTGCACGTGGTGGTCGTCGACGTTGCGGATGATCTGGCTCGACAGCAGGCGGGGCTTGAGGCGGTCGGTCTCGTCGTGGTCGATCTCGGACAGGATCGCGTCGCCCGCCGCTCGCACCGCGGCCTGCGACGGGGCGTGCACCTCCAGCAGCCCGTAGTAGCGCTCGATGATCTGCATCGCCGGCTTGACGCCGGTGGCCTTGAGGGCGATGTCGGTGAGCCGGTTGATCTCGATGCCGGGGGCGATCTCCACCCACAGCGACGCATCCCCGGCCAGCGGCAGGAAACCCTGGGCGATCGTGCCCAGGAAGGCCGTGTACTGCGGCTGCAGGCTGTCGAGGAACGCATAGGACCGCAGCTCAATATCGCTCATCGTCAGCCTTTCCGCCGGTGACCATCTGCACGCCCGCCGAGGCGCCGATCCGGGTGGCGCCCGCCGCGATCATCTCGTGGGCTTCGGCCGCCGAGCGGATCCCGCCCGACGCCTTGACGCCGAGGTGGGGGCCCACCGTCTCCCGCATCAGCGCCACGTCCCGCACGGTCGCACCACCCGGGCCGAACCCGGTGGACGTCTTCACGAAGTCGGCCCGGCCCTCCTTGGCGAGGTGCGAGGCGAGGACCTTCTCCTCGTCGGTGAGCAGCGCCGCCTCGATGATGACCTTGTTGAGGGCCCCGACCTCGTGGCAGGCGTCGCTGACCTTGGCGACGTCCTCCCGCACCTCGTCGTGGAAGCCCGACTTGAGGGCGCCGACGTTGATCACCATGTCGATCTCCCGGGCGCCGTCGCGCAGGGCGCGGCGGGCCTCCATCGCCTTGATCTCGGCGGGGGTGGCGCCGAGCGGGAAGCCGACCACCGACGCCACGGGCACCCCGCTCCCCCGCAGGTTGGACGCCGCCCGCCGCACCCAGGTGGGGTTGACGCAGACGGAGGCGAAGTGGAAGCGCATCGCCTCGTCGCAGATCCGGTCGATGTCGCCGGCGGTGGCCTCGGGCTTGAGGAGGGTGTGATCGATGTAGGGGGCCAGGTCGGACGGGACGTCGGCGCCGTTGCCCCGGAACGTGACCCGGTCGGCACCGGAGGCGACGATCGTGCGGACCCGGTCGGACGAGTGAGCCGCGCAGCTACCCAGGCAGTCGGCGCACGGGTCCTTGTCCCCGGTGAGGACGGCCAGCACCTCCCGGGTGACCGCCTCGATGATGTCCTGGTCGGTGGCCATCAGCCGGTCACCGCCCGGTCGAGGGCGTCGATCTTGGCGACGCGGCGGGCGTGGCGGCCGCCGCCCCACGGGGTGGCCAGCCAGGCCTCGACGATCTGCCACGCGAGGTTGTCGCCGATCATGCCGGCGCCCAGCGTCAGCACGTTCGCATGGTTGTGCTCACGGCTGTTGCGGGCCGTCGACACGTCGTAGCACATGGCGGCCCGCACCCCGGGCACCTTGTTGGCGGTCATCGCACTGCCGATGCCGGCGCCGTCGACGACGATCCCCCACCGGCAGTCCCCGTCGGCGACCTTGCGGGCGACGGCGGCAGCGAAGTCTGGGTAGTCGACCGACTCGCCCGTGTCGGTGCCGCAGTCGTCGACGTCCCAGCCGGCCTCCCGCAGCCTGAACCCGAGCCGTTCTTTCAAGGCAAAGCCGCCGTGGTCGGCGCCGATGGCGATGCGGCCCTCCTGACCGGCCGGCGCCGCCGACGGCTGCGGAGCGGGCTGCGGCGACGGGGCGGCGCCGCCGATGCCGGCGACCACGCGCGCGACGACCGCACGAATCTCCTGCTCGGTGGGCATGCTCTCCTCCGCCACGGCGCCGCGGCTGCATCCTACGTGATCGCGGGCGCGGCACTGGTAGGCGGCTACCTGCCGGCGAGCTGCTTGTCGGCGGCGTCGACCCACGCCGTCACGCTGCGCAGCGCGAGGCTGATGCCCTTGTCCACCTCACCGCGCCGGCGCGCACTTTGGAGCGTGCGGGCGAGCACCCGCGGGTCCTGTTGGGCGAGCGTTTCGGGCCGGCGGATACCGGCGCCGACGACCAGGGCCAGCGCCTCTTTCCTGTCGATGCCCTCGATGGTTCTCAGGACCGCGGCGTCGTTGAGGTCCCGAGCCTCGGCGATGAACTCGGCGGCGCGCTCCTCGGAACCGCCGATGGCGCCTGCAACCTGCTTGCGGTCGGCGAACGCCAGGGTGCCGATCGTCGAGATCCTCGCTTTGCGGAGCGCCGCCGCGGTCTTCGAGCCGATGCCGTCGACCGCGGTCACCCCGTCGAGCGACCCGACCACCCGGATCGTCGCGGTTGAATCGGCGGACGTCGTTCCGGCCGGCGGAAGCTGGGACTTCACGGTGTCGAACGACTCCGCGGTGATCTTCGTCCGGGCGGTCACGACGTTGACCTCGAAGCCGGCTCCCTCCAGCACGTCGACCGCCGCCTCCCGAATCAGGCCGACCACGTCCGGCGTGACCTGCGCCCGGCGGATCTTCCGGCCGGCGATCGTGAGCGCCACCCGGCTGCCGGGCCGCACCTCGGCCCCGGCTACGGGCTCCTGTCCGATCACCACGCCTCGCCGCTCGCTGCTCGGCTGTCGCACGATGCGCCCGGCCTCCAGCTCGCGCTCTGCGAGCTCGGCGGTGGCCTCGTCGACGGTGAGGCCGCCGAGATCCGGCACCTCCACCGACGCAGCCTCGGCCACGGTGAGGTCGACGGCAGCTCCCCGCTCGACCTTGCGGCCCGCAGCCGGGCGCTGGCCGACGACCGTTCCCTCGGGCTCGTCCGAAGCCCGGGTGGCGATGGTGCCCGGCGTGAGCCGGCGCCGTGACAGCTCGACGGCGGCGCGGTCGAGCGGCAGGCCTTCGAGATCGGGCACGGTGACGCGGTCTGACGCCAGCACCAGGTCGACGGCGGTATCGGCGGGCACGTAGCTACCGCCGTCCGGGTCCTGGCCGACGACGGTGCCCACCGGCTGGACCGACTCACGCTCGCTCGACCCGCCGACAGCCAGGCCGGCGGCCGCCAGGCGATTGGCCGCTCCCTGTTCGGTCATGCCGAGCAAGGTCGGGACCAGTACGAGGTCGGACAAGTCGACCTCGCCCGTGGCGTTCCCCGCCAACTCGAGCTTGAGGGTGCCGAGCAGACCAGGGTCGACGGCCTCGGTGAGACCGGGCAGGCGCACCACCAGCTCGTCGTTCTCGGTGTCGAACGCCGCTTTCAGCTCGAACTCGGCGCGCCGCGTCACGTATCGGACTGGCCCGGCCGTCGTGTCCTCAACGGCGGCGAGCGCGTTGCGGAGCTGGTCGCCGAGCTGGTTGAACGTGACCGCGGGCCGGGTGGCCTGGGCGTCGTCGACCTGGCGCCGAAGCTTCTCGACCTCGGCGATCAGCGATTCGGCCTGCGCTCGCAACTGGCTCTTCTCGGCGTCGAGCGAGACGTTCTTGGCGGCCAGCTCGGCGTTCTGCTTCTCGAGCTCGTCGACCTGCCGAGAGAGCTGGCGGTCCGGGTCCCGCGCCTTGCGATCAGTGGGCATGTGCGCTCGGCCTTACCCGAGCTCCGGGGCGGCGCGCTCGGCCGCCGGGATCGATACGATCCGCGCCGACACCCGGCTCGTGCCCTCGGCTTCGAGGTTGAGGACGTTCCTGACACGTGAGTTGTACGGCATGCTGCGTAGCCGCGGCTTGAAGACGGTCCGGCCGTCGCGGCGCGTCTCCCGCTTCAGCTCCATCGACACGGCCATCTTCATCTCGATGTCGACTTCTGGGATGTGATACCACGTCGCGTCGACCTGGTAGCGGGCAAGCCCGGCCGGCTCGGCGCCGGCGTCGGCGAGCGCCTGGGCGGTGAGGATGTCGAGCTGCTCCTGGACCCGCATCGATGTCTCGTCCAACACCGCCTGCGCCTCGGCGACGGCGCGGGCCGTCTCCGAGAGCAGGACGTCGAACGGTACGACGAGCAGCTCGTCGATCTCGCTGGCCATCGGCTCAGTCGCCGTTGCCGGATTCGAGCACCCGCACCCGCGGCACCGCTCGCTCGGGAGGTGGTACCGGCACGAGGGTCGTTCGCAGCAGGCTGGTGCCGTGCGCCTCGACGCTGAACTTGTTCTTGTAGCGAGCGTTGATGGTCGTGGAGAACGCCGTGGTGGTCGTGTTCTCGACGCTGGTGGACGCCTTGCCGAAGAGGAAGCCCGCGAGGCCGCCGGTCTTGAACGAGCCCTTGACGTTGAACGTGTTCTTGAACTTGAACGCGGTG
>JBFKDA010000238.1:0-4601 GCA_041619955.1 Acidimicrobiia bacterium | reverse complement strand
GGGGCCGACGGCCAGCGACACCTGGCAGAACACCGTGTTGGTCGACGCCACCAGCGCGCTCTCCAGCGTCCGGATACCGGAGCCGCTGCGGCTGAAGTTGTTGCACTTCCACGGCTTGGAGGAGCCGGGGAAGTCCAGCTCCTGCGGGCTGGTCCAGTCCCAGTACGACCGCAGGGTCCACCCGTTCTCGAGCGCCGCCGCCAGGCCGATCGGCTTGAACGCCGAGCCCGGGTTCTGGCGGCCCTTGCCGGCCAGGTCGTACGGGCGCTGTCCCGCTTCGAGGTCGTCGCCGAACTCCAGCCCGCCGGCCATCACCCGGATCGCGCCGGTGGCGTTCTCGACCATCGCGATCGCCCCGGTGGGCCGGACGCCCGGCCCGGGCGGGAACCAGTTGCGGAGGATCCGGGTGGCCTCGTTCTGCAGCGCGAAGTCGAGCGTGACCGTCACGTTGAGGCCGCCGCCGCCCTCGCACTCGGTGTCGTACGCCGGGCAGCCGAAGATCGACCGCTTGGCGTCGGTGAACGTCTCGCCGAGGTTGTACCGGGCGGGGTTGTTGAGGATCTCGTCGTTGACGGCCTTGATGACCTGCGGGACGAGCTGTTCGAATTCGCGGTGGGGGATCGTGCGCACCGGCTCGGCCTTGGCGAGGCGGGCGGCGTACTCGGTGACGAAGCCTTCGGCGACCATGTTGTCGATGACGGCGTTGCGGGCGCGGCGCACCACCTCGGGGTTGCGGCGCAGGTCGTAGAGCGTCGGGTTGCGGATCGGGGTGACCATGGCCGCCGCCTCGGCCAGCGTCAGCTCGTCGAGGTCCTTGCCGTAGTACTCCTCGGCAGCCGCCTTCACGCCGTAGGCGTTGGCCCCGAAGAACACCGAGTTCATGTAGAACTCGAGAATCTCCTCCTTCGAGTACCGCCGCTCCAGCTCGGCCGCGATCACCGCCTCGGCGGCCTTGCGCTCGAGGGTGGGCTCGTTGCCGGCGAAGTTCTGCTTCACCACCTGCTGCGTGATGGTCGACCCGCCCTGGAGCTGGCCGCCCTGGAGGTCGGCGAGCCCGGCGCGGGCGATCGCCGAGAAGTCGATGCCCTCGTGCTCGAAGAAGTCGGCGTCCTCGGCACCGAGCACCGTGTTGATGACCAGTTCCGGGACGTCCTCCAGCTTCACCGGCTGGCTGTTGCGCTCGGTCAGGATGCCCAGCAGCACGCCGTCGGTGGTGTAGACGCGCGAGAGCTCGGACAGGTTGGGGAGGGCGAGCTCCATGGGCCCCGGGTCCGGGATGTAGCGGTCCTGGATGTCGGTGGCGGTGCCGAAGGCGGCGTTGGCGCCGAGGAACGAGAACAGCCCCACCCACGTGGACGCCAGCAGCGCGGCGACGACCAGGCCGGTGAGGGCCAGCAAGCGGTGGCCCCGCCGGTCGCGGCGTTCGGCTGCGTGGATGTTCTCGTCCATGGAGGTCCCTGCGGGAAAGCGTCGCCGGGGGCGAACAGGTTCCCGGGCATTCTACAGAGAGCGGGCGGTCAGCAACGCAGGGGTGGGGAGGAGGGCGGCGGAGTTGTACGCTGAGGCGCGATGCCCCAGGATGCCAGACCCGACGTGCCGCCCGTGGCCGGGCCGGGCTCGCTGGCGGGATGGGACCCGGCCGAGAAGCTCGGCGAGCCGGGGGCGTACCCGTTCACCCGCGGCCCCTACCCGTCGATGTACCGCGGGCGGCTGTGGACGATGCGCCAGTACGCCGGGTTCGGCACCGCTGCCGAGACCAACCACCGCTTCCGGGCGCTGCTCGACGCCGGCCAGACCGGCCTCTCGGTGGCGTTCGACCTCCCGACCCAGATGGGCCTCGACTCCGACGACGAGCGCGCCGCCGGGGAGGTCGGCAAGGTCGGGGTGGCGATCGACGGCGCCGAGGACATGGACGCGCTGCTGCGTGGGTTGCCGTTGGGCGACGTCTCGACGTCGATGACGATCAACGCCACCGCGGCGATCCTGCTGTTGCTCTACCAGCTCGTCGCCGAGCGTCTGGGGGTGCCGGCCGACCGGATCCGGGGGACCGTGCAGAACGACATCCTCAAGGAGTACGCGGCCCGCGGCACCTACATCTACCCGCCGGCCCCGTCGATGCGGCTGGTCACCGACCTCTTCGCCTACTGCGCCGCCGAGCTGCCGGCGTGGAACACGATCTCGATCAGCGGCTACCACATGCGGGAAGCAGGCGCGACCGCCGCGCAGGAGGTGGCGTTCACGCTGGCCAACGGCCTCGCCTACGTGCGGGCGGCGCAGGAGGCCGGCCTCGACGTCGACGACTTCGCGCCGCGGCTGTCGTTCTTCTGGAACGCACACAACGACTTCCTCGAGGAGGTCGCCAAGTTCCGGGCGGCGAGGCGGCTCTGGGCGGTGCTGATGAGGGAGCGGGTGGGGGCGCGGCGGCCGGATTCGTGGCGGATGCGGTTCCACACCCAGACCGCCGGCTCGACGCTCACCGCGCAGCAGCCGCTCAACAACGTGGCCCGCACCACGGTGCAGGCGCTGGCCGCGGTGCTCGGCGGCACCCAGTCGCTGCACACCAACTCGTACGACGAGGCGCTGGGGCTGCCGACCGAGGAGGCGGCGCGGGTGGCGCTGCGGACCCAGCAGATCCTCGGCTACGAGTCGGGGGTGGCCGGCGCGGTCGACCCGCTGGCCGGGTCGTACTACGTGGAGTCGCTGACCGACGCGGTCGAGGGGGAGGCGCTGGCGCTGGTCGACAAGGTCGAGGGGATGGGCGGGGCGGTCGCGGCGATCGAGGCGGGCTTCGTGCAGCGCGAGATCGAGGACTCGGCCTACGCGGCGGCCCGGGCGGTCGACGCCGGGGACCAGGTGGTGGTCGGCGTCAACCGCTTCCTGGACGGCGACGAGGCGCCGATCCCGGTGCTGGTCGTCGATCCGGCACTGGAGGCCGCCCAGGTAGAGGCGCTGGTGGCGCGCCGCGCCGCGCGCGGGCCGGTCGACCGCCAGCTCGCCGCCGTCCACGACGCGGCGGAAGGAAGCGAGAACCTGCTGTACCCGATGAAGGAGGCCCTGGCGGCGGGGGCGACCCTCGGCGAGGTGGCCGGGGCGCTGCGGGACGTGTTCGGCAGCTACCGTCCCCCGTCATGACCGAGGAGACCGCCACCCGCTTCCTCGTCGTCGGCGGCGGACCCGCCGGCCACACGGCCGCGACGATCGCCGCCACGCTGGGCGCCGAGGTCACGATGGTCGAGGAGACCGTGGTCGGCGGCGCCGCCCATCTCCTCGACTGCATCCCGTCCAAGGCGATGGTGGCGTCGTCGATGCGGCTCCACGCCATCCGCCACGCCGAGCGGCTCGGCCTCGACGCGCCCGACAACCTCACCCCCGACATGGCCGGTCTGTCGAAGCGGCTGCAGGGGCTGATCGACAGCGTCGGCGGGTCGACGAAGGACATGCTGGTCAGCCAGGGCGTCGAGATCATCGACGGCCGGGCCGTGTTCACCGGCCCCCGCACCGCGGAGGTGGGCGGCCGGGTGCTCGAGTTCGACCTGGCGCTGATCGCCACCGGGTCGTCGCCCCGGGTGCCGACATGGGCGGTGGTGGACGGGGAGCGGATCATCACCACCCGCCACGCCTATTACCTGCCGGAGCTGCCGGAGCACGTGGTGGTGGTGGGGGCCGGGGTCACGGGCGTCGAGTTCGTCCACATCTTCTCGTCCCTCGGCTCCCAGGTGACGTTGGTGGTGAGCCGCCAGCAGGTGCTCCCGCATCGGGACGCCGAGGTGGCGTTCGTGCTCGAGCAGGACTTCCTGGAGCGGGGCGTGAAGCTGTGGAAGGGGGCGCGGGCGACCAAGGCCGCCCGTTCCAACGGCGGGGTGGTGGTCGAGACAGACGACGGCCGGCGGGTGGAGGCGTCGCACTGCCTGCTGGCGATCGGCTCGGTGCCGAACTCGGAGGGCTTGGGCCTGGAGGCGGCCGGCGTGGAGACCGACCACGGATACGTCGTGGTGGACGAGTTCCAGCGCACCACGCAGCCGCACATCTACGCGGCCGGCGACGTGACCGGCCAGATGCCGCTGTCGTCGGTGGCCGCGATGCAGGGCCGCAAAGTCGCCCAGCACGCGATGGGGCAGAAGGTGCGGCCGCTCGACTACGGGAAGATGGCGCAGGCGATCTTCACCGAGCCCGAGATCGCATCGGTGGGGCTGGAGGAGGTCGACGCCGCGGCCGAGGGCCGCAAGGTGCGGATCACCAAGGTGCCGTTCGCGGTGAACGCCCGGGCGGTGATCCAGGGCAACACCCGGGGCTTCGTCAAGGTGATCTCCGACCCGGCCACCCACACGGTGCTCGGCGGCACGGTGGTCGGCCACCACGCCTCGGAGCTGGTGGCGATCCTGGCGCTGGCCGTGCAGGCCCGGCTGTCGGTCCACCACCTGGTCGAGACCCTGATGGTCTACCCGTCGCTGGCGGAGAGCCTCATGGAAGCTGCCGACTAGGCAGCTTCCCGATGTGGCAGTAGCTGCCGATTGGGCAGCTTCCCGATGTGGCGGTAGCTGCCGATTGGGCAGCTTCCCGATGTGGCGGTAGCTGCCGATTGGGCAGCTTCCCGATGTGGC
>JBFKDA010000237.1:0-4608 GCA_041619955.1 Acidimicrobiia bacterium | reverse complement strand
CCGTAGGTCTGGAGCGCAAAGAGGTCGGCGGCCTGGCGGGTGTCGTCGAACACGAACGAGGTGGTCGCGTAGATCGGCATCGCGCGGGCGCCGGTCTCCGGGTCCGGCGGCTGGCCGGCGTGGATGGCCCTGGTGTCGAAGCCGAACTCGCGGTCGCTCATGGGGAGATCGGAGTGTAGGAGCCGGGCAGGCGCCACCGATGAGCACCACGGAAAAGAGTTGCTTGACTACTTTACGTGGCAAGGATAGAGTTCCCACATCGCATCCGATGCAGGCAACCCTCCCTGTATCGACCATCCGGAAGGAAATCTTGAACATGCCCGTCCGATTTCTCAGCCTCGCCGCCGTCATCCTCGCGTTGCTCGCCGCCGCCGTGCCAGCATCCGCCGAGGAGCCTCCGGCCGACGGCGCCGTGCTGATCTCGGCGACCACCCTCTCCCAGGACCAGGCGGAGCAGACGTACGAGCTCGTCGCCGTCAACCCCGCCCCCACGCCCCGGCAAGTGACGGTCGCCTCGTCGGCCCCGCCGGCCCGCACCGTCGTCACGGCGACGCCGTCGTCGGGCAGCTTCGACGCCAGCACCGGGCAGTGGACGGTGACGCTGGCGGCGGGCGGCTCCGCCAGCCTCACGCTGGTCGCGCTGTGACCTGTTCTTGACAGGCGGGACCGACTCGCCTACAACTCAAGCCCCCGACTGAGGACGGCGTACGACCAACCACTGACCACACCAGACAACTCATCCAGAAAGGTGGAGGGACAGGCCCTGCGAAGCCTTGGCAACCATCCCGCCGGCCAGCCGGCGGCGAACGGTGCCAATTCCTGCTCACCGGCGTCGGCCGGCGGGACAGATGAGATCACGGAAGCGCTGCCGCAACCGCCTCATACTCCCGGAGGCGGTTTTCCCGTCTCCAGAGCGTCGCGGGTCACGACCAGGAGGAGACCCGGCCATGAGCCATCGATTCGAGACACTGCAGGTACACGCCGGCCAGGCGCCGGCGCCCGGGACGAACTCCCGGGCCGTACCGATCTACCAGACGACGTCGTACACATTCGACGACGCCGACCACGCGGCCCGGCTGTTCGGGCTGCAGGAGTTCGGCAACATCTACACCCGGATCATGAACCCGACGACCGACGTGTTCGAGCAGCGCGTCGCCGCGCTCGAAGGCGGCGTGGCGGCCGTGGCCACCGCGTCGGGCCAGGCGGCCCAGCTGCTGGCGCTGACGACGCTGGCGCAGGCCGGCGACGAGATCGTGTCGACGAGCAACCTGTACGGCGGCACGTACAACCAGTTCAAGGTGGCGTTCCCCCGGCTCGGCATCGACGTCGCGTTCGTCGACGGCGACGACCCCGACGGCTTTGCGGCGAAGATCACCGACCGGACCAAGGCCCTGTACGTCGAGTCGATCGGCAACCCCCGCTACAACGTGCCCGACCTGGAAGCCCTGGCCGAGGTCGCCCACGAGCACGGCATCCCGCTGGTGGTCGACAACACGTTCGGGGCGGCCGGCTACCTGGTGCGGCCCATCGAGCACGGCGCCGACATCGTCGTCGCCTCCGCCACCAAGTGGATCGGCGGGCACGGCAACTCGATCGGCGGCGTGATCGTCGACTCGGGGAACTTCGACTGGCGGAACGGCAAGTTCCCGCTGTTCACCGACCCGGCTCCCGGCTACCACGGGCTGGTGTTCACCGACGTGTTCAACCCGGAGAGCGACTTCGGCAACATCGCCTTCGCGATCCGGGCGCGGGTCGAGGGGCTGCGGGACTTCGGCGCGGCGCTGAGCCCGTTCAACTCGTTCCTGCTGCTCCAGGGGCTGGAGACGCTGTCGCTGCGGGTGCAGCGCCACGTCGACAACGCGCTCGAGCTGGCCCGCTGGCTCGACGAGCGGCCCGACGTCGCCTGGGTGGCCTATCCGGGCCTGCCCGCGCATCCCGCCCATGCGAACGCCACGCGCTACCTGCGCAACGGCTTCGGCGCGGTCCTGAGCTTCGGGGTGGCCGGCGGGTACGAGGCCGCCCGGCGCTTCATCGACACGGTCGAGCTGGCCAGCCACCTGGCCAACGTCGGCGACGCCAAGACGCTCGTCATCCACCCGGCGTCCACCACCCATCAGCAGCTCGACGCTGACGAGCAGCGGGCGGCGGGCGTCGAGCCCGACCTGGTGCGGGTATCGGAGGGCATCGAGCACAACGAGGACAGCAAGGCCGACTTCGACCAGGCCCTCCAGCGGGCGGGGGTCAAGGCCGCCTGATGACTTTCGAGAACGACCCCAGCGTCGGAACCAGGTACGGGGTGGGCCCGGACACCCGCTGGTTCGACGCTGGGTCGTTCGACGTCGAGGCGGGCACGACCCTGCCGGACGTGCAGGTGGCCTACCGCACCTGGGGCACGCTGAACGAGGCCCGCGACAACGCCGTGGTGATCTGCCACGCCCTCACCGGCGACCAGAACGCCGATCAGTGGTGGGGTCCGGCCATCGGGCCCGGCGGCGGCATCGACACCGATCGCTGGTTCGTGATCTGCGCCAACGTCCTGGGGAGCTGCTACGGCACCACCGGCCCCCCGTCGAAGAACCCGGCAACGGGGCGGCCGTGGGCCGGGGACTTCCCCCACGTGACGATCCGCGACATCGTCCGGCTCCAGAAGCGGCTCACCGACCACCTCGGCGCGGCGCGGGTGGCATGCGTCGTCGGCGGGTCGATGGGCGGCATGCAGGTGCTGGAGTGGGCGCTGCTCTACCCCGACCTCGTGGCGACGATCGCCCCGATCTCGGTGGGCGCGGCGCACTCGCCGTGGTGCATCGCGACGAGCGAGGCGCAGCGCCAGGCGATCTTCGCCGACCCGAAGTGGCGGGACGGGCACTACGACCTGGCCGACCCGCCGCTGGCGGGGCTGGCCGTCGCCCGCCAGATCGGCATCGTGTCGTACCGCAGCCCGGCGTCGTTCGCCGAGAAGTTCGGCCGCCGCAGCGAGCACGGCGACAACGCCGCCGAGGGGATCTTCGACGTCGAGTCGTACCTTCGCTACCAGGGCAACGCGCTCGTGCAGCGGTTCGATGCCGGCGCCTACGTCACGCTCACCTATGCGATGGACTCGCACGACGTGGGCCGCGGGCGGGGCGGGGCGGCGGCGGCCCTCGGCAGGGTGACCGCGCCGGCGCTGGTGATCGGCGTGTCCAGCGACGTGCTGTACCCGGTCGAGGAACAGCACGAGCTGGCCGACCTGCTGCCGAACGCCCGTTACGTCGAGATCGACAGCCCGCACGGCCACGACGGGTTCCTCATCGAGCACCAGGCGGTCGGCGGGCTGGTGGGCGACTTCCTCGCTCAGGCGCCGGCGACCACTCCGGCGGCGAGGTAGGCAACGACCAGCGCCAGCCCGGCGGCGATGCCGAGCGACGCCGCCAGCGCGGTCCGGTAGCGCCGGAGCGCCCACAGGCCCCCGGCGACGGCCGCGCCGACGGACAGCTTGAACAGCGCAGCCGGTGCCGTGCCTGCCGCGAACCAGGCCGCCATCACCGGGTTCACCTCGGTGGCCCCGCGACCCAGCGCCACGTGCGTGAGCGCCAGGTCGGCGCCGTTGAGAGCGACGATGGCGGCGAGCACCGCCACGATCAGGCCCGTCCGATCGCGGTAGGCGGCGAGCAGGGCGTCGCGACGGCGTCGTGTGGCGTCGCGCCGGTCGAAGCCGGTGCGGCGCTCGGGCACGTGGAAGCGCGCCCGGCCGAGCCTCCGGTCGGCGATGCGGCGCTCTGCGGCCAGGGTCTCCATGGATCCATTGTCCCACGGCCCGCCGGTTGCCGGCCAAGGGCGATGGGCGGTATCGGCCCGGGCCTGCCGTCAGCGGCCCGTCACCAGCTCCCGGAGCGCCCGCGCATCGCCGACCGCGCGTCCCCCGTAGTCGTTGTCGAAGTAGGCGTAGACGTCGCGGCCAGCCGCCAGGTGCGCCCGGATCTCCGTCGCGACGCGCCGCAGCGCCGCCGGCTGGTACGACCCGACGTAGGGGCGGCTCGGGTCGGGGCCGTGGAACCGCAGGTAGGCCCACCCGGGCGCAGGCAGGTCCGGCTGCTCGGCGAGCAGGTCGTGGCGCACCAGGCACCAGCCGTGCTGCCGCACGACGTCGAGCACCTCGTCCACGAGCCACCGCGAGTCTCGCACCTCGAGCGCCCACCGGATATCGCCGGGGGCCCGCCGCGCGAACTCCGCCAGCCGGCCGGGATTCGGCCGCCAGTTGGGAGGGAGCTGCACCAGCACCGGCCCGAGGGTCTCCCCGAGCAGGCGGGCCCGGTCGAGGAAGTAGTCGAGCCACATGTCGGGGTCCTTGAGCTTCTTGCGGTGGGTCGCGAAGCCGCTGAACTTCACCGCGTACAGGAAGCCAGCCGGGGCGCGCCGCCGCCAGGCCGCGAACGTCCCGGCGGCCGGCATGCCGTAGAACGTGTTGTTGATCTCGACCGTGTCGAACAGGGTCGCGTAGTGGTCGAACCAGCCGGATTGCGCCGGCCCGCTGGGGTACACGACTTGGCCCATTGAGTCGACCGAAGCCCGTACCTAGGCTTGCCATCACTGAGCACGACTCACAGTGTTGGAGTGACGATGAACGGTGCT
>JBFKDA010000236.1:0-4623 GCA_041619955.1 Acidimicrobiia bacterium | reverse complement strand
GTGCACTGCAGCACCGAGTCGAGGGTGTAGTCGAACGTGACCGGCCCGGCCGAGTCCCACGCGGTGGGCTCGATGCTGCCGGTGATCGGGTTGGTGGGGCAGTCCTCGTTGGCGGCGTTCTCCAGGACGACGTCGAAGCCGTACGACTCGGTGGCGGCCTCGTAGGCGATGGCGAACGCGAGCCGGCTGCGGGGCCCGCCGTCGACGACCATGCCGTCGCAGCGGCCGTCGTCGCACGGCCAGGCGATCTCCCAGGTCGCCTCGGCCTCGTTGCCCACTCCCCCGGTGGAAGATGCCGTCACGGTGCTCAGCACGTCGTACCGCAGCGCGTGCTGGGCAGCCGTCGTGGTGGTGGTGGTGGTGGTCGTGGCCGGCGCGGAGGTGGTCGTCGGCGTGGTGGGTGGCGGTGCCCCGACCACGGTCACGTCGAGCTGCGCCTGCCGGACCGCGCCGTCGGGGTCGGTGGCCGTGACCGTCACCACGTAGTCGCCGGGTGGTGCGCTCGTCGCGTCGACCAGCACGCCTGCGCTGGTCTTGCCCGTGACCGAAGCGGGAGCCAGCTCGACGTCCAGGCCGCCGGGGGTCGTCGTGGCAGCGAGGTCCAATCGCAGCGAATCGGCCGCTGCGTAGCTCTCGAGCCTCGATTCGCCGCGCTCCCCACCGGGCACGGTCGGGTCGATCCGGAGGCGCTCAGGAGCCAGCCGGATCGCAAACCCGGGCCCGTCCGGCTGATACGCGACCTCGATCTGGTCGCGGGCCGTGCCGGCCTGCCCAGTCGCGGTGGCGACGATCTCGTGGATGCCGGGGGCGATGTCGATGCGGCTTGCCGGCACCTGCCACCGCCCCGCATCGTCGGACGGCTGCGCGCGGATGGCCGGGCCCCCGTCGATGGCGATCTCGATGCGGTCGACCTGCCCGGCGAACGTCCCGCTCACCTCGAAGCTGCCGACGGCGACCACCGTGCGATGCTCTGGCAGGTTGATCGCGACCGCCGGCGGCCGTGGCTGCCCGGTCTCACCGTTGCCGGAGTCCGACGACGCCGAATCGGCGACCGAGAGCAGCAGCACCATCGCCACGAGCAACCAGCGCCGGCGCAACCGCGCGCCGACGGCGTCGACGCCCATGCACGTGAAACTACTCCTCCGCCGGCGATGCCGCCGCGGAGAGTGCGGCGGCGAGGTCGTCGAGGAGCGCCTGCATCTCGGTGCGGTCCATGTCGGCGTCGTTGGCCATGGCGTCGAAGGACAGCCCGCCGTCGAGCATCCCGGCCCGCAGGCTCAGCTCGGGACCGATCGGCAGGTTGGACACGAACGCGTGCACGCCCCGGACCGCGAGCGGCCCCGGCGGGGCTTGGGGGGCGAGGTTGCCCGTGTAGCTGAGCGCGACGTTGCCCATGCGGAGGCGCTTCGTGGCCAGCGCCATCCGCATCAACGGCTGGGCGGCGGCGGCCGCGGTGAACTTCGCATCGCCGCGCACCGACCGCTCGACCCGCCCCTGGACGTCGGCAGCCAGCTCCCAGAGGTCGCGGCCCGGCCGCATCGGCACGTCCTGGGACGTGAGCGCCACGTAGCACGCCAGCGGTTCCGGGCCCACCGGCGGCTCGAAGTGCGGCCGGAGGTCTGCGAGAGAGAACGTGCGCAGCGGCAGCTCGGCGCCTCCGTACCGCCGCCGGTGGATCGCAATGAGCAGCGCGGCCTGGATGACCGACGGGACCGTGAGTCGGCGCCGCCGCGCCTCCCGGCTGATCGCCGCAGTAGCGCCGGCGTCGAGGGTGGCGTTGAGCACCTGGCTGTGCGCCGCGGCCTGCACGCCCGTCGCCCCGGCCCGCCGCATGGCGAGCCGGTACCTCGGCTCCGCCGCCATCTCCCGCAGCAGGTGCCGGGCGATATGCAGCCGGGGCGTCGGGCGCAGCTCTTCGGCCGCCGGCGGGGCGGTGAGCGGCGGGCCGTCGGCCGCCCCGCCGTAGGCGCCGAGCAGCTCGCCGAGCAGCGAGGCCACCGATGCCCCGTCGACCGCGGCATGATGGAACGCCATCACCAGCTCGCCGGCGTGCTCACCGCGCAGGAGGACGGCGCGAGCGAGCGGCCCCTGCTCGGCCGGCAGGTGCTCGTTGAGCCCCTCTGCGGCGACCTCCATCCAGTGGTCGTCGTCCGGCCGTTCCCGGACATCGAGCGGGATCGCCGGCACGTCGCCGTAGACGAAACGGAAGCTCCGCCGGTCGGGCGCGATCCGCGCCTGCAGCGCGGGATGGCGGCGCTGCACGTGAGCCAGCGCCGCGGCCAGTTGGACGGCGTCGGGCGCCGGGGCGAGGCGGAGGACGGCGACGAGGTTCATCGCCCAGTGCTGGTCGAGCAGCGTGAGCGCGGTCTCCATGCTGCCCAGCGGACGGCCCGTGGCCGTGCGGTCGATCACCATCCCGCCGATAGTGTACGGCCAGGTCTCCCAGGGGTTCTGATGGTGGAGGAAGTCCAGCAGATCGTCGGCGCCATCCTCGGCGTGCACGAGGTGCCGCCGTCCGCGCGCCTCGTCGAAGACCTCGATGCCGAGTCGATGGACGTCGTGAACATCGTTGCCGCCCTCGAGGAGCACTTCGACGTCGAGCTGGACGACGCCGCCCTCGCCGACGTGCACACGGTCGCCGAGCTGGCCGCCGCCGTCGCCGCCGCCCGCCGGTGAACACGCTCGTCGAGATGCTGGCTGCCCGCGCCGCGGCCGGCGGCCGGGCGTTCACCTTCGAGGGCCGCGTCTGGACGTATCGGGAGGTGTGGGACGAAGCCGGCCGGGCCGCCGCCTGGATGCTCGCCGACGAGGTCGGCCCCGGTGACCGGGTGGTGATCGCGCTGCCCAACGGCCCGGACTTCTTCGCCGCGTTCTACGGCGCGCTGCGGGCCGGCGCGGTGGCGGTGCCGGTGTTCCCTGGGCTCGGCCCCGAGGAGCTGGCGCGGGCGGTCGACCGCTGCGACGCCGCGTTGCTGGTCACCGCGGCGACATGGGGCGACGCCGGCCCCGCTCCCCCGCTGCCCGGCACGCGGCCCGACGACCTCGCGATGCTCCAGTACACGTCGGGCAGCACCGGCGAGCCGAAGGGGGTGATGATCAGCCATCGGTGCCTACTGACGAACATCGACCAGATGGTGGCGGGCATGGCGATCACGCCGGAGGACCGGTTCGTGAGCTGGCTGCCCGCCTATCACGACATGGGGCTGATCCTGATGACGATGACGCCGTTCGACCTGGGCCTGGAGCTGCACCTGCTGCCGACCAGCCTGCGGCGAGTCGGAACGTGGCTGGAGACCATCCAGGCGACCCGCGCGACGTTCACCGCCGCCCCCGATTTCGCGTACCGCCTCGCCCTCCGGCGCGTGTCCGAGGACGTCGACCTGTCGAGCCTCCGTATGGCCCTCAACGCCGCCGAGCCGGTGCGGGCCACCACGATCGCCGACTTCGAGGCCCGCTCCGGCCTGGAGGGCGTGATGGTTGCCGGGTACGGGCTGGCGGAGTGCACGGTGGGCGTCACCACGTGGCCGCCCGGCTCGCGCCCTCCCGTTGACAGCCGGGGCTTCGTGTCGGTCGGCCCGCCGTTCCCCGGCATCGACCTCCGCATCGCCGCCGACGGTGAGATCGAGGTGTCCAGCCCCGCCAACGCGCTTGGCTACTGGGGCGACGAGGACGCGACCGCCGAGGTGTTCGCCCCCGACGGGTTCGTGCGTACTGGCGACCTCGGCCACCTCGACGACGATGGCAACCTCTACATCGTGGGGCGGAAGAAGGAGATCATCATCGTCGGCGGCCGCAACCTCGCCCCGCAGGAGATCGTCCGCATCGTCGACCGCCGGCCAGAGGTCCGGATGGCCGCGGCAGTCGGCATCGACCGGGGCGGCCTGGAGGGCGAGCAGCCCCACGTCGTCGCCGAAGTACGCGGGATCGCCGACGACGCCCTCCATCCGCTCGCCGTGGACATCGCCGCCGACGTCTCCGCGGCGCTGGGCATCCGCCCGGCCCGCGTCCACCTCGTCGCCCCCGGCACGATCCCGCTGACCCACAACGGCAAGGTCCGCGCCGGCGCCCTGCGCTCGGCGATCACCGACGCAGCGTTCCGGCCCGGTGCCGTGCTCTATCCGCCTCCGAAGGGCTAGCAGTGGCTCAGGGTTGGAGGACGCCGACGACCTCGTCGACGTCGTAGTCGACGGTGCTGGTGCGTTCGATGATCCCCAGGTCGACCCAGCCGGCGTCGTAGCGGTACCCGCCGAGCCAGCCGTGGGTCACCGCCACCCCGTACGCCTCCAACGTCGGATGGCAACTGCCCCCGGTGGGGTGTTCGGCCCGGTACGACGCCGGACACGTCCGCGTCGCATAGGTGTGGGTCGCGGTACCGGCCGGGTAGGGGCGAAGCGCGCCGAGGTCGTGCGACGTGGCAGTGCCGTCGCCCCAGACCACCTTCACCCCGACGACCTCGGCCCGCACGACCAGGTCCCGGCCGTTGGGCAGCCGCTCCGTGTGGGACAGCGGGCCTGGCTGCTGCGTCGAGACGTAGGTCGGCAGGCCGGTGATGCCGTGGCCGGGGGGCTCCAGGCGCACCACCGGCAGTTCGAGCTGGAACTGGCGGAAGATCGACCACGCCGT
>JBFKDA010000235.1:0-4633 GCA_041619955.1 Acidimicrobiia bacterium | reverse complement strand
TCCTGCTCACCGCCAAGGCGCTGGCGGAGGACCGGGTGAAGGGCCTGGACCTGGGCGCCGACGACTACGTCACCAAGCCCTTCGACCTGGAGGAGCTGGTGGCCCGGGTCAAGACCGTGCTGCGCCGCGCCCAGGCGATGCGCGACCTGTCGCCGCTCACCGGGCTGCCCGGCAACTTCCGGATCTCCCGGGAGCTGGAGCAGCGGGTCGAGAAGGAGGCGCCCTTCGCGCTGGTGCACGCCGACCTCGACAACTTCAAGGCGTTCAACGACCACTACGGGTTCATGCGGGGCGACACCGTCATCAAGTTCTCCGCCCACGCGTTGCTCGAGGCTGCCAGCGCCTGCCAGGACCAGGAAGCGTTCGTCGGCCACGTGGGCGGCGACGACTTCATCGCGATCGTCGATCCCGAGTTCGTCGAGGACTTCTGCAAGATGTCGATCCACACCTTCGACGACGGCATCCTCGACTTCTACGACACTGCCGACGCGCTGCAGGGCTTCATCGAAGTCACCGACCGCCGTGGGGAGCGCCACGCCTTCCCCATCTGCTCGGTGTCGCTGGGCGTCGCCACCAACACCCGCCGCAAGATCGCCAGCGAGTGGGAGGCCTCGGCGATCGCGTCGGAGATGAAGGAGCACGCCAAGCGCCAGGCCGGCAGCTCCTACCAGATCGACCGCCGAACCGCGTAGCTCATTTTGTTTGGCACCGGCCAGTTCGCGTCTCTCGTCGTGCGCGCCTCCTGCTACGGCCGGTGCGGCGGCCCTCATTCCGGGCCGCCGGGTTGCCCGGCTCGGTGACGGCCGCCACCGGCGCGCGCCGGGCGCCAGCCGGGGGTCTTCAGTTCCTACTCCGAGCTCGCTCGGAGTAGGATCGACGCAGCCTCTCCTTCGGGGCAGGGTGCAATTCCCGACCGGCGGTGACAGCCCGCGACCCCCTTCGGGGGTGGATCCGGTGAAACTCCGGGGCCGACGGTGAAAGTCCGGATGAGAGAAGGAGGGCTCGCTTTGCCGTGGCGCGCGCGGGCTCTCTTCGTCGACGACGGGAGCGGTGCGTGTACGAAGAGCCGATGCGGCGAGCGATCGCCTTGGCGGCCGCCGCCCCGCGCACCCACCCCAACCCTCGGGTCGGGGCCGTCGTGCTGGACGCCGACGGGACCCTCGTCGCCGAGGCCGCCCACCTCGGGGCGGGGTTCGTGCACGCCGAGGCCGACGCCGTCGCCCAGGCGGGTCAGCGGGCCGCCGGCGGCACGGTGGTCGTCACCCTGGAGCCCTGCAACCACCACGGCCGCACCCCGCCGTGCACCGAGGCGCTCATCTCCGCCGGCGTTGCCCGGGTGGTCGTCGGCGCCGGCGATCCCGACCAACGGGTGAGCGGCGCCGGTCTCGCCCGGCTGCGGGCCGCCGGCATCGAGGTGATCGACGGGGTGCTCGCCACCGCGGTCGAAGCGCTCGATCCCGGCTACTTCCACCACCGCCGCACCGGCCGGCCGCGGGTGACCCTCAAGGTGGCGGCGACCCTCGACGGTCAGACCGCCGCCGCCGACGGGACCTCCCAGTGGATCACCTCTGCCGACGCCCGCCGCGATGCCCACCGGCTGCGGGCCGAGGCGGACGCAGTGATGATCGGCGCCGGGACGCTGCTCGCCGACGACCCCCGCCTCGACGTCCGCCTCGACGGCTACGACGGCGCGCAGCCCGTGCCGGTGATCGTCGCCGGGGAACGGGCGCTGCCGCACGATGCCCGGGTGTTCTCGCGCAAGGCGTTGGTGTATGCCGCATCTCCACGAGATCTGCCGGTTGAGGTGGTGACGGTGGCGCCCCGGCCGGGCGGCGTCGACCTCGGCGCGGTGCTCGCCGACCTCGGCGGGCGCGGGCTGCTCGACGTGCTCGTCGAGGGCGGCCCGACCCTGGCGGGCGCGCTGTGGGCACAGGGCCTCGTCGACCGCGGGGTGATGTACCTCGGGCCGCTGGTCGCCGGCGGCATGGGCCGGCCCGTGTTCACCGCCCCCTTCCCCACGCTGCACGCCGCCCGGCCCGTCGTGGTGACTGCCATCGGCAAGGTCGGTCCCGACGTTCGCCTCGAGTTCGAGCCGGAGGCCGGCTGATGTTCACGGGCATCGTCGCGGAGGTGGGCAGGGTTGTCGAGGCCACCGAAACCGCCACCGGGCGGCGCTTGGTGATCGAGGCCAAGCAGACCCGGGACGGCCTCGAGATCGGGGACTCGATCGCCATCAACGGCACCTGCCTGACCGCGGTGGCGCTGCACGGCGACGGCTTCGCGGTGGAGGCCGTCCAGGAGACGCTCGACCGCACCAACCTCGGCGAGCTTTCCACCGGGTCGCCCGTCGACCTGGAGCGGCCCGTACCCGCCACCGGACGCCTCGACGGCCACGTCGTGCAGGGCCACGTCGACGGGGTCGGCGTCGTCGAGTCGGTCGCGGCGGAGGGCGACGCGCGGCGGGTGCGGGTCGCCGCCGAGCCCGGGTTGCTGCGCTACGTCGCCGAGAAGGGCTCGATCGCCGTCGACGGGGTCAGCCTCACCGTGACCGCGGTCGACGCCGGCGGCTTCGAGGTCGTGCTGATCCCGCACACGCTGGACGTCACCGTGCTCGGCGGCCGGCGACCCGGCGACCGGGTGAACCTCGAGGTCGACATCCTCGCCAAATACGTCGAACGCCTGCTGGAGGGCTCCCGATGAACTTCGCCACCATTCCCGAGGCCGTCGCTGCGATCGCCCGCGGCGAGTTCGTGGTCGTGGTCGACGACGCCGACCGCGAGAACGAGGGCGACCTGATCATCGCCGCCGACAAGGTGACCCCAGAACGGATCGCGTTCATGGTGCGGTACACGAGCGGGCTGATCTGCGTGCCGATGGTGGGGGAGCGCCTCGACCAACTCGGCCTGCCACTGATGGTCGCCGCCAACACCGACAGCCACAACACCGCATTCACCGTGTCGGTCGACTACCGGTTCGGCACCACCACCGGGATCTCCGCCGCCGACCGCGCTGCGACGATCCGGGCGCTCCTCGACCCGGACACCCGGCCCGACGACCTCGCCCGGCCCGGCCACGTCTTCCCGCTGCGGTATACCGAGGGCGGGGTGCTGGTGCGGCCGGGCCATACCGAGGCGGCCGTCGACCTCGCCCGCCTCGCCGGGCTGCAGCCGGCGGGCGTGCTCTGCGAGGTGGTCAACGACGACGGGTCGATGGCCCGCGGCCACGACCTCGCCCGGTTCGCCAAGGAGCACGACTTCCTGTTGGTCACGATCGCCGACCTCGTCGACTACCTGGCCGGGCCGCGCCGGGTGCGGATGGTGGCGGAGGCGCGGCTGCCCACCGAGTTCGGCGACTTCCGGGTCGCCGGCTTCCGGGTCGAGAACGGCGGCGGCGAGCAGGTGGCGCTGGTGATGGGCGACGTGGCCGAGCGCACTCCGCCGCTGGTCCGGGTGCACTCCGAATGCCTCACCGGCGACGCGCTCGGCTCGCTGCGCTGCGACTGCCAGAGCCAGCTGCGGGAGGCGCAACGGCGGATCGCCGGCGAGGGCCGCGGGGTCATCCTCTACATGCGCGGCCACGAGGGGCGCGGCATCGGCCTCATGCACAAGCTGGCCGCCTACGCCCTCCAGGACGACGGGCGCGACACGGTGGAGGCCAACGTCGAGCTGGGGCTGCCGGTCGACGCCCGCGACTACGGCCTCGCGGCCGACATGCTGCGGGAGCTGGGCGTCCATTCCGCCCGACTCCTCACCAACAACCCCGACAAGCGCGTGGGCCTCGAGGGCCACGGCATCGACGTCGTCGAGCAGGTCCCGTTGCAGACCGCCCCGACCGCGGTCAACCGCGGCTACCTCGCGGCGAAGGCGTCGAAGCTCGGCCACGAGATCGACGTCGATGCCGGCTGATGAGTCGCGGCTGCGGGTGGCGCTGGTCGTCGCCGGGTTCAACGCCCCGGTCACCGAGGGGCTGCTCCAGGGGGCCGAGTCGTTCCTCGCCGAGGCCAGCGTCGACTGGACGGTCGTGAGGGTGCCCGGATCGTTCGAGCTCCCGGTGGTCTGCCGGGCGGCGGCCCGGCAGGGCTACGACGCGGTGGTGGCGCTCGGAGCCGTGATCAAGGGCGACACCGACCACTACGAGCACATCGCTCGGGAGGCCGCCCGCGGGCTGATGGACGTCGCGCTGGAGACGGGCGTCCCGGTGGGGTTCGGGGTGCTCACCACCCGGGCGTCCGAGCACGCCATCGAGCGCAGCCGGCCCGGCCCGGGGAACAAGGGCATCGAGGCCGCCGAGGCGGCCGTCCAGGCGGCGCGCGCGCTGCGAGAGCTCGCCGGGCAGGAATAGGCCGCCCGGCGCCGGCATTGCCCCGCTCCGGGGCCCTCCCTATACTTGTTGCCAACTGAATGAAGCGGAAGCGGCTGCTTCCCACCCGGCCACCCGAGGTGCGCCGAGGTAGCACTCGACGGCAGCACGGTTCCTGTGCTGCCGCTTTTTCGTGCAATCCGAGCAAAGCCTGAGGAGGTGCTCATCGCAGACGAACTGCGGGTGAACGACAAGATCAGGGCCCGCGAGGTCCGGGTCGTCGCTCCCGATGGAAGCCAGATCGGAGTCAAGCAGCTCAAAGAGGCCCAGTGGC
>JBFKDA010000234.1:0-4652 GCA_041619955.1 Acidimicrobiia bacterium | reverse complement strand
GCCCTCCGGGCGCAGGTCGGCGTCGACGCGAAACGCGACCCCCTCTGGGGCCACGCCGCCCAGGGCCTCCATGAACGCCCCGGCCGCTCGCTGGGCGTATTCGCCCACCCGGGATGGTTCGGCCCCCTCCGGTGCGTCGTACACGAACAGCAGGTCGATGTCTGATGCGTAGTTCAGCTCGCGGCCGCCCCATTTGCCCATGGCGACGACCACGAACGGCACCTCGGGCAGGTCGGCGGTATCGGGGAAGCCGCGGGCGTCCTCCAAGGCGTACGCAAGGGCGGCGGCGGCTGCGGCGTCGGCGAGGTCCGCCAACTCCCGGCCGACCCGGGGCATGTCGGCGCGCCCGAGCAGGTCGCGCACCGCGATGCGGAGGAGCCCGCGGCGCACGAACGAGCGGATCGCCCCGACGTCGGCCGGCGGCGGCTCGTGCCCGTCCCCCTCACCGGTGGCGGCCTCGATCAGCCAAGCGGGGTGGGCCTTCGCCGTGCGGGTCAGGGCCCGGCTCGCCCCGGCGATCGCGACGAGGGCCTCGCCCACCGACGGCTCGACGAGCGCCCGCTCGGCCAGCTCCGGAGCATCCTCCAGCACGTCGGCGAGTCGTTCCAGGGTGCCGTGGGGGTCGGGCCCGGCCCGCAACGCGTGCAGATGGGGCGCAGCTCGCGGCTCGACCGTGCCGCCTTCGATCCAACCTGCCGCGGTGAGGCGCGGGACGAGTGCGTCCCAGACGCCGACCCGGGCAGGCGAGATGGCGGTGTCCACCGGCGAAGGGTAGGACCGGGAGGCGGCCCCTAACCTTTCCCGCATGGACTTCATGCGGGTGGCCGGCGCCCAGCTCAACCTGCGGGTGGGGGACGTCGACGGCAACCGCGACCGCATCGTCGACGCGATGGCCTGGGCCGAGTCGGTGCAGGCCGACGTGCTGCTGCTGCCGGAGCTCGCGGTCCCCGGCTACCCCCCCGAGGACCTGCTGTTGAGGGATACGTTCGTGGAGCGCAACCTCGATGCACTGCAGGACGTTGCGGCGCGCTCCGAGAACGTCGTCACGGTCGTCGGTTTCGTCGATCGCACGCGGCCGGGCCGCACCCTCGACGACGCCGGGCCGCGCCGCCTCGCCAACGCCGCGGCGCTGGTGACCCGCGGCGCCGTCAAGGGCATCTACCACAAGGGCCTGCTTCCCAACTACGGCGTGTTCGACGAGGACCGCTACTTCTCGCCGGGCGACGACTCGGGCGAGGTCTGGCTGGTCGGAGGCGTTGCGGTGGGGGTATCGATCTGCGAGGACATCTGGGTGCCCGACGGCCCTCCGGCCCTGCAAGTCGAGAACGGGGCTCGCATCCTCCTCAACGTCAACGCGTCGCCGTATCACCGCGGCAAAGGCGGCGAGCGGGAGCAGATGCTGTCGACGCGGGCGGCCCAGGGCGGCGTGCCGCTCGCCTACGTCAACCTCGTCGGGGGCCAGGACGAGCTGGTGTTCGACGGCGAGAGCATGGTGTTCGACGGAGCCGGCGCGTTGCTGTACCGAGCGCCGCAGTTCGGCGAGCAGCTCTTCTGGGTCGACGTGCCGCTGCCGCCACCGGACGGGCCGGCGCCGGTGGGCCCGGTGGTCACCGACCAGCCGCTGCTCGACGGCCGGCCGGAGCCCCCGCCGCCGCTGCGGGAGCCGCTCGATGACGACGCCGAGGTCTACGCGGCGCTGACGCTCGGGCTGCGGGACTACGTCCGCAAGAACGGCTTCGGCGGGGTGGTGGTGGCCCTCTCCGGCGGCATCGACTCGGCGCTGACCGCGACGCTCGCCGTCGACGCGCTTGGCCCCGACCAGGTGTGGGGGGTCACGATGCCGAGCCGCTTCAGCTCCACGGGGTCGGTCGAGGACTCGCGCAGGCTGGCCGCGAACCTCGGGATCCGCTTCGACGAGATCGCCATCGACGGCGCCTACCAGGCGTACCTCGACGCGCTGGCGCCGATCTTCGCCGGCATGGAGCCCGACGTTGCCGAGGAGAACCTCCAGGCGCGCATCCGCGGCACCCTGATGATGGCGCTGTCCAACAAGTTCGGCGGCATCGTGCTGGCCACCGGCAACAAGTCGGAGCTGGCCGTGGGGTACGCGACCCTCTACGGCGACATGGCCGGCGGCTACGCGGTCATCAAGGACGTCTTCAAGACGTGGGTGTGGCGCCTGGCCGTCTGGCGCAACCGCGACGGCGAGGTGATCCCCAAGGAGATCATCGACAAGCCGCCGTCGGCGGAGCTGCGGCCCGGCCAGCTCGACACCGACTCGCTACCGCCCTATGAGGAGCTGGACCCCATCCTGGAGCGCTACGTCGAGTGGGACTGGTCGGTGGAGCGGATCGTGGAGGCCGGCTTCGACCCCGTGACGACCCGCCGGGTGGCGGCGATGGTCGACCGCAACGAGTACAAGCGCCGCCAGGCCGCCCCCGGGGTCCGCATCACCGAGAAGGCGTTCGGCAAGGACAGGAGACTGCCGATCACGAACGCGTTCCGGGGGTAGCGTGACCGACTTGCCGAACCGCTCGCCTTCGTGACCGTCCCGCCGGCCTTCGCATCGGCCGTCGCCCGCTATGCCGACGTGCTCGTCATCGTATCCCCGCCCCGCTGCGCGTCCACGGCGCTGGCCCGCGTGTTCTGGGAGCACCCCACCGTCGGCTACTACAGCCACGAGCCGTTCGAGACGTCGTACTTCGACGGCGCCCCGCTCGCCGAGGCCGCAGAGAAGATCGCCGACCCGCTCACCCTGCGCGACGTGCCGAGCTTCGCCGATCGGGTCCACGGCGAGTCGATCGTGATCAAGGAGATGCCCTATCAGGTGGGTGACCACTTCCCGCTCCTCGCCGCGCTGAGCACGCGGCCGCTCACGTTCATGGTGCGCGATCCCCGCAAGGCCATCGCCTCCCGCATGGTGAAGAAGCAGGAGGCCGGTGACGACCCGAACTACCCGAAGGTGGAGACCGGCTGGGACCTCCTCGCCGCCCAGATCGGGCACTGCCGCGACCGGGGCATCCCGTTCGCGATCGTCGAGGCCGCCGACCTTCGCACCCACCCCGGCGCGGTGCTGCCCCAGCTCTGCGAGCAGCTCGGCCTGGCGTACAGCCCGGCCCTGCTCGACTGGTCGGTGGCACACGACGTAGACCTTGACAACCTCGGGGGCCGTCACCAGCACCTCTATGCCAGAGTTTTGGGCAGCGACGCCATCCAGCCGGTCACCGAGCCGGTGCCGCCGCTGACGTGGTTCCCGGCGACCGACGGGTGGCGAGCCCACGTCTCCCACTGCATGGACGTCTACGAGACGCTCAGCAACGACCCGGCCAGGATCCGCGTCCCGCACGCCTGATCCGGCGTCGACCGTTCCACCGCCTCGCCGCGCCCCTGCGCTACTCTCGCCGCCGTGCGAGTGCTCATCGACGGCGAGCCCTTCGACGAGGGCCGCGCCGCCATCTCCGTCTTCGACTGGGCCGTGCTGCGCGGCTACGGCGCCTTCGAGCTGTTGCGCTCGTACCGGGGCATCCCGTTCCGCGTCGAGGATCACATCGCCCGGCTGGGCCGGAGCCTCGACCTGCTCAGGCTGCCGCAGGTCGACCCGGAGGCCGTCGAGTCGTGGGTACGCCGCCAGGCCGCGGTCGGGCACGACGCGGTGGGCAGCGACTGCTTCGTGCGCGTCGTGGTCACCACCGGGAGCCGGGACGCTTTCGTCGCGGCGCCCGGCCGGGTCATCGTGCTGTGGGAGGTGTTCCCCGACGAGCCCGACGAGTTCCGCTTCCTCCCGCTGTGGGCGCCCTGGCACGCCGGCGGCGACTACTCCGAGCTGACCGGCGCCAAGACCCTGTCGTACGCCCCGAACATGGCGGCCACCCTCGAGGCGAGGCGCCAGGGCTTCCACGACGCGCTGCTCACGGCGCGGGACGGCTGGGTGCTCGAGGGCCCCACCTTCTCGGTGTGCTGGATGAAGGACGGGGTGCTGGTGTTCCCGGACCTCGACCTCGGGATGCTCGCCTCCATCACGAGGGAGGTCGCGGTCGAGGCAGCCGCGCGGCTCGGCCTCGAGGTCCGCACCGGGCGCTTCCTCCTCGACGAGGTGCTCGCCGCCGACGAGGTGATCGCGCTGTCCACGATCAAGGAGGTGGCCCCCGTGGTGGCGATCGGCGAGCACGACCTCCCGGTCGGGCCCGTCACCGCCAAGCTCGCCACGGTGTTCCACGACCTCGTCGAGGCCGAGATCGGCGACCAGCAGCCAGCCGCCTACTGACCCGCGTCGGCCGCCGGGTTCAGTTCCACCCTCCTAGACTCGACTGCGCCCCTCGTGCTAGTGGAGAACAGGTAGATGGAACTCCGGTACCGGACTGCGGAGCACAACCCGCCACCCGCCGTGCTGCGCGCCTACTCGGAGGCTCAGCCGACCGCGTCGATCAGCGAGTTCGGCAACGTCAACATCACCGCGCAGGTCACCGCCCGCTCCAAGAACTCGACGTTCATCGTCGCCGACGACCCGGACGGCCACACCGACCCGACGATCACCCGTGAGGAGTTCGACCGCCTGGCGGAGGCGCAGGACCGTCACTTCGAAGACGTCGACGTGGTGGTGCTCGACGGCTACATCGGCGACCACCCCGATGCTCGGATCCCGACGCGCCTGG
>JBFKDA010000233.1:0-4693 GCA_041619955.1 Acidimicrobiia bacterium | reverse complement strand
TCGGGCGGTGGCGTGTTCGGGCGTCCCGTGCTGGGTTGTTGCATGCTCTCCCCGCGCTGGCGGGGGAGTCCCGCCGCGAGCGGGGAGGGGGGAGCGGATGTTCGGAGCGGCGGGCCGCGTCGCGGCCACGGGCGTGTCGCAAGCGGGGGAAGAGGGTGGCGAGTGGGGGGCGCGGCGTCCTGGGGGTGGCGAAAGGCAGTAGGCTCGCCGCCATGGCTCGCGCGCTGGTTCTCAACGCCACGTACGAACCGCTTTCGGTGGTGCCGCGACGGCGGGCGGTCGTGCTCGTTCTCCGCGAGAAGGCCGACGTGCTCGAGGGCACCGACGAGCAGTGGCAGTCGGAGAAGGCCAGCGTCACCGTTCCCTCGGTGATCAGGCTGCGCACCTTCGTGAAGGTGCCGTATGCGCGCCGGGTGCCGCTCAACCGCCGGGCGGTGTTCGCCCGGGACGCGTCGAAGTGCCAGTACTGCGGCAGCCAGGCCGAGAACCTCGATCACGTCGTGCCCAGGTCGCGAGGCGGCACGCACACGTGGGAGAACGTGGTCGCCGCTTGCCGCCGGTGCAACACCCGGAAGGGCAACAAGACGCCGCAGGAGGCGGGGCTGCCGCTGCGCCGCCAGCCGGCTGCGCCTCGCCATCACGGCTGGTTGCTGGTGAGCGTCGGGGCACCGCCCGACCCGGCCTGGGGGCCGTACCTCCGCCGCGCCGGCTGACCGTCCGCCCTACGGGGCGGTGGTCGTGGTCGTGGTCTCCTCGGGTGCTGCCTCGCCGGCGCCGGCGTCGCCTTCGGCCTCTTCATCCGGCACGGTCTCGACCGGTGCCGCGCAGGCGCCGATCACCTCGTCGAGCACGAGGCCGTCACCGAAGCGCGGCGGCTCGAGGATCGTCCCACCGGCGCAGAAGAACCGCCCGGACTCGCTCTGGGTGACGAGGATCACATCGATCTCGCTCGGCGCCCCCCACACCACCGCCCCGGGCTGGATGAAGTCGATGTTGTTGGTGAAGTCGACGTTGACGCCGGTCGCCTCGAGTGCGGCCGACGTCATCGTCAGGAACGTCCCGTTGGCCTCGAAGAACACGCCGACGCCGAAGAACGCCCGCTGCAGCAGCTCCTGGGCGATGACGTCCTGGGCGCCGGTGTCGTCGGGCGGGATCGGCGGGTCGCCGACCTCGAACGCCAGCGACGGCGCGAACACGACGCCGTGGACGTAGTCGAGGAAATCCGACGCGCACAGCGCCGGGTTCAGCGCGACCGTGCCCGACCCGCCCAGGGGCAGCCAGCGCTCGGTGCCGTCGCCCAGCGTCAGCAGCACCCCCTCGGGGGCATCGGTGACGCTGCCGAGGCGGCCGTCGCGCGGCGTGGCGAACAGCAGGGCACGCGGATAGTCGGGCTCGAGTGACGAGGGGACGATCGCCTGGTCGGCGAAGACCTTCTGCAGCACCTCGCGCTCGCCGGAGAACGTCTCGTACGTGACTGCGGCAGCGCTCCCGTTGCCCCAGCGGGCCACGGCGGCGCTCTCCGGGAACGTCACGGTCGGCCAACGCACGTCGCTCGGGAAGGACCGGTTGCCGACGTCGAACTGCAGCGCCACGACCTGCGTCACGTACTCGACCTCGGGGTCGCCGCAGACGAGCGTCCCGAAGTCCACCGGCGTCACCTCCAGCCCGTTGCCGTTCCAGTCGACCGTGTCCCCGAACGCGATCGGCTCGGCCCCGGCGGGCGGTTCCCAACCGGCCGGCTCGACCGAGGTCATGAGGTCCCAGGTAGCCAGCTCGACGCCGCTGGGGTGGGTGGCGACCAGCCGTAGCTGGCCGGCCGCATCGGTGGGGATCGTCCATCCCACCGTCCAGCGCGCGGTCATCCCCGGGTCGATCACGCGGAGGTCGGCCTGGCCGACGGCGTGGTGGGGGAGCTCGACGAGGCTGAGCGGGCGCACGACGTTGGCGCCGTCGACCAGCGAGAGGCGTGGGTAGGCGGGATCGGCGGCGAAGGCCGAGTCGGAGAAGCCGAGCGGCGTGTCGGAGTTGTTGCGCATCGCGATCGCCACGCGCACCTCGGTCTTCTCTGCGCTCTGCTCCAGGCGGGCGAACCTGCCGATGCGAAGCGGGTCGGGCTTCGGAGCCGTGAAAAGCGCCTGAGCCTCGAGGTCGTAGACGGCAGTGGTCACCCGCTCGCCGAGCACGAGCGCCGCGGCGGGCGCCGGCTCCACGGCGTCCTCGGTCACCGCCTCGTCGGTCGTGCCGGTGGGCTCCTCCTGGGCGTCCTCCTGCGCGAGCAGGCCCGCGCCGGGCACGACGGCCACGCCGCCGGCGAGGGCGGCCGCCACCAGGACGGCGATGAGCTGGCGTCTCACTCTGTGGGCCTCCGCAAGGGTCGGTGCACGTTACCCCCGCTTTCGACCCGAAAACCAACCGTTTGAGACTTTTTGCCCCGGCAACCACCCAGCGTGGATGGTTTTCGCGATCTCACCCACCGAGGGTGATTTTCGCGACCTACCGGACGACGAGGACGGGGCACGGCGCCAGGCGGGAGACCCGCTGGCTCACCGACCCGAGGAACCCCTCGAAGCGGCCCTTGCCGTGGCTGCCGACGCAGATGACGTCGGCGCCGCGGGATGTCGCCTCGGCGATGATCGTCGGCGCGGCGGTCTCGGCCTCCACGCCGGCAACCTCCGGGTCGACGCCCGCCTCTTTGAGCGCGGCGACCAGGGGAGCGGTGCGCTCCTCGGTGACGTCGTGGATGTAGCGGTCCAGCATCGCGTCGTCGCCGGGCCAGCCGGAACCCTCGACGCTGCCGGTCGGCCGCACGTCGACGGTCTCGCGATCGAGCATCAGGATCTCGTCGCGACTGCCATAGGCGCTCCGCAGCTCGCCGATGAGCGACCGCGGGATCTCGACGGCCGTCAGCACCGTCACCTTGCCGCCCTGTCCGGCGAGGCGCACGGCGAAGTCGGCGCCCTTCTGCGCGTCGAGCTCCCCGTCGGTGGCCACCAGTACGTGCATCGGTCTTCCTCCCGCGCTTCGGCCGTGCCAGCTTAGAGGTGCCGGGCCGCGATCTGCCGCAGCGCAGGGACGTCGAGGCCGTGCTGGTCGGCCAGCGCGATGGCTCGCCGGAGTCGTGCCGGGGCGCTCCGCCCGGTGGCGCCGTGGTCGGGGTCGGCGGCGAACGACGCAGCCAGGTGATCGCGGAGCCGATCGGCCGGCAAGTCCTCCTGCGTGAGCGCCGCCTGGATGGCGAGCACGTCGTCGGTGACGGCGTCGGCGGTCTCGCGGTGCTCGGTGAAGAGATGGCCGACCGTCCCGCCGGACACGAGACCGCCGATGTTGGCGACGAGGATGTAGAGGTTCTTCGCCACCAACTCCCGCAGCAGGTCGGCCGGGTCGGCGACGACCACCGTCGGGATCGCCATCTCGTCGAGCGCGGCGACCACCATCCCGGCGCGCGGGCCCCACACCGGCGACGGCTGGATCACCGTGATGGCCCTGCCGGCCTTCTTCTCGAACCAGGCCACGACCACCGTGGGTCCGTCGATCCCGTGTTGCTCCCAGTCGCGGGGCAGCAGTTCGTTCTGCAGCAGGGCGGCGCGGTCCCGCCACGGATCGGGCAGCGTCGCCAGGGTGGGGTGCAGGTCGCCCTCGGCGACGGCCACCAGCGCCAGGGCCGGGTCGGGGAACCGCTCGGCCACGTCCGCCGGGTCGGTCGACCGCAGCACCGGTACGACGGGGTACCCGGTCCGGAGGAAGCCCCGGGCGAACACGCCCCCCATCTGGCCGACGCCGACGACGATGACGGGGGGCTGCATGGCGGGCTCCTACGCGGGGACAGGGACGTTAGCGCTCGCATTACCGGCGGCCCGCCCGCCTGCGGCGCTGCCGGCCGCGGCCCCGGCGCGCGGAACCCAGGGGGCCGTTCGGGATGGAATGTGGCGCGCTGGGGCGCGAAGTGGTTGACAAGTGGAGGAGAATGGGGCAGAGTGGGGGCCGAACTGGAGGACCTGGAACCCGGAGGCTGCACCGCCGGGGCCAGCCACGAAGAGGACAGCTGCGAAATGACGGGGTGGAGGACGTGTTCCTCGGCGAGTATCAGCACAGCCTGGACGGCAAGGGCCGGGTGGTCATGCCGGCCAAGTTCCGGGACGACCTGGAGCCCGGCTGCGTCATCACCAAGGGCCAGGAGCGCTGCCTCTACGTCTTCCCGCAGGATCGGTGGCAGGCCGAGGTGGAGCGCGTGATGAAGCTACCTCGCACCAACCGCCGCGCCCGCAACTACGCCCGCAGCTTCTTCGCCGGTGCCAGCGACCAGGCGCTCGACCGCCAGGGGCGCATCGGCGTGCCCCCCGGGCTGCGCGACTACGCCGGGCTCGGCAAGGACGTCACCGTGGTCGGCGTCGCCGACCGGGTCGAGATCTGGGACACCACGCAGTGGCAGCAGGTGTCCAGCGAAGCCGACGCCTCGTACGCCGAGATCGAGGAGACACTGCACGACGAGGACGGGATCTGATCGCCCATGTCGGGTCCATCGTCAGCCCCCCGGATGCCAGTTGGAAGGCCCCTTACTCCGCCCGCTTCCATCTTGGCGCCAGCGCTCCGGGGGGCTGACCGTGGATCGGACACCCACCACCGAGCCCTATCACCGCCCCGTCATGGTGGACGAGGTCGTGGCGCTGCTCGGGCCGGCCGGCCCGGGGCTGGC
>JBFKDA010000232.1:0-4701 GCA_041619955.1 Acidimicrobiia bacterium | reverse complement strand
CAGAAGGCGGCGGGGCGCTGCTGTCGGGCGACATCTTTCAGGTGGTGATGGACCGCCGGTGGGTGAGCTTCATGTACAGCTACCCGAACCTCATCCCGGAGCGCCCGGCCAGGATCCGAAGGGCGCTGGAGATGATGAGCCGCTACGAGTTCGCCGACATCCACGGCGCGTTCCGGGGCCGCTCGGTGCGCGGCGACGGGTTGGCGCGGCTGGCGGCATCGGCGGAGCGCTGGCTGGGGATGGTGGAAGGGGTCTGACAGGACGTGGCCGCACCGCCGCCATCCGTGACGCCAGCGGACAAGAGTTCATGCACCACTCGGCGGCAGGCCGCCTGACCTACCGGTCCGCCGCGCCGCTTGAGCAGGGAATTGGCGTCGTTGCAGGACGGCGTGGCGCATGTGGGTGCCTTCATCCACACGCGGATCATTGAGAACTTCTGCTCGGCGGTCAAGCGCACTATCACAGGCGTCTCCCGCGCGTTGTCGCCAAGCACCTGCAGGGCTACCTGAACGAGCGCGTAGGGCGTTCCAACCACTGCAACGAGCCGCGCGCCAGGTTGTCCGCCTCCGCTGGTGCGGTGACGCTCGACCCCGTGGCCTGGCCCGGGTCGGGGTCGTCACCGGGCAGATCGAAGAGCAGCCTCCGCCCCGGCTGCAACAGTCGAGCGAAAAACAGCCCGATGCCGGCCGAGCCCGTGGCGTAGTCGCCGGAGAGGCGGGCGAGCCAGCGACCCGGATACATGGCACCTGCGCCGCGCCTCACCTCGAACCAGCGAATCGTCTCTGCGATGTCGTAGGCAGCTGCCCGGAAGTGCGACTCGCCGGTGAGCAGGTGCATGTCGAGCTGCAGCTCTCCGACACCTGCCAGACCCTCGAACAGGCTCGGGATGAAGCTGTACTTGATGGCCACATCGTCGGCGATGCGGCGTGCCCACTCGAGGTACGGGTCGGAGCCGAGCCATCGGGCGAATCGGGCGGCCACGGCGCCGATCCCGGCGCTGCCGTGAGTCAGATATGGGTAGACCACGCCGTCGCCTTCGAAACGCGGCCATTGCCAGCCGACCTCGGTTTCGACCCGGTGGGCCATGTCATGGGCCAAGCCGCGTTCCGCAGCCACCCGAAAGCGCGCGTCCCCGGTAGCCCGGTAGAGATGGAGTAGATACAGACCGACGCCGCTGGCACCGTACCCGAAGCCGAAGTGCGCCAACTCGTCGTTGCCAGCCGGCCACTTGATGCCGTGCTCGGTAGGCTCCGCGGTGCCCAAGAGATGCTCGCCCGCCTCCAGCGCCGGCTCCAGCAAACCCTCCGTCAGTCCCAAAGCGTCGAGGTGAAGGCACGCGAGGCCCCAGCCGGCCACGCCGTGAGCCAGCGAGGCTTCGTCCCACCGCAGCTTCGACGCCCGCAGCGCGCCCACCGCAGCCAGCGCCTGCCCGGTGAGGCCGGCCTCGGCGAGCCCGATCGCGATCCCCGCCAGCCCAACGAACAGGCCGGGCGGATGCGACGATGCTTCCAGCTTCGCAGCGTCGACCCGCTGGGCGATGTCGTCCGGGACCAAGCCGAGGGTATCGGCGAGGAACATCGTCGGGCCCGCAGCACCGTACGCAAGCGATAGCGGGTTCGTCTCGAACGCTGCGTAGTGCGAAGGGAAGATGCGGTCTTCGCGGTCGATTGCTGCGCTCGCCACCAGGCCCTCAGCAATCGCGCGCACCGACTCGGCGAGGTCACGATCCGATACCGCCCGCGCCGGGACCGGGACCGGACGGTGCGGTCGGGCAATGTGTTCCTGGGCGGAGACGACTGCCTCGGCGTCGTCGAAGCTCCCGCGCACCAGCGCTGCGATAACGTGCTCGACCGCGGCCGGCAGACCCAGGGCGGTCATCCGAGCCAGCATCCTCGCCTGGGCACCCGGTTCGAGAGTGAACAAGTGGTTCGCCGGCACAACCGCGCTCGACAGCGTCAGGCCGAGTGCCACGATGTCGTCCTCGGCGACCACTCGGCCGCGCCGCTCCCGCTCCGGCGCGACGTAGCCCGGTGTGCCCCAGACGGCCGCATGGCCCGTGGCCAGCTCGCCGTCCTCGTCGGGGATGACGGCGCTCTCGAAGTCGACGAGGGTGACGGCCAGCGTCTCGGCGTCGATGAGGATATTGCCGGGCGACACGTCGCCGAGGACCACACCCCGCTCGTGGATCGACCGCAGGACCCGGATCAGCTGTCGCGCGATAGGCCAGAAGACTTCGATGAAGCGGTCGACGGCGCCCGGGCGGCGGACGTAGGGGGCGAGCAGCATGTCCTGCTGTGCCCAGAAGGCGTCGAGTGTCCCACCATCTACTCGCTCTTCGATCAGGAACGCGTGACCGCCCTCGTGTGCCAGATCGATAGCTGAGGGGACGCCAGCCAGGCCCTCGAGCCGGCGCAGCGTGCGGTACTCCCGGCCGAGGAGGGTGACCGCGTCCCAGGTCTCGTCGCCGACCAGCCAGCAGTTGGTGAACGGCCGGGCTTCCTTCACGGCGATCGGCCGACCCGTCGCGAGGTCCTCGCCGTGGTATACGCCGCCGGCATTGGAGAACCCGAACGCGCCGTCGATGCGGTAGCGACCGGCGAGCACGATGGTGCCTGCGTCATCCGCGCCGTCGTCGGCCGCCAGCGGGTCGTCGACCCACTCGGGGAAGAGCACATACGGAAGCCGCTGGTCCAGCGTCCGGCCGCCGTCAGGGTTCTCCAGGAATCCTGCCCGTGTCCCGTCGGGCAGCAGCTCGGTGGGAGCCCGGAACTCGCCGTAGCGGTAGAACAGAATCCGGCTGTCGCGGTAGGGGCGGTCGGAGAGGATGTGAGGCCCCGCGAGCTTGGTGTCCTTGGTGCGCTGGTGGAGTGCCTCGATCACCGCCTCGAAGGCCGGGGCGTCCGGCGGGTAGGCCGTGATGAACTTGCCCGATTGCTGGCGGGGGAAGCCCTTCGAGTTCACCCAGAAGAGGAACCACGGGTCGGCGCAGAGCTTGAAAGACACGCCGGCGTCGACGAGCACCGGCACCGTGTGGCATAAGGTCTCGGTCGCCTGGCGCGGCGTCGTGGAGACGTGGATCTTGAAGCCCTCGGCGGGCATCGGCCCGGCCGACGTGTCCGCAGGCGGGTCGGCCCCCAGCCATATGCCATGGCGGGCGAGCGTCCAGCCGGCGGGCAACATCCGCGCCACCTCACGAGCGAACTCGTCGCTGATGGGCATCCGCCCCAGGTCCTCGTAGACCTCTGGATCGACGAGGCTGTACATGTTGTGGGCGGCGATCTCCGCCGTGCGGTCAATCCTCGTCGCTCGCCTGCGGTTCTCGTCCGGAGCGGTCAGCGGGCCCCCGCTGCCGCAGTGAGCGTCCCAGCGGCGCCGCCGATGTTGCAGGCGGTGCCGATGCTCTTGGTGCTGCAAGGTGCGCTGTACGTGCTCTTGGTGCCCAGCGCCGCAGTCTCACCGGTCGGATCGATCAGCTCCTGCAGTGCAAGGATCCGGGAGACGATCCGCTCGATCTTCTCGAGGCGCGCCTCGATTGTGCTGTCGTCCCTGTCACTCATCGCGCTCCTCCTGCGCTCGTCCTGGTCCCGCTGAACCACAACTGCGGCAGGGGAGGCGCCCAGCCCGGCCCATCGCACTGCGGCCAACACGCAGAAGATGAGCCGTGATCATGCGAGTCCCCCCCGTTGCGGGCCTACCGGAAAACGTAGCACAGGCGCCGCGAGCGTGCCGGGGCTGCTCCCGTCGGCAGGCAGCGCGCCGATTTGAGGACTCGGCCCCCCCGTCTCAGCGGCGGAACGGGCTCGCCAGGTCGAACAGCCGCCGGGGCAGGTGGCGGCGCAGCAGCCGGCGCGCCGTGAACCACCACCGGGCCGGCCACCGCCAGCTCTCGTCGAACTCCGGAGCGAACAGCACAGCGCCGCGGAGCCGGCGCCGCATGCGCCACGAAGGCAGCGCGCCCGGCTCACGAGCCAGCACGTACCAGGTCTGGCGGGGGTGGTACCACGGGATGCGTCGGGCCGTCAGCCCGGCGTCGGCGGCGAGGCGCCGGATGGTGGCGGGGCGGAACGTGCAGACGTCGGGGTAGACCCAGTCGGGCGCGTCCGGGCGGTCCGGGCCCTCGACGAAGGTGGCGGCTACCCGGCCGCCGGGGCGGAGCACGGCGGCGAACTCGCCAAGCAGCTTGGCGGCGACGGCGGGGCCGGTGTGGGAGAAGATCGACTGGGCGAGGATGGCGTCGAAGTCGGCGCCGAGATGCACCACCTCGAAGTGGTCGTTGTGGTCGAAGACGGGCCGCTTGACCGCCAGCAGGTCGGCGCCGACGACCTGGCCCACGGCCTCGTCGATCAGCCACCGGTTGGGCTCGACGCCGTGGTAGCCGCCCGGGTCGAGGTATGAGATCAGGAACCGCCCTGCCCGCAGCGACCCGCAGCCGAAGTCGAGGACCCGGTGCCCGGCTCGCAGCCCCAGCGTGGTGAGCAACCGGAACTGGGTGGCGCCCATGACGTCGTAGCTCTCGGCCGGGCCCACGTAGGCGGCATAGTGATGGTCGCCGGCCTGGAGGCCGTGCGGATCGTCGTCCATGGTCTGCGGCGGGATGCTACGGCCGCCCGGCGCCCCGAGGGCGCATTCGCGTTGGCCTACGGGCGCATCTCGTAGGCGTCGCGCAGGGCGAGGACGTGGTTGTCCCACACCTTGGCGGTG
>JBFKDA010000231.1:0-4707 GCA_041619955.1 Acidimicrobiia bacterium | reverse complement strand
GCGGGCAACGCTGCCCGGGCGCGTCGGTCTGAAGTGGCCCAACGACCTCGTCGATGGCGGCGCTCGCAAGGTCGGCGGCCTGCTGCTCGAAGCCCGCGGGGACGTGGTGGTCGCCGGGCTCGGCGTCAACCTCTGGTGGCCGTCCCCCCCGGCAGGCGCCGCCGCGCTCCACGAAACCGACCCCGGCCCCGACGAGCCCGCCCGTCTGGCGGAGGCCTGGGCGGACGAGCTCCTGGCGCGGGCGGCACGCGGCCCGGCGTCGTGGGGCCGCGACGAGTACCGCCAGGCATGCGTGACCCTCGCCCGCCGGATCACCTGGGAGGGCGACCCACCACCGGGCACGGGCACCGCCGCCGACGTCGACACGGATGGAGCGCTGTTGGTCGATGCCGAGACCGGCCGGGTGCGGCTGACGTCGGCAACTAACGTGCGCAGCCTATGAGCGTGCTGAAGGGCGAGGACGGCACCCACGTCATCCTCTACGGGTCGACGGCGTACCCCGCGCGCGCCCGCAGCGTGCCGTGCTACCTGGCCCGGCCCGACCTCGCCGGCTCCTACGCGGCCGTGCTGGTGGTCCCGCCCGCGGAGGGGATCACCTCCAGCCTCAAGGACCTCTGCCGCAGGCTCGCCCGGCACGGGCTGGCCGCGCTCGTCCCCGACCTGTACCGCGGCTCCGGCCCGGGCCGGCGCGCCTCCGCCGAGGAGGTCGCCGCCGCCGTCGGGCAGCTCACCGACCGCCGCGTGCTCGCCGACCTCGACGGCGCCGCCGACTTCCTGCGCCGCCCCGGCACGGAGTGGGCCGACCCGCACCGCCTCGGGGTGCTAGGGATCGGCACCGGCGGTCGCTGGGCCGTGCTGGCGGCGGCCGGGGATCCGTCGCTGCGGGCCGTGGTGCTGGCGTATGCCCCGCTGGCCGGCGCGCTCGACGCCGTCGGCGAGCTGACGGTGCCGCTGCTCGGGCTGTACGGCAAGGACGACGAGGAGGCGATCGCGGACGTGCCCGAGGCCCACCGCCGCCACCCGGGGTCGGAGTGGGCGATGTACGACGGGGTCGGCTCCGGCTTCCTCGACGACGCCGGCGACGCGTACGACCCGGCCGCCGCCAAGGACGCGGAGGGGAGGCTGGTGGCGTTCTTCGCCGCCCGCCTCGCCGCGCCCGGCGTTCCGGCTCAGGCCACGTAGGAGGCGCTGAAGCCGAGCCGCCGCAGGAAGCCGGCGGCCACTTCGGCCGTGTGGATGTCGTCGGCGAGCACCACCACTTCCCGCGCCGACTGGATGCTGCCGATCTCGGAAGCGAGCTGCGCCGGCGGCAGCCGCACCGCCCCCGCCGGGCTCGGCGATTCGCCCGACCGGAGGTCGACCACGGTCGGCGCCCACGGCGACCCGGCCCGCCCTTCGACGTACTCGCGAGACACCGGTGACACCGGCGACCCGAAGCGGGCGTCGGCCCAGTAGAAGTCGCCCTTGCCGCGGTTGGTGAGCAGCACCGCGGCTGCGTTCACCGGCGCCGGGCCCACCGGCGGCGCCGGCAGCGCCGCCAGCTCGGCCGCGGTCCGCTCGCCCGCAGACCCGTACACGGTGGCGTCGGGGAAGCGCGCCGCCAGGGCCCTCCGGGTGGCGACCACCCGGGCTGCCACGGCGTCGGACGGCACGACGTGGTCGGTGTCGAGGCCCCCGACGAACAACGCGTCTCCGACGAGCACGGCGATGTCGCTCTCGGTGGTCCCCGGCGCGGCGACGACGTCGACCTCGGGGAAGTCACCGAGGTCGCCGCCGGGCTCCAGCAGCCGCCCGCCACAGACCCGCCAGTCGGGCGTGCCCGTCTCGACCACCGCCGTCGGCTCGCCGGTGGCGGTCAGCGGAGGGTCGATGGCCAGTTCCCTGGCGCCGATCCGCACCAGGTAGCCGGTATGGCCCGGCTCCCGCAGCGGGACGATCTCCACTCAGTCGGCTTCGATCGCGGCGATGATGTCCGAGCTGGACTGCGCCTTGTCGGCGCCGCCGACGTCGAACAGCATCTCGATGCCGTAGCGCTCGCAGACTGCGGTCTCCGGCACCTCCGCCGTCGAGCTGCGGTCGCCCCCGTTGGCGAACACCAGGCGGGCGGAGTCGTACCGCTCGGCGATGGCCGCCAGCGTCGCCACGACGGTGCCGTCCTCGTCATCGGCGAGCACCACCTCGTCGGCGTCGCGCATCGCGGCGACCACCTCGCACCGCTCGCCCTCGTCCATGATGATGCGGCCCTTCTTCAACATCTGCTGGCGATCGTTGTTGACGATCACCACGACCCGGTCGCCGAGCTCACGCGCCGCGCGGAGCAGGCGCACGTGGCCGCGGTGGATCGGGTTGAAGTAGCCGCTGACGACGACGACGGTTGGCTGGGACATCGGGGGCGCCTCTCCGGCTGGACGGACGGTCCCTAGGATACGGGCGCCGTGCCGCCCTGCTCCCACCCGTGACCATCGGCCGCGCCCTCGTGACCGGCGGCGCCGGCTTCATCGGCTCGCACCTCGCCACCCGCCTGGTCGACGACGGCACCGAGGTGTTGGTGGTGGACGACCTCTCCCGCGGCAGGCTGGAGCACCTGGCCGCGGCCCGCCGCGCCGGGCGCTGCCAGACCCACACGCTCGACGTGCGCGCCGCGGAGCTGGGTGCCGTCGCACGGCGCTTCGCCCCCGAGGTGGTGTTCCACCTCGCCGCCAACGCCAGCGTCGCCCGCTCGGTGCGCGATCCGGCGGCGGACGCCTCCGCCAACCTCGTCGGGACGGTGGCGACGCTGGCGGCCGCCGCCGAGGCCGGCGCGGCCCGGGTCGTGTTCACCTCGACCGCCGCGGTGTACGGCAACCCGAGGTCGGTACCGGTGACCGAACGGGCGGCCCGCCGGCCCCGCTCGCCGTACGCGATCTCGAAGGACGCCGCCGAGGGCTACTTCCCGTACTTCCTCGAGGAGCACGGGGTCGACTACGTCGTCCTGGTCCCGGCGAACGTCTACGGGCCCGGCCAGGACGCGAGCGGGGAGGCTGGCGTCGTCGCGGCCTTCGCAGCGGCGATGACCTCGGGGCGCCGGCCCCGCCTCGACGGCGACGGCTCCCAGACGCGCGACTTCGTCTACGTCGAGGACGTCGTCGACGCGCTGGTGCGGGCCGGCGAGCGTGGCGGCGCCCGGACGCTCAACGTCGGCACCGGCCGAGAGGTGTCGATCCGGGAGCTGTACGACGTGTTGCGCAAGCTGACCGGCTTCACCCGCGACCCCGAACCGGCGCCGCCTCGACCCGGCGACATCGCCCGGTCGGCGCTCGACGCGAGCGCCGCGTCGCGGCACCTCGGCTGGGAGCCGTTCACCCCGCTCACCACCGGGCTGCGCCGCGTCGTCGACGCGCTCACAGCTCGTCGAGGTTCTTCGGCCAATCGTCCTTGAGCAGCCGGGACAGCGCCCGGTCGGCCAGGATCTTGCCGCCGGTCTGGCAGCCGGGGCAGTAGTTGGTCTCGTTGCTGGCATACCGGATCCGCTGCACCGGTGCGCCGCACACCGGGCACGGCTGCCCATGCTTGCCGTGCACGGCCATCTCGTCGTGGAACGCGGTGACCTTCTTCGGGAAGTCGTCGCCCGCCTTGGCGATCAGCAGGTCGGTCCACTCGCGCAGCACCTCCCGGGTCGCCGCGTGGAGGGCGGCAGCCTGGGCGTCGTCGAGCTTGTCGCTCATCACGAGCGGCGACAGCCGGGCACGGTGCATGATCTCGTCTGCGTACGAGCCGCCGATCCCCGAGAACAGGCGCGGGTCGGTGAGAGTCCGCTTGAGGGTGTGGCGCTCGCGCCGCAGCGCCGCGGTGAACTCGTCGACCGACGATTCCAGCGGCTCGATGCCGCCCCGGTCCATCGCCGCCACCGCGTCCGGGCCGCGGACCACGTGCAGCGACGCCCGCTTCTTGGTACCGGCCTCGGTGATCACCAGCGTGCCGGCCGCGAAGTCGAGGGCCGCCAAGCCGACCTTGCCGGGGACCTTGGCGCCCGGCTCGCGCCACTGGAGCCGGCCCGCCACCATGAGATGGAGGACGAGGAAGACCTCGTCCTCCATCGTGAAGACCAGGCGCTTGCCGACCCGGCCGAGGTCGGTGACGCGCATGCCCTCGACCACCGAGATCGGCGGGTCGTAGGTCTTGAGGAGGGAGATGCCCGCGATCCTCGCCTTGGTGAGGACCTCGCCCAGCACCCGGCTGCGCAGGGCGTGGAGGTAGAGCTCGACGTCGGGCAGCTCGGGCATTCAGGATCCGCCCAGCGGACCGCTCACAGGAACAGGTCCTCGCCCGGGCTGCGGACGAGGTCGGTGGCCCGGCCGTTCCCGGTCGGCACGGCGAGCCCGCGAACGACCGCGGCAGGGACGCCGTCGGCCTTGCCCATCGCCAGATCGGCGGCCGCCGCGATCTCGTCGGCGACGGCCACCTCGGTCACCGCCAGCTCGCGGCCCTGGCTGTCCCTGGAGCCCCGCAGGTCGAGGAGCGCGGCCATCCCGGACATCCCGATCGCGACGTCCACCAGCCCCCGCCGCCAGGGGCGGCCGAATGTGTCGGTGACCAGCACCGCCAGGGCCGCGCCGGTCGCTTGCTCCAGCCGCATGCGCAGGCCGTGCGCCGACCGGTCGGGATCCACCGGCAGCAGCACTGCGGTGCCGGGGGCGGCGTTGCTCCGGTCGACGCCCGCGTTGGCGC
>JBFKDA010000230.1:0-4712 GCA_041619955.1 Acidimicrobiia bacterium | reverse complement strand
CGCTGGGTGCCGTCCCGCAGGGTGGTGTCGTAGATCTCGACGGTGGCCATGGGCTTGCTCCTGGTGGGGAAACGAGAGAACCCTCCCGTTCCGGGGAGGGTTCGTGGGCGCACGCGCGATGGAACGCGTGCGCTAGGTAATGCCGATAGTGGGTCGGGCACTCATTGGATGGTCGAGTATGGCCGGGCGGGCGCCAGGCGTCAATTGCGCCGCCCCGTTACTCGACGCAGAACTCGTTGCCCTCGGGGTCCTGCATGACCACCCAGTAGGCGTCGCCCCGGTCGGTGCGGTCGATCGTGTCCAGCCGGGTCGCGCCTACCGCCTGCAGGCGGGCGACGTGCTCCTCGACCACCCGACGCTTCTCGTCCGGTTCCAGGCCGTGGCCGGCGACGATGACGTCGAGATGGACCCGGTTCTTGGCGCTCTTGGGCTCTGGGACCTTCTGGAACAGCAGGCGCGGCCCCTTGCCCTCCGGGTCGACCACCGCGTACAGCGAGTCCCACTCGTCCTCCGGCACGCCCATCGCGGTCGCCCACGCCTCCCACGACTCGAACCCCGGCGGCGGGGACTGCTCGACATACCCCAGCGCCTCCGCCCAGAACTGGCCGAGGGCCCGGGTGTCGGCGGCGTCGAAGGTCACCTGGAAGCCGGTCGCCATGACCGCCACTCTACGCCCGGTGCAGGTGCTCCGGCGGCGACCCGCTCGCCACCAGCGCCGCCAGCCAGGTGGTGATCGGCACCGCCGCCACCAGCCCGATCGAGCCCACCAGCGTCCGCACGATCTCCACGGCCACCACCTCCGAGTTGGCGACCGTCCCCAACGACTGGTCGGCCAGCACGAACAGCAGCAGCAGCGGCAGCGCCGCCCCGGCGTAGGCCAACGCCAGCGTGTTGACGGTCGAGGCGATGTGGTCACGCCCCACCCGCAGCCCCGACTGGAACAACCGCGCCCTCCCCAGCGCCGGGTCGGCCGCCCGCACCTCCCACACCGCCGACGCTTGGGTGACGGTGACGTCGTCGATCGCCCCCAGCGCGCCCAGCACCGCCCCCGCCAGGATCAGCCCGCTGATGTCGATCGCCTGGCCGGGCACCAGCACCAGGAACAGGGTCTCCTCGGCGGCGAAACCGGAGAAGTTGGCGGCCGCGGTCACCACGGCCGACAGCACGGCGGTCACCGCCAGCGCCGCCAGCGTGCCCAACAATGCGACTGTGGTGAGGCGGGTGAATCCGTGGGCGACGTACAGCGCGATGTAAGCGATGGCGGCCGACCCGAAGATCGCGACCAGCACCGGCGACCGCCCGTCCACGATCGCCGGCAGCACGAATGCGAACAACACCCCGACCGTCGCCGCCAGGCCGGCCAGCGCCCCGAGCCCACGCCAGCGGCCGAGCGCGATCACCGCCGCCGCGAACGCCAGCGCCAACCAGCGCAACAGGCCACGGCGCTGCCGGTCGCTCCACTGGTACTGGAAGCCCTCCTCGGCCTCCGGGATGTGGCTCAGCACCACCTTTTCCCCGACGGCGAACTCGGGCGTCGTCGTCTCGTCGAGGGGGAACTCCTGCACGAACAGCTCGCCCTCGTCCGGGCCGGCTCGCAGCCGGAAGGCGACGCTGCGGCAGTCGATCCCGCCGAAGGTGCACTCGCCGTCTTCGAGGAACTCCACCTCCGCCTCGAAGAAGTCACTCGGCAGCCCGATGGCGGCGAACCCCTCGTCACCGCCTCCGGTGCGGGCTTCGTCGATGGCGGCGCGGGTCTCGCCCGTCGGCCACAGCAGCGCGATCCCGACGATCGTCACCGCCAGGCCACCGAGCGCCGTCAGCGTGAGCGGCGTCCGCCACCAGGGTGCGGTCATGGCCGGCGAGCATAGGAGCCGGGGGTGGAAGTGCCCGGGAACCGAGCCGCAGCTGGGCGCACCGCGGCTTCAAGGCCCCCGGGCACCGGACAGACTACGAGAAATGCCGACACTGCGCCGAATCGAGCCGGCCCGACCACACCAGCCAGCCCACCGCCACCAGCCACAGGGTCAGTGCTCCCGACGCCACCGGGAACAGCACGAATACCGTGACCGGCTTGAGGCCGGCGAACATCTGGTACGCGCCGGTCACCAGGCCCAGCCCGCCGCCGGCCACGGCCAGCCAGCCGAGCCACGGCGGCAGGCCCCTGCCGATGAGGATCGCCACGCCGAACAGCACCGGCACCGCCCCGACCAGCACCACCGTCCACACCGAGAACAAGGCGATGTCCACCGTCCGCAGCGCCTCGGCGGCGGCGAACAGCGCCTCCCGCCGCGCCCCGGACGCGTCGGCCCACCGCTCGGCCACCTCCAGCATCGCAGGGCCGTCGACGGCGACGTTGACCAGCGCCACCGCCACGCCGGCCACCGCCACGACGCCGGCCGCGAACGCCCATGGGCCCCCGAGCAGCCGAGCGAGTCCGGTGAGGGCGGCGAGCACCACTACCAACGACAGCGCGATCCCGAGCTGGTCGATCTCCCAGATGCGCGACCCGACGAGGTCCTCGAGGAAGAGGCGAGTGTTGCCGCGGCGCGGGCCGGCGTGCAGGATGTTGAACACGGCCGCCGCCACCCCGCCGCCGACGGCGGCGGCACCGACGAAATGCTCCCACGTCCGGGCGCCCTCCACGACGCGAGCTTGGCAGGCGCGACGGGGGGCTGCACGGGTGCCGAGGTCGCGATAACGCGCCACCTGGATCGGGCCGTCGAGGGCTACGCTGCCGCAACGCTGGCCCTAGCAAACAGATCCGGAGGCGGAACGGTGGAGATCGACATCGGCATCGGCAAGTCGGGCCGTCGGGCCTGGGGCTTCGACGACATCGCGATCGTGCCATCGCGGCGCACCCGCGACCCCGACGACGTCGACATCAGCTGGGAGATCGCCGGCCTCGAGTTCGGCCTGCCGATGATGGCCTCGGCGATGGACTCGGGCGTCAGCCCGGCAACCGCGGCCCGCATCGGCCGCCTCGGCGGTCTCGCCGTCCTCAACCTCGAGGGCCTGTGGACCCGCTACGAGGACCCCGACGCGATGTTCGCCGAGATCGCCGAGCTGCCGGCCGAGAAGGCGACCCGCCGCATGCAGGAGATCTACGCGGAACCGATCAAGGAGCACCTGATCGGCCAGCGGGTCGCCGAGATCAAGCAGGCCGGGGTCAAGGCAGCCGGCAGCCTCACCCCGCAACGCGTCTCCCGCTACGCCCCGCTCACCGTCGAGGCGGGCCTCGACCTCTTGGTGATCCAGGGCACGGTGGTGTCGGCCGAGCACGTGTCCACCCGGGTCGAGCCGCTCGACCTCAACCGCTTCATCGGCGACTTCGCGCTGCCGGTGGTGGTCGGCGGCTGCGCCTCGTACGCCACGGCGCTGCACCTGATGCGCACCGGGGCCGTGGGGGTGCTGGTGGGGGTGGGCCCGGGCGCCGCCTGCACCACGCGTGGCGTCCTGGGGGTCGGCGTGCCGCAGGCCACCGCCATCGCCGACGCAGCCGGCGCGCGCATCCGCTACCTCGACGAGACCGGCCGCTACTGCCACGTCATCGCCGACGGCGGCATGCGCACCGGCGGTGACGTCGCCAAGGCGATCGCCTGCGGCGCCGATGCGGTGATGATCGGTTCGCCGATCGCGGCTGCGGACGAGGCGCCGGGCCGGGGCCTCCACTGGGGGATGGCCACCTTCCACCCGACGCTGCCGCGCGGCGCGCGGGTCGAGGTCGGCAGGCTCGGCACGCTCGAGGAGATCCTCGTCGGCCCCGCCCACGAGAACGACGGCCGCCGCAACCTGTTCGGCGCGCTGCGAGTCTCGCTGGCCACCACCGGCTACGCCGATGTCAAGGAGTTCCAGAAGGCCGAGGTGATGGTCGCCCCGGCGCTGACGACCGAGGGCAAAGCCCTGCAGCGCAGCCAGCAGGTGGGGATGGGGTGACCCGCGACAAGATCCTGGTCGTCGACCTCGGCGCCCAGTACGCGCAACTCATCGCCCGCCGGGTACGGGAAGCGCACGTCTACAGCGAGATCGTGCCCCGCGACATCACCGCCGCCGAGGTCAAGGAACAGCGCCCCGCCGCGGTGATCCTGTCGGGAGGGCCAGCCTCGGTGTACGCCGACGGCGCGTATCGCATCGACGCCGGGATCCTCGACCTGGGGGTGCCGGTGCTGGGCATCTGCTACGGCCACCAGCTCGTCGCCCACGAGCTGGGCGGCCGGGTCGAGCGCAACGACGTGGCCGAATACGGCCGTACCGAGCTGGACGTCACCCAACCCGGAGCGCTCTTCACGGGGCTCGCCGAGCGCCAGGACGTGTGGATGAGCCACCGCGACGCGGTGGTGGCGGCGCCGCCGGGTTTCGCGGTGACGGCCTCGACCGCCTCCTCGCCGGTGGCGGCGATGGAGCACCCCGAGCGGGCCATCTGCGGTGTGCAGTTCCACCCCGAGGTGGCCCACACCCCGGCCGGGCAGGACATCCTCAAGCGATTCCTGTACGACGTCGCCAAGGCGCGGCCCACCTGGACCCACGTCTCGATCATCGAGGAGGCCGTTGCCTCGATCCGGGCGCAGGTGGGCGGGGAGAAGGTCATCTGCGGGTTGTCGGGCGGGGTCGACTCCTCGGTGGCTGCGGCGCTCGTCCACAAGGCCGTCGGCGACCAGCTCACGTGCGTGTTCGTCGACCACGGGCTGCTCCGGGAGGGCGAGGCGCAGCAGGTG
>JBFKDA010000229.1:0-4804 GCA_041619955.1 Acidimicrobiia bacterium | reverse complement strand
CCGTAGGTGTAGATCGCCGAGCGGTACTGGGTGCCCACGTCGTTGCCCTGCCGCATGCCCTGCGTGGGGTCGTGGCCTTCCCAGAAGACCGTCAACAGCTCTTCGTAGGACACCCGGTCGGGGTCGAACACCACCAGCACGACCTCGGCGTGGCCGGTGCGGCCGGAGCACACTTCCTGGTACGTCGGGTGGGCGGTGAAGCCGCCCGCATACCCGGCGGCGGTGGCTACGACGCCCGGCGTCTGCCAGAACAGCCGCTCGGCGCCCCAGAAGCAGCCCATCCCGAACACGGCCTGCTCGGTGCCCTTGGGAAAGGGGGGCAGCAGCGAGTCGCCGGTCACGAAGTGGGTGCCGTGCAGCTGGAACGGGCGCTCGGCCCGGCCCGGCTGCGCCTCCTCGGCGGTGGGCAGGTCGCGCGCCTTGCGGGAGAACAGAGCCATGATGCCTCTCTCGGTGGTGGGGTGTTCTCGGTGCTCAACACCGTACGCCCTGCGGGCGTTCCCGTCACGCGCTGAATGCGTCGTCGGCGGAGCCCAGCGGCTGCCACGGGCCGTCGAAGCCGCCGGTGACGCGGGCAGCGTCGCCATTGGCGTTGCGGGCGGTGGCGACGCAGTCGAACGTGCGCTCGCCGCGCTCCCACTCGAACCGCCCCCCGCCGACGACGTCGGCCTCCAGCTCCGCGCCGCCCCGGGTGAGCTGGTCGGCATATTCCTCGAGGAGCTCCTGGCACAACGTGGTGGCCCGGGTGAGGAATTCGTCGTCTCCCGGGTAGGGGGCGTCCGCGGCCTCGTCGAAGGCGATGCTGCCGATCGTCTCGGCGACGTGGGGCCCTGCGCAGTCGGTCGGCAGTGCCGCGAGCGAGCCGTCGAAGCAGGTGCCGGGTTCCCGGGTCACCACGAACTCCTCGCCCCGGCCGGCCAGCGACCCGGGGGACGCCGCCACGGCGCCGGTGTCGTCGACGGCCGCCACGATGCACGCCAGGTAGCGGTCGCCTTCCTCCCATTCCGCCTCGTCGGGGAGGTAGCTGATGCTGGTCAACCGGCTGTCCGCCGCCGGGGTGCCGACGTGGTCGAGGAACGCCTGGCCGCACAGCAGCTCGCTGCGCGCGTCGAGGTCGTCCGGGAACGCCGCATCGGGTCCCTCGTCCACCGTGACCGCGGTGATGACCTCGGCCGAGTGCGGCCGGTAGCAGGGGACCAGCGTCTCGGTGCCGAACGGCGAGAACGGCGGATCGAACCGCTCTCCCTCGTCGAAGTCGTGGCAGTCCCCGGCCTCCCAGCGGTACTCCCCGCTGTTCCATGCCACGACGCCGGCGAGCACCTCGGCCGGGACGTCGCCCTCGCCGACCGCCACCAGCAGCCTGGTGTTGGTGATCGCCACCACCCAGGTTCCCGTCTCGTCGTCCTCGAAGGTCAGGCCCGGCAGGCCGCCCACCTCGACCGGCTCGCCGACCGGTGCCTCGAACTCACCGGTGACCACGGCGGCGACCGTCTCCAGGAGGCTCGGGTCGCCGCGACTGAACCCGGCGGGGTAGAACGTCAGCACATCGACCGGCGGCCCGTCGTCCTCCGCGATGAGGTGGGCGCCGGCCAACCCGAGCAGCGGGTCGTCGAGCAGCAGGCCGAGGCGGTTGAGGAGCTGCTCGATGTTGCCGGGGTCGAGCTCGTCGTAGACGTAGCCGGCCACCTCCGGGGGCAACGAACCGGAGGCGGCGGCGTCTGCGTCCACCGCCAGCCGCGGCGCCCCCGATTCGACTTCGGTGAGGGCGGCCGTGGTGCGCGCCTCGACCACGTAGCTGCCGCCGAACGGACCGTCGTCGTCCACGAGCGCGAGGTCGATCACCAGCCGAGCCTCGACGTCGGACTCCACGGGGACGCCGCGGGCGGGGTCCACTCGATAGCGACCGGTGATGCTGCCGGAGGCCACTGCGACGGTGCCGGCGGCCGCGCCGGCCGCGATGTCGGCGGCGAGCAGCGCATCGACGGCGCGGTCGATGCCCGCGATCCGCCGGCTGGTCGGGTCCAGGCGGGCGAGCTCGGCGGCCAGGTCGGCGAAGCGGAGCTCTGGGGCGGTGAGCTGCAGGTCGACGTCAACGTCGACCACCGGCCCGCCTGCGAGGGTCTCGGTGCCGGCGACCTCGGCGGTGCCGGCGACCTCCAGTGCGGCGCCGCCCAGCCACGGCAGCGTCGCGGCGACGTCCCACCCGTCGCCGACGTCGACGAGGCCGGGCGGGGGCGGCGGTGCAACGAGGGCGTCGAGCGCTACGGCGATGCCGAGCGGGTCGGTGGCGCCGCCCGGGATCGGCGTCACGCCGCCGGCCGGGTTGCCGGCCGCGTCGAGCCGGATGGTGACGGGCAGGTCGAGCACCCGCGAGTCGAGGGTGGCGTCGTCGAGCCCGCTCCGGCCCCGCCCGTCGATGTCGCGTTGCTCGTCACCCTGGGTGCCGGTGACCACGATCTCGCCCGGGTCGGCCAGCACCTCCCACACGAGGCCGCCGCCGTCGTCGAACGCCGCCACCCGCCGCCGGCCCGTCAGCTGGATCGTCAGGTCCTCGGGTTCCAGATCTGCGGTGGTGCTCTGGCGGTACGTCGTCTCGATGTCGTACGCGGCCGACGTGCCCGCCTCCAGCCCCGGCGTCAGCGACCACGGCGGCCCGGCCGGGCGGGCCGCCGTTGTGGTGGAGGCCTCCGGCGCCACCGACGACGTCGCGGTCGACGCCGGCTCGTCCGGCGCGGTCGTCGTCGCGCCGCCGCCGGTGCAGGCGGCCGCGATCACGCCGAGCGCGGCGACCAGGACGAGGGGGAGGGATCGGCGAGTCATCGCCGAGCAGACGATACCGCCGGCGGCGATCTCCGGATCACGGCATCATGCGGGCGTGCCGACCGTCTTCGCCTACTCGCCGCCGGTCCTCGAGGCGTACCCGACGATCCGGGGCGGGGCGATCCTCGTGGCCGGCCTCGCCAACGGCCCCGCCCCGCCCGGCCTGGCCGACCGGTACGAGGCCGAGCAGCAGGCGGTACGCGCGCGGCTCGCAGGCGTGCCGTTGTCGGCGGTGCCGAGCCTCGCGGCGTGGCGGATCGCGTTCCGCGCCTTCGGCACCGACCCCACCAAGTACCGCAGCGCGGCAGAGTCGCTACTCCGCCGCCTCACGAAGAAGGGCGACGTCCCGTCGATCAACCTGGCGGTCGACGCGGCGAACCTCGTCAGCATCCGGCATGCGCTGCCGGTGGCCGTCTTCGATCGCCACGGCGTGGCCGGCAGCCTCACGGTTCGCTTCGCCACGGGCGACGAGCCCTTCGCCGACCTCGGCTCTGAGGGCGAAAGCACCCCGGCGCCCGGAGAGGTGGTGTTCGTGGACGAGGATCGGGTGGTGGCAGCCCGGCGCTGGTGCTGGCGGCAGAGCCGCCAGAGCGCCGCCGGTCCAACCACCACCGAGGCGCTGATCACCGTCGAGGGCCACCACGATGCCGCGGCGGCGGACGTCGGACAGGCAGTGGCCGATCTCGAGGGCCTGCTCGCCGAGTTTGCGCCTGGCACGCGCCTGGACTCGGCGGCGCTGGGACCGGAGCGCCCGGCCCGCTGACCGCCCGCGCCGGCGAAGGTTGGGCTCTGGGTGGCACGACTACGCTCCGGCGCGACACAGTGGTGGTGGGCCGGCCGGTGGCCGCCGGCCCTGCGGTCGATCATGACGGAGGCGCACACATGAAGGTCCTCATCCGCGGCGGCGGCGGCGGTTCCGCATCGATCGCATCGGTGCTCTAGCGCCGGCTCGATCTTGTCGTCACCCGACCGGGAGCTCAGCTACCAACGTGCCCTCGCGGGCTGCGCCCGCGCCCTCCTCGCAGCCGACTCGTCCGCCCACGTCGACGACGCGCTGATGAGGATCCTCGAGGCAGCAGACGTGACCTCGGTGTTCGTCGAGGTCAACGTCGACGATCCCGATCTCGGCCTGTGCACGAGCTTGATCCACGAGGTGTCGATTCCGGGCGTGGAGATCGATCGCGAGCGGTGGGCGAAGGTGCCGTGGTCGAGCATGCCCGACTCGCACGCGTTGCTGTCGGCAGGGCTGCCGTCGCTCTTGCGCCTCGATCAGCTCGGCGAGGTCGAGGCCGCCATATACGCCGGCACGCCGGTAAAAGCGGAGGCCGACTCCCCGATCTTCGTCGACGGCCGGTGGGCGGGCGTCGTCGGCTTCTCCGACCAGCGCGCCGGACGGGAGTGGAGCGACCACGACGAGCGCCTCCTGGCCGCCGCGGCCGACCTCATCGCCCGCCTCTGGCAGCGCCAGGAGCGCGACAAGCGACTCGAGGCGGCGTTGGCCGCGGCGGGGAAGCGGTACGACTACGAGCGCGCGCTCGCCGCCTGCTCCCAGGCGCTCCTGGCCGGCGGCGACGAGCAGGCGCTCGAGCTGGCCCTTGATGCGCTGCTCGCGGTGACGTCGGCCGATTACGGGTCGATCGAGTGCAACGTCGAGCATCCCGATCTCGGCCTGTGCAGCCAGGTGCTGGCGCGTTCCCAGATCGACGCGGCGGGCGGCGGCGCGCCGATCCACGATTTCGACGACTACTGGTTCCTGGTGCCGTGGTCGCGCATGCCGGATTCCCACGAGCACCTGTCCAAGGGCGTGCCGTTCGCGTTCCGGGTGGCGGACCTGGGGGACGTGGAGCGGCAGCTTTACGAGGACGCGCACATTCGCACCGGCGCCGAGGTGGACATCCCGATCATGGTCGACGGGAGTGGCGCGGCCTGATCGCGTTCGGGTACGCAGGCGACGAGCACGGCTGGGATCCGGAGGACGTGGCGT
>JBFKDA010000228.1:0-4809 GCA_041619955.1 Acidimicrobiia bacterium | reverse complement strand
CTCGGGCAGGTCCTTCTGGCGCTTCTCGTCGTCGACGTGGGTGATGAGGTACGCCGCGAAGTAGATGACCTTCTCGAGGTCCTTCGGCGACATGTCCAGGAGGTAGCCGAGCCGGCTCGGCACGCCCTTGAAGTACCAGATGTGGGTGACCGGCGCGGCCAGCTCGATGTGGCCCATGCGCTCGCGGCGCACCTTCGACCGGGTGACCTCGACGCCGCAACGCTCGCAGATGACGCCGCGGAAGCGCACGCGCTTGTACTTGCCGCAGTAGCACTCCCAGTCGCGGCTGGGTCCGAAGATGCGCTCGTCGAAGAGCCCGTCCTTCTCCGGCTTCAGGGTCCGGTAGTTGATCGTCTCCGGCTTCTTGACCTCGCCGTGCGACCACGCACGGATCTGGTCGGCCGTCGCCAAGCCGATCTTCAGTTCATCGAAGAGCTGCGCCATGTTTCCTTCCCGTGCCGACTTCGCCGGCGCCTGAGCCGCCGGCGCACAGACGCCGGTCGGCACTCCTCCGCACGACGGGGCCCCTGCCCCATCCGCGGCCGTCCTTCGTTACCTCTTCACCTCTTCATTCGCAGGCTGACTTCGCCGGTCGGCACTCATCCACAACACGGGGACCCCTGCCCCATGGCGGCCGCACGCCTGTCGTCCAATCCGCCGTCACTCGGCTCGCTCGGGCCGGGAGATGTCGATGCCGAGCGACTCGGCGGTGCGGAACACGTCCTCGTCGAGCTCCCGCAGCTCGATCTCCTCACCGGCCGACAGCATCTCGACGTTGAGGCACAGGCTCTGCATCTCCTTGACCAGCACCTTGAACGACTCCGGGATGCCGGGCTCGGGGATGTTCTCGCCCTTGACGATCGCCTCGTAGACCTTGACCCGGCCCCGGACGTCGTCGGACTTGATCGTGAGCAGCTCCTGGAGCGCGTACGCCGCGCCGTAGGCCTCGAGCGCCCACACCTCCATCTCGCCGAAGCGCTGGCCGCCGAACTGCGCCTTGCCACCCAGCGGCTGCTGGGTGATCATCGAGTACGGGCCAGTGCTGCGAGCGTGGATCTTGTCGTCCACGAGGTGGAGCAGCTTCAGGATGTAGATGTAGCCCACGGTGATCGGCTGGTCGAACGGCAGCCCGGAGCGGCCGTCGTAGAGCTTCGCCTTGCCGACCTCGTCCACCAGCCGCTCGCCGTCGCGGTTGGGCTGGGTGTGGGCCAGCAGGTCGGCGATCTCGCCCTCCCGGGCGCCGTCGAAGACCGGCGTGGCGAGGTTGGTCCACGGCTCCGCGCCGGCGGCGATCTTCGGCAGCTCGGTGTCGAACGACTCCCAGCCACGGGCCGCGGCCCACCCGAGGTGGGTCTCCAGCACCTGGCCGAGGTTCATGCGGGACGGCACGCCGAGCGGCGACAGGATGATGTCGACCGCCGTCCCGTCCTCGAGGAACGGCATGTCCTCTTCCGGGAGGATCTTGGCGATCACGCCTTTGTTCCCATGGCGCCCGGCCAGCTTGTCACCGGCCGAGATCTTGCGGGTCTGGGCCACGTAGACCCGGACCAGCTCGTTCATGCCGGGCGGCAGGTCGGCGCCCTCGGCGCGCCGGAAGGTCTTCACCTCGATCGCCTTGCCGGACTCGCCGTGCGGCACCTTCAGCGACATGTCGCGCACCTCGCGCGCCTTCTCGCCGAAGATCGCCCGCAGCAGGCGCTCCTCGGGCGTCAGCTCGGTCTCGCCCTTCGGGGTGACCTTGCCGACCAGGTAGTCGCCGGGGCCGACCTCGGCGCCCACCCGGATGATCCCGCGGTCGTCGAGGTCGTGGAGGACCTCCTCGGCCACGTTCGGGATGTCACGGGTGATCTCCTCGGCACCGAGCTTGGTGTCCCGGGCCTCGATCTCGTGCTCCTCGATGTGGATCGAGCTGAGCACGTCGTCCTTGACGAGGCGCTCCGAGATGATGATCGCGTCCTCGTAGTTGTGGCCCTCCCACGGCATGAAGGCGACCAGCAGGTTCTTGCCGAGCGCGAGCTCGCCGCCCTCGGTGGAGGGGCCGTCGGCGAGGATCGTGCCCTCCTTGACCTTGTCGCCGGTGGCGACCGCCGGCTTCTGGTTGATGCACGTCCCCTGGTTGGAGCGCTCGAACTTGCGGAGGTTGAAGGAGTGCTTGGCGTTGGTGCCGGTCTCCTTCACGACGATGGCGTCGCCGGTGACCTCGACGACCTCGCCTGCCACCGGCGAGAGGATCACGTCGCCCGAGTCACGCGCGGCCCGGGCCTCGACGCCGGTGCCGACGAGCGGCGCCTGCGCCCGCAGCAGCGGCACGGCCTGGCGCTGCATGTTCGAGCCCATGAGCGCCCGGTTGGCGTCGTCGTGCTCGAGGAACGGGATCAGCGACGTCGCCACCGACACGACCTGCTTGGGACTGACGTCCATGTAGTCGACTTCGTTGGGAGCGACGTAGTCGACGTCGCCGCCGGTCTTGCGGACGAGCACCCGGTCGCTCTGGAACGAGCCGTCGTCGTTGAGCAGCGCGTTGGCCTGCGCGATGACGTGCGCCTCCTCCGCCGACGCGGTGAGGTAGTCGACCCGCTTCGTGACCTTGCCGTCGACGACCCGCCGGTACGGCGTCTCGATGAAGCCGTAACGGTTGACGCTGGCGTAGCTGGCGAGCGAGCCGATCAGGCCGATGTTCGGGCCCTCGGGCGTCTCGATCGGGCACATGCGGCCGTAGTGGGACGGGTGCACGTCGCGCACCTCGAACCCGGCGCGCTCGCGGCTGAGGCCACCCGGCCCGAGCGCCGAGAGGCGCCGCCGGTGGGTGAGGCCGGCCAGCGGGTTGGGCTGGTCCATGAACTGGCTGAGCTGGCTGGTCCCGAAGAACTCCTTGATCGACGCCACGACCGGGCGGATGTTGATGAGGCTCTGCGGCGTGATCGCCTCGGGATCCTGGGTGGTCATGCGCTCGCGCACCACCCGCTCCAGCCGGGTGAGCCCCACCCGGATCTGGTTCTGGATCAGCTCGCCGACGGTGCGGATGCGCCGGTTGCCGAAGTGGTCGATGTCGTCGGTGCGGTACCCGTCGTCGCCCGAGTGCAGGTGCACCAGGTAGCGGATCGTCGACAGGACGTCGTCCTCGGTGAGCAACCCGTAGTCCTCGACCTTGTAGTTGTCGAGGTTGGGCATGTCACGCGCGAACTTCTGGTCGAGCTTGTAGCGGCCGACCCGGGTGAGGTCGTAGCGCTTCGGGTTGTAGAAGAGCGTGTTGATGAGGCCCTTCGCCGACTCGACCGTGGTCAGCTCGCCGGGGCGCAGCTTGCGGTAGAGGTCGAGCAGCGCCTCGTCACGGTCCTCGGCGGGATCCTTCTCGAGCGTGTTCTGGATCACCTCGGCACCGTCGAACAGCGCGAGCAGCTCCTCGTCGGTCTCGGCGAAGCCGAGCGCCCGGAGGAACGTGGTGACGTACTGGCGGCGCTTGCGGTCGACCCGCACGCCCACCGTGTCCTTCTTGTCGGTGTCGAACTCGAGCCACGCGCCGCGGCCGGGGATCACCTTGGCCGTGAAGATGTCCTTGTCCGACGTCTTGTCGACGCCCTGGTCGAAGTACACGCCGGGCGAGCGCACGAGCTGGCTCACGACGACCCGCTCGGTGCCGTTGATGATCAGCGTGCCGTTGGGCGTCATCATCGGGAAGTCGCCGAGGAACACCTGCTGCTCCTTGATCTCACCCGTCGACCGGTTGATGAACCGGGCGGTGACGAACAGCGGGCTCGAGTAGTTGGAGTCGCGCTCCTTGGCCTCCTCGATCGTCATGCTGGGCTCGTCGAAGCGGTGGTCGGTCAGCTCCAGGGCGAGGGAGCCGGTGAAGTCCTCGATGGGCGAGATCTCGTCGAAGATCTCACGCAGCCCGTGCTCGAGGAACCAGCGGAACGACTCGCGCTGGACTGCGAGCAGGTCGGGCAGTGGGAGCACCTCGGGGATCTTGGCAAAGGACAGGCGTTCAGCGGTGGCTCGAGCCAACGGGAATCTCCTCGACTAAGGACGCGCGGACGGGCGTGGGGGCGACGGGTTATCTCAGGGTGAGCAACGACGAAAAGCCAGGATAGCACAACACGTGCTTATCCCGGCTCTGCAAGATTCGTGTCACAGAGCGGCGACGTTCTCTTGATCCTCGGTTGTCGGTGAACAAGTTACCGCCGACCCGCGGCGGGGTCAAGCGCTGTTTTCGCGCCCGCCCAGCGTGCGGTCGTACACGTAGCGGCACAGGCGGCCGAACCCCGGCGGGCAGGGCGCGGTGGCGCGGGCGTCGGCGACCTCCAGGTGGACGCCGATGCGCTGCGCCCACACGGCGGCGCCGATCGCGACGGTGAGCGTGAGGAGGGCTGCCATGAGCAGCCCTCCGGCTGCACCTCCCCAGCCGCCGGCGACGGCGCCGGCGGCGATGCCGGCGGCGGCGAGCGCGAGCGGTCCGGTCATCGGCGCCGGCACCCGCCCGGACTGCCGGCCGGCCGGTTCAGTGCCGCTACTTGATCTCCACCGTGGCGCCGGCGCCCTCGAGGGCGGCCTTGGCCTTCTCGGCGGTCTCCTTGTCGACCGCCGACAGCACCGGGCCGGGTGCCTCGTCCACCACGGCCTTGGCCTCCTTGAGGCCGAGGCTGGTGAGCGAGCGCACCTCCTTGATCACCTGGATCTTCTTCTCCCCGGCGGCGACGAGGACGACGTCGAACTCGTCCTGCTCCTCCTCGACTGCCGCGCCGCCACCGCCGTCGGCAGCCACGGCCGCCATCGCGACGGGGGCCGCGGCGGTGACCTCGAACTTGTCCT
>JBFKDA010000227.1:0-4826 GCA_041619955.1 Acidimicrobiia bacterium | reverse complement strand
GTACAAGCGGGTGCCCCGCGGGTACGAGCCCGCCAACGAGTCGCAGGAGCGGTTCCTGCGGCATGCCGCCCTGTGGACCGGCGACGACGAGCGGCACCCGCCGGAGCTGCACTCCGCAGCCCTCGTCCCGCTCGTGGTGCAGCGCTGGAAGGAGCACGCCCCACTCCACCGCTGGCTGGTCGAACACCTCCAGCAGGCGTAATACGGTGTAAGATGGATGGATGGTCATGGTGAGCTTCCGCATCGACGATGAAGATGCCGATGCCGCGCAGGAATGGGCGAAGCGGCTCGGGATCGACCGCTCCGAGCTGATCAGGGAAGCGCTCCGAGCCCACGTCACGCGACTGCGGGCGGAGGCCGACGCGGCGGCCTGGGAAGCGATGCCCCTGACCCCGGAGGAGACCGAGCTGGCGGAGATCGCCGATTGGGGCCCGGCGGAGGACTGGTCGGACTGGCTCGATGCGACGGGGTGAGGTCTGGTTCGCAGCGCTGCCGGGCGGGGACCGGCCCGTGCTCGTGCTGACCCGCGATCCGGTGGCCGAGCGGATCGGCTCGGTGGTCGTGGCCGGCCTGACCCGCACCCGGCGCGGGCTGGCGTCCGAGCTGGAGCTGAGCCCCGAGGTCGACGGGGTGCCGACGCTCTGCGTGGTGACGTTCGACAACCTCTACACGATCCCCCGGGCGGCCTTCCGCCGGGTGGTGACGCGCCTCACGCCGCCGCGGATGGCGATCGCCTGCCGCCGCCTCCGGGACGCGCTGGGCTGCTGACCGGGGGCGGGCTCGCCCGCCCCCGGCCGCTACTCGCCGCCCTCGCGCAGCTCCACCGTCTGGCGCTGCCAGTCGTTGCCGAACACGTCGAAGCCCGCCTCCTCCAGCGCCTCGACCGCCGCCTCGGCGAGGTCGGTGCGGAAGGCACCGTCGTCGGGCTCCTCCTCGAGGATCTCCTGCGACGTGGCCACCTCGACGGTCTGGTCCCACAGCACCTGGTCCATCACGCCGATGCCGTTGGGCGACGGCCAGATCAGCCCGTTGATCTCGTTGAGCTGCCAGGTCTGGTGGCTCTCGCCCAGCGTCGGGGCGTTGTCGAGCACCACGTCGACGCAGGCGTCGAAGTTGTCCCGGCACCAGATCCAGCCCTTGAAGCTGGCCCGCAGGAACGCCTCGGCGATCTCCTCGTTGTCGGCTTCGGACAGCCAGCTCTCGTCGACCCAGATGGCGTCCTGCAGCATCGCCGTGCCAATCTCGTTGAAGTCGATGACGTTGAGGTCCTCCGGCTGGTACAGCTCGCCCGTCTCCGGGTTCACCGCCTCCAGCACCTGGGCGTACTCGTTGTAGATCATCGCCTCGGCGGCGTCGACCTCGCGGTTGAGTAGCAGCGACATGTCGAACGGCTGCTGGATCAGCTCGACGTCGGGCACGTCGAACTTCTGGATGGCGGCGAGCAGCTCGTACTCGTTGCCGAAGCCCCAGTTCCCGACCTTCTTGCCGGCCCAGTCGGCCGGCTCGGTGATGCCGCTGTCGGCCCACGAGACCTCCAGCGTCCCGCTGCGCTGGAACACCTGGGCGATGTTGACGATGTCGGTGCCCTCCTCGCGAGGCACGAGGCCCCGCGGCACCCACGAGACAGCGAACTCGGCGCCACCGGCAGCCAGCACCTGCGGCGGCACGATGTCGACGCCACCCTCGAGGATCGTGACGTCGAGGCCCTCTTCCTCGTAGAAGCCCTGGTCGACAGCGGCGTAGTAGCCGGCGAACTGCGACTGCGTGAACCATTGGAGCTGCAGCCGTACCGGCAACGGGTCGTCGGGGTCGAGCCCGGCGCCGCTGTCCCCGCATGCGGTCGCAACGAGCGAGATCCCTGCGAGGAGCATCGCCGCCCGCGCCAGCAACCCTCTCGATCTCATGATCTCCGCCTCCCTGTGAGTCCCTTCCCGGGGTCACATTAGGGGGTCAGCCCTCCGCTTGCCGGAAGGACACGTGCCACGGCATCAGCAGCCGCTCGGCAGCCAGGATCGCCAGGTAGAACGTCACGCCCATCACGATGCCGATGATCACCGCCGACCACGCCTCGGGAATGCGGCCGAGCGATGCGTTCTGGGTGATGTACACGCCCAGGGTGTTGCGGGGGCCGCCGAAGTACTCGGCGACGATCGCCCCGATCACGCTGAGGGTCGCCCCGATCTTGAGCGCGCTGAAGAGGTAGGGGAGGGCGTTGGGGATGCGCACCCGCCGCACCACCTCCCGCTCGGACGCGGCCCACGAGCGCAGCAGCTCGATCTCGGCGGGGTCGACCTCGGTGAGGCCCCGGAGCGTGTTGATCATCACGGGGAAGAACACGATGACCATCACCACGGCCATCTTCGACACCGGGTCGGTCACCCCGAACCACTGGTTGCTGATGGGCGCCAGCGCGATGATCGGCGCCGAGTTGGCGGCGATCGCGAAGGGGAGCAGCCCCTCCCGGACCGCCACCCACCGGGCGGCCAGCAGCGCCAGGGCCACGCCGAGGACGGCGCCGGCCGCGAAGCCTCCCAGCGCCTCCTTGAGGGTGGTGAAGCCCGCCTCCCACACCTCGCCGAACTGGTCGACGAACGTGGTGGCGATGACGCTCGGCTTCGGCAGCAGGATCTCGGCGATGCCCAGCCCCCGCACCGCCGCCTCCCACAACGCCAGCCCGCCGAAGAACAGCGCCACCGCCGGCAGGTACTCGGCGGCCCGCTCCCGCAGCGGCCGAGCCGGCTCCCCCGGGACGTCGCTCTCGAACGCGTCGTAGATCTCGGCCGTCACGCGCCGGCCTCCGCCTCCCGCAGCGCCTCCCGCACCTCGGTCATCAGCGCGTAGTACCGCGGCTCCTCGCGGGTCTCGAACCGGCGGGGCTGCGCAAGGTCGATGTCGACGATCCGGGCGACCCGGCCCGGCCGGGGAGACATCACCACCACCCGCGTCGACAGGAACACCGCCTCGGGGATGCTGTGGGTCACGAAGATCACCGTGTTGCGGGTGCGGCCCCAGATGCTCATGAGCTCCATCTGCATGCGCTCCCGGGTCATCTCGTCGAGCGCGCCGAACGGCTCGTCCATCAGCAGCAGCGCCGGCTCGAATACCAGGGCGCGGGCGATGGCGACCCGTTGCTGCATGCCACCGGAGAGCTGCCAGGGGTAGTGCTGCCCGAACTCGCCGAGCCGGACGAGCTCCAGGAGCGCCGCCGCCCGGGCGGCCCGCTCGTCCTTGGCGACGCCCATGATCTCAAGCGGCAGCTCCACGTTGCGGGTGACGGTGCGCCAGTCGAGCAGCGTTGCCTGCTGGAACACCATCCCGTAGTCGCGGTCGAGCCGGGCCTGGTGGGCCGGCTTGCCGTTGACCTCGATCTCGCCGGTCGTCGGTGTCAGCAGGTCGCCGGCCAGCCGCAGCAGGGTGCTCTTGCCGCACCCCGACGGCCCGATCAGCGACACGAACTCGTTGGGCTGGAGGGACAGGTCGATGTCGCGCAGCGCCTCGACGCGGCCGGCGGCGCCGTCGAACACCTTGCCGACCCCGCGGATCTCGACCGCGGTCACGTCGGCAGCCGCCGGTTGGGCGGGAGCACCCGGCGCTCCGCCAGCACGACGAGGGCCACGAACAGGATGCCGAGGAGACCGGAGACGATGATGGCGGCGTAGAGCTTCTCAGGCGCCGAGATGAACGTGTACGTGAAGGTGAGCAGGGCCCGGCCCAGGCCGCGGTTCAGCGACGACGGCAGCTCGCCGACCAGGGCACCGATGACGCTGGCCGTGGCAGCCACCCGCAGCGCCGAGAAGATGTACGGCATCGCCGCCGGCACCTGCACCTTCCAGAGCGTCTCACGCGGGGTCGCCGCGTACGACCGCATCAGCTCCATCGCCGTGGGATCGGGCGAGCGCAGGCCCCGCATCGTGTTGATCGTCACAGGGAAGAACGAGAGGTAGGCGGCGATGATCGCCGCCGGCACCCACGTGGGCCAGCCGAGGCGTCCGCCCCACACCACGATCATCGGGGCGATGGCGATGAGCGGGATCGTCTGCGATGCGATGACGTAGGGCATCAGGCCCCGCTCGAGGATCCGGGACCTGACCAGCATCACGGCGAGGCCGAAGCCGAAGGTGCTCCCCACCGCGAATCCGGCCGCCGCCTCCCGCAACGTGAACAGCGATTCCTTCAGGAGGATCACCAGCAGGATGTCGTCCTGGGCGCGGCGCCGCTCGAACATCTCGGCGACGATGTCCCACACGTGCGGCATCGACTTGTTGTCCGGCCGGACCGGCCACGTGGTGTCGAGTGCCTTGCCGGCGACCTTGTAGAGCTCCCAGGCGGTGATCAGCAGCGCCAGGATCCCGAGGAACCACAGCACCCGCTTCGCAACCGGCGCTCGCGCGGGCGGCTGCGGCCCGGGGCCGCCGGCCGCCGCAGCCGGGGCGACGACGATCTCTGTGTCCGCCATGGCCGATGAGGTTACCGGCCGCCCGCGCCGCCGGTCGGGCGGTTAGGTTGGGTGCATGGGCGCCGACTGGTTCCTCGCCGCCGCGGTCGCCGAGGCCCGGGCCGGGCTCGCCGAGGGGGGCATCCCCATCGGCTCGGTGCTGGTGATCGACGGTGAGGTCGTCGGACGGGGCCGCAACCGGCGCGTGCAGGACGGCTCGGTGATCCGCCACGCCGAGATGGACTGCCTGGAGAACGCCGGCCGCCGGCCGGCCGCCGACTACCGACGGGCGACCCTCTACTCGACGTTGTCGCCGTGCGACATGTGCAGCGGGGCGGTGCTGCTGTACGGCATCCCCCGGGTCGTGGTGGGCGAGCACCGCACGTTCCGG
>JBFKDA010000226.1:0-4873 GCA_041619955.1 Acidimicrobiia bacterium | reverse complement strand
GGCCACGGTGACCGCGGCCATGCCGTCGTCCCCGGTCAGCCGCCGCATCGCATCACTCCCTCCCCGGTCAGCGTGACGGTCTGGGAACCGACGAACGGGATCTCGTAGGTGAACGGGTAGGAGATGGTCAGCTCGGCCGAGGTGCCCGCCGAGCAGTTGGTGGCCGAGACGCTGAGCTGGCTGGCGTCGAGCGAGGTCGCGGCCGCCTTGGCGCGGTCCGACGCCGCGCTGGGGTTCTGCGTGATCGCCAGCTCCCGCACGCCCTCCCGCGCCGCGTGGGTGAGCGTGACCTGGGCGTTGTAGGCGCGGCCGAACTCGACGACGCCGAACACCAGCATGACCAGCAGGGGCAGCACCAGGGCTGCCTCGACGATGGTCGCGCCGCGGTCGCGCCTCATCGCAGCGCATCCACGAGCTCCGGCTGGTCGATCAGCCCGTTGACCTCGATGCCGAAGGTGGTGACGGCTGCGAAGGCGGCGAGGGCGATCAAGGCGACGAGGAGGCCGTACTCCACCAGGGTGGCGCCGACGTCGTCCCAACGAGTTGAGGCAGGGGATGGCATGCAGGGGTCCTCCAGATGCGGGAAGGTGGAAGCCGCCACGAGGCTCGTGGCGGCCCGCGAGCCCGTGACGGCTTCCACTGTCCCTCCGCTTACGGGCCGCCGGCGATGGCGGAAGCGATCTCGGCGAACTTCCCGCTCACGTTGCCGCCGAGCGTGGTGACGGCGGCCAGGGCGACCACGGCGATGAGCGCGACCATCAAGCCGTACTCGACCATCGTGGCGCCTTCGTCCCGCTGGAGGCGGGCCGCCAGGTAGGTGGCGTAGTGCTGCAGCATCGGTCGGTTCTCCTTCTCTCCGATCGGGGCCCGGTACGTCCGGGCTCTCCTCCTCGATACGTAGAGTGCCCGACCAACCACGCAGCGTCATCCCCAATATGGGGGAAACCGGCCCTAGAGTTGCGACTTGCCGGCGGGTAGGCCGGGAAGTGGAGCGACGAAAGGAGGCGTGATGGCGGCGGGACGTCGGTTGATGGCGGCGCTGAGCCTCGTGGTCGTGGCCGGCGCCTGCGGCGACTCGGGTGGCGGCGCCGGCACCACCCCGGCCCCGACCACGTCGCTCGCCCCGAGCACCACGTCCACGACGGTGCCTGCGACGACCGCGCCGCCGCCGACCTCCACGACCACCACTACGACGCTGGCGTCGACCACCACCACGGTGCCGCCGACCACCACCACGTCGGTCGCGGCGGCTTCCGCGCAGGCGGACCTCGCGGCGTTCTTCACCGCCGCCGAGGCGCTCGATGCCGACATCGCCGCAGCGGCGGAGGCGTTCAACGCCGGGTTCGACCCCGACGGCCCCGACGAGATCATCTCGACGGAGGCGATCATCGCTGTGCAGCCGCTGTCGACCGCGCCGGTGGCGGACGCCATCCCGGCGGGTCTGGCGCCCGACTTGGAGGCCGCCGTCCTCGCCGTGTTCGCCGACCTCGACAGCCGTATCGCGGCGCTCCGGGGGGCCACCGAACGCCTGCAATTCGACGGCCCCGTTGACGAAGCGCTGCTATGCCTCGGCTTTGGCAGCACCTCGAACGCTCGGTTCGACGACGACCTGGCCCGTGCTCGCACGCTGGCCGCGACGGCACCCGCGCCGACCGCCGCAGCGGACTCGAAGGAAGCCGGCATCCTGTCCGTGCGACTCGAGCTGATCCGGTTGCTCGACGTCGGATGCGACAGCTGCGGCGGCGCGACCTACGACGAGCCGTTCTCGGTCGACTGGGAGGGCCGCACGATCGAGGGCGTCGAGTTCACCGCGTCCTTCGATGGGGCCCGGTGGGTGGTCGAGATCTTCGCCTGCTAGCGCAGCCAGCCGGCCCGGCGTGCCATCGCCACCGCGGCGAGCTGGGACGTCGCGTTGAGCTTCACGAGGATCGCCCGGATCTGCGACCGCACCGTCTCGACCGACACGTACGACCGCTCGGCGATCTCCGCGGCCCGCTGGCCGTTGGCCAGGGCCCGCAAGACCTCCCGCTCGCGGCGGGTGAGTCGCTCGAACGGCGCCAGCCGGGTGCGCTCCTCGAGCCGCTGCATCCGCAGTTCGGTCAGCAAGGCGTGCCGCTCGTCGGGGGTCACCGCCGTGCCCCGCTCCACCACTGCGTCGATCGCTGCCAGCACGGTATCGAACGGGGCGTCCTTGCCGAGGATCCCGGCCGCCCCGGCGTCGAGGCACTCGGCATGGACGATCCTGTCGCGGCTCCCGGTGAGCACCACGACGGTGGCTCCCGACTCGACGAGCGCCGGGATGAGGTCGGGGCCGCGGCCGATGGGGCCCAGGTCCAGGTCCAGCAGCACGATCGACGGCGCGAACCGCTCGACCGCAGCCAGCACCGCGGCGGCGTCAGGCCCACTGCACGCCTCCGCCTCGATGCCCTCGCCGTGCAGCGCCTCGACGAGGATCTGGCCGAGCAGCTCGTGATCGTCGACGAGCATCACCCGCCGCTCGGCACCGGCCCCGTCGGCGTGCTTCGTGCGGGCAACGGCGAGCTCAGGCAACGGAGGCCGCCAGCTCGGCCCACCGGCTCGCCGCCGGGCGGACGGCCGGCAGGCTCAACTCGAATGCGGCACCGGTCCCGGTCGGGACGTGGCGGAGACTCCCGCCCGCGGCCGCCGCCAGCCGGTGCGCGATGTAGAGGCCGAGGCCGCTGCCCGCGTCGCCGCTGACGCCGCGTTCCATGATCCGGCCGGCCAGGAGCGGTGGCACGCCCGGCCCGTCGTCCGCGACCCGGACGACCACCTCGTGCGGCGCGGCGCGGGCCGTGACTACGACGGCTGCGCCGGGCGCATGGCGGTGGGCATTCTCCAGCAGAATGCCGACGACCTCCGCCACCGCGGCCGGCCTCCCCAGGACGGCGGACCGGAGCGGGAGGCGACACGCGACCTGCTGCCCGCGCACCCGGGCGGCGGCGACCGCCTCCTCGACCGGTCCGGAGACGTCGAATGCGACAGCCGGGGCAGGCGGGGCGTCGCCGTCGAGGAGCCGATGCAGGTGGGAGACCTCGGAGCGCACGACGTCGACGAGCGTTTGCCACTCCGAGCTTGCCGGGCCCTGCGCCGCGGTGAACATCGCCAGCTCGATCGTCGCCAGCGCGCTGCGGGCGGCGTGGGTGCGTTCCTCCCAGGTCGCCTGAGCCGACTCGGCGCGCCCCTGCCAGCGCCGGGCCGCAGCCTGCCATTGCTCCCGGCGCCGCCGCTCCCGCTCGAGCACGGCGGCGCCGCCCAGGAGGGCGAAGGCAAAGGTCCCCAACCGGAGCCCCGCGACCAACGCCGGGCCCAGGTCCAGGTCGGCCCCGGCGGCCACCTCGGAGGCCGCGAAGCTCGCGACGGTGAGTGTCACCGCGGCCAGGAGCCAGCGGTCTCGCCAGGCGCCAAGCTCTCGGATGCGCTGCATCGGCTCCTGCCTCTGACTAGTCCCCACGCGACTACGCTGTGTAGTCACTCGGTCTGGTTGGGTTTCGGACGTCGCGGCCCGGAACTTGAGCGCGGGTCGCCCGGGAGACTGGCGCGCCTCAGCGGGAGCATCGCGCGTGCCGCCACGCCCAAGCCATCGCCGCGATGCCGGCGACGGTTCCCACCGCGTACCAGCCCGGCTGCGAGGCGCCGATCGTCAGCCGCAAGGGCTCCGTTGCGAGCCGCGCGCCGGCCGCCGCCGCCAGCGCCGCCGCACCGAGCAAGCCCGCAGGGGAGCGGCGCCGCCGGCGCCATGCGATGACGGCTGCTGCGGCGACGATGAGGAGCAGCGCGGCGTACAGCTCCACGGGGTGGCGGGCCAGGCCGGTCGGCGCGTCGTCGGGGCGAAGCGCCCACGGTAGGCCGCTGGGGGTGCCCAGGCAGGCGTCGCCGCCGGCCCGCACGAGGCACCCGGCGTGCCACGCCGCGAGGCCGGCGAGCGCGGCGCCGGCGGCCGCATCGGCGAGGGCTGCCAGCTCGCGGCGGCCGAGCCAGGTGAACGCGCCGAGCGCGCCGGCCGACGCCCACACGGTGTCGACTCCGCCCCGCACCGCCAGGATGTCGGCGGGGTGGGTGAGCGGGTTCGTGCCAGCGAGGACCATGGCGGCCAGCCGGCCCACGAGCAGCCCGCCGAGGGCCGCGGTGAGGGTCGCGTCCCAGACGTCGCGGGTGCAGTTGGCGGCGTTGCCGCGCCTGCCCTCGACGTAGAGCACGACGTACACGGCGAGCGCGGCCCCGAGGGCGGCGGCGAGCAGCGAGAACTCCATCAGGGGCGTAGCAGCTCGTCGATGCCCAGCGCCAGGGTCTGCTCGTCGATGATGCCGTTGTGCACCCGTATCTCATCGCCGCCGGCTCGTACGAAGAAGGTGATCGGCACGCCCCGCCCGCCGAGATCGGCGGGCACCCGGGCGGCCCGGTCGAAGTAGTGCTCGAACCCGCCGAGGCCGAACTCGTCGATGAACTCCTGCGCCGGTCCCTGCGCGTCGCGCACCGCCACGCCGACGAACCGGACGTCGTCCTCGTGCTGGCGGTGGGCCGCCCGCAGGAGCGGCGCCTCGGAGCGGCACGGCACGCACCAAGATCCCCACACGTTGACGACGACGGGCCGGTCGGACGCGGCGAGCAGGCCCCGCATGGCTGCGGGGTCGATGGCGGGCAGCTCGCCGGGGGCGGCACCGCTGCCCGGCTGTGCGCAGGCGGCCAGTAGCACCAGGCACGCCGTCAGCGCCGCCGTTAGGGTTCGCAGCAGTCGACCTCGCGAGGGGGCAACGGTGCAGATCGAATCGAGTTCCGGCGGCAACATGGGCACCTACTGGGGGCAGTCGTACGAATCGTACGATGCGGCCATCGCTGCGGCGGTGGAGGTCGC
>JBFKDA010000225.1:0-4882 GCA_041619955.1 Acidimicrobiia bacterium | reverse complement strand
TGGCGTGAGGCCAAGGCCGGCTTGGACAGATCCCTCGCCTCCCTCGGCGGCGGCCCCCGCGCCGCGCACTTCGCCAGATTGCTCGCCGACGTCGCGCCCCCCGAGCGGCGGGAGCTGCTCCGCTACCGCCTGCGCGTGCTCCTCGACCTGCCCGAACCGCACCGCACCGAGGCGCTGGCCGAGTTGGACCGCGCGCTGGTCGAGCAGCGGACCGACGTCACCGTTGCCTGGATGCACGTGCTGATGGAACAGCCGAACGACGACTTGGCGGCCGCGCTGGCCGTGCGGATGCGGGCGGTGGGGGCGCTGCCCGCCGATCGCCGGGAAGCGGCGACACGGGCGCTGGACGCCGCGCTGGGGGACCTGGAGATCCTGCAGCGGGTGGCGGTGCGGGACCGGCTGGAGGCGCTCGGGTACGAGCGCCCGGACGGCGCGTGACGGTCGGGCCGCCGCCGGAACGGGCCGTCGAGGCCGCCCGGGCACTGCTCGATGCGGTGCGCCGCGGCGACCATCAGTCGCTCTGGGAGCTGTTCGGCACCGAGGGCCGCAGCTACATCGTGGGACGGGGGATCCGCCGCGGGATGTCGGCCGGGTTCGGCGCCCAACTCCTGGCCGGCACCGCCGCCCCGGCCGAGCGGGACCGCTTCCTGCGCGACGTGCTCGCCGGCATCGAGAAGGATCTGGAGCGGGTCGACCTCGACCGGGTCGTGTTCGCCAACACCCCCGAGCACCTCGACGACGGCCGGGTCAAGGTGGCGTACCTCGAGGAGTTCGTCGTGCCGGTGGGCCCGCCACTCGACCCCCTGCCGGTGGGCTCCGTGGAGCTGATGGTCGAGGACGGCGCCTGGAAGGCCGCCAAGCTCGTGCCCCGGCCGCGATGAAACTCCCCGGGCGCGAAGTCGAGCACTATCCCGTGGCGGTCACGGTGGAGGCGGTGGCGCTCGGCTGGCTGCGGCAGCGGCAGGCCCCGCACGGCGCGGTGGTCGTCGCCGATCACGAGGTCTCGCCGCGGACCCGCCGCGGCGACGTGTGGGGCGCCGCCGGCGCGCTGCGGGCCGCGGTCGTCCTGCGGCCGGACCTCGCCGCCGATGCCGCCGACCTGCTGTGGGCCCACGCCCTGCTGGCGGGGGCGGAGGCGGAGAACGGCCACCCGACCCCGTGGTGGCCGGAGCGGCTGGTCGAGCACGACGCCGAGATGGGGGTGGTGCGGGTCGCCAGCCAGCTCGCACCGGGCCGCGTCGACTCCGCGGTGATGACGTTCCGGCTCCACGTGGCCCCGGGCCGCGACCGGGCGGACCTGCTCGCGGCCACGCTCGCCCACTTGGACGAGCTGCTCGCCATGCCCCCGGTCGACGTCGCGGCGCGCTACCGGGCCGCCGACCCCCTCGCCGGGACGCCGGTGCGCGTCGACCTGCTGCCTCGCGGCGCAGTGCGGGGCGCCTACGACGGGATCGATGCACAGGGGGCGCTCACGATCGAGAGCGCAGAGGGGAACCGGCGACGCCTGGCCGTCGACCAGATCGCCGCCGTTGTCCGGCTAGATGACAACGGCAGATAGATGCCGCACGTCACCAGTGCTCTCGAGGCGCCCGGGTAGCGTCTGGCGCCACGACAAGACGGAGGTATGCGGTGGCCGGGAGACATGCCTGGACGATGGTGCTCGCGCTCGTGCTCGTGCTGGCGGCCTGCGGCGACGCCACGGACGACACCTCGGACACCACGCTGCCCGGCGCGACCGTCACCACGGGCGCCGGCGAACCGGACGCACCGGACGAACCGGACGAACCGGCCACCACGACGACGGCGACGATCGCCGACACGATGGCCGGAGGGGACCCCCAGCCGGGCGGGACGCTGGTCATCGCCATCACCGAGGACCCCGGCCACTTCAACCCGGGCATCACCACCAGCTTCAGCGTCCACGCGGTCACCGGCTCGCTGTTCAACGGCCTCGTGGAGCTCGACGACAACGCCAACCCCCAGCCCGACCTGGCAGTGAGCTGGGACGTCAACGACGACAGCACCAGCTACACGTTCACGCTCGCCGACGGCGTGGAGTGGCACGACGGCACCCCCTTCACGTCCGCCGACGTGAAGTTCTCGTTCGAGGAGATCCTCCTCAACTTCCACTCCCGCACCAAGGCCGGCCTGGAGAACGTGCTGGCGTCGATCGAGACGCCCGACGACGTCACCGTCGTCTTCAACTTCACCGAGCCGTACGCCCCGCTGTTGCAGCGGCTCAACTCCACCGAGGCGCCCATCCTCCCCAAGCACGTCTACGAGGGCGTGGCCGACCCGCAGGCCGCCGACGAGAACCTGAGCCCGGTCGGCACCGGGCCCTTCGTGTTCGAGAGCTACGAGATCGACACCCAGGTCACCATGAGCCGCAACGAGAACTACTTCAAGGACGACCTGCCGTACGTCGACCAGGTCGTCTTCCGGGTGATCCCTGACCAGAACACCCAGGTGCTGGCCCTGGAGGAAGGCGAAGTCGACTTCATCTGGCGGGTGCCGGGCAGTGACGTCGAGCGGCTCGCCGCCGACCCGGACATCACGCTCCATCAGCTCAACAGCGGGCCGGGCGGCGGGTTCTGCATACCGACCGTGACGTTCAACCTCGACCGGGAGATCTTCGACGACATCCGGGTGCGGCAAGCCATCGCCCATGCCGTCGACCGGGAACAGATCCTTGCCCAGGCCGTGTTCGGCCAGGGCAAGGTGGCGACCGGGCCCATCAACAGCGAGATGGAGTTCGCGTACACCGACGACGTGACCATGTACCCAAGGGACGTCGACGGCGCCAACGCGTTGCTCGACGAGGCCGGGCTGACCGCCGGCGACGACGGAACCCGCTTCGGGCTCAACCTGTTGCTGTTCCCGACCTTCAGCAAATACGGGGAGATCATGCGGGAGAACCTCGCCGAGGTCGGCATCGACCTCGAGGTGGTCCCGCTGGAGCGCAGCGCGTTCCTGCCCCGCGTGTTCGGCGAGCGCGACTTCGACATGAACATCATCAGCTACTGCAACAACTCCGACCCGACGATCGGGGTCAGCCGCATGTACGTGTCGGACAACATCGGCGACATCCCGTTCTCCAACGGGGCCGGCTACGTCAACCCGACGATCGACGATCTGTTCGCTCGGGGCGCCACCGCGGCGACCGTCGAGGAGCGCGCTGCGGCGTACGCGGAGATCCAGCAGATCCTCACCGACGAGCTGCCGTACTGGTGGCTGGTCGAGTCGAAGTTCACGGCCGGATCGCGGGCCAGCGTCCACGGGCTCGCGCCGCACTCCGGGCACGTCGCCGAGGCGGCGTGGATCGAGGGCGGCGGCTCCTGAGCGGCTGACCGGCGGTGGCCGGCTACGCCCTCCGCCGGGTCGTCCAGGGCGCGGTCCTCGTCGTGGGTGCGTCGGTGGTGGTGTTCCTGCTCATCCACCTCGCCCCCGGCGACCCGGTGGTCGCACTGGCCGGGGAGGACGGCGAGCCGGAGTACTACGCGATGATGCGGGCCCGGTTCGGCCTCGACCGGCCGGTCTGGGAGCGCCTCTGGGTGTATCTCGGCCGCCTGGCGCGCGGCGACCTGGGGTTCTCGCTGCGGCACAACCAGTCGGCCGTGTCGGTGATCGTCGACCGGCTGCCGGCGACACTGCTGCTGATGGTCCCCGCGTTGGTGATCGCCTCGGCGCTGGGGATCGGGGCCGGGACGGTCGCCGCCGACCGGGTCCGCACCCGCACCGACGCCACGATCCGGGTGGTTTCGCTGGCGGGGTACGCGGTGCCGGTGTTCTGGACCGCCCAGCTCCTGCTGCTGCTCTTCGCGCTGCGGCTGGGCTGGTTCCCGGTGCAGGGGATGACCACCGCCCGCGCCGGCCACGAGGGCTGGCGGGCCGCCCTCGACGTCGCCCACCACATGGTGCTGCCGGTCACCGCGCTCGTCGCCCAGTACGTGGCGCCGATCACCCGCATCACCCGCTCCAGCGTCCTCGAGGCGCTCGGCTCGCCGTACGTGCGCGCCGCCCGGGCGCGGGGCCTGCCGCGGCGCCGGGTGCTGGTGGGCCACGCGCTGCCCAACGCCCTGCTGCCGGTGGTGACGGTGACCGGCGCGCAGGTCGGGTTCATGGTGGCGGGCGCAGTGCTCACCGAGACCGTGTTCGCCTGGCCGGGCCTCGGCCGGTTGCTGCTCACTGCGATGCTGGCCCGCGACTTCGCGATCATCACCGCGATGTTCCTGCTGCTGTCGGCGACGATCGTCGTCGCCAACCTGATCACGGATCTCCTCTACTCCTTCATCGACCCTCGGGTGCGCTATGAGTGACCGGCCCCGCCTCGACGCCGCCGCCCCGGCGCTGGAGCGGCTGGGGAGGATCCGGGCGGCGTCCCGGCGGTTCATCACCGGGCCGACTGCGGTGCTCGGGCTGGGACTCACTGCCTTCTTCGTGGTGGTCGCGCTGCTCGCCGACGTGCTCGCCTCGGGCAGCCCGTTCGCGTTCGTGGGCGAGCCGTTCGAGCCGCCGAGCGGCGAGTTCTGGTTCGGCACCGACGACCTGGGCCGCAGCGTCTACTCGGGCGTCGTGCACGGGGCCCGCACGTCGCTGCTGGTCGGGCTGGCGGTGGCGGGCGCCGCGTTCTTGATCGGCACGGTCGTCGGCGGGATCGCCGGCTCCGCTGGAGGCTGGGTCGACGACCTGCTGATGCGGCTGACCGAGCTGTTCCAGGTGCTGCCCCGGTTCTTCCTGGCGTTGGTCGTGGTGGCGCTGTTCGGCGCGAGCCTCACCAACCTCATCCTCGTGCTGGCGCTGACGTCGTGGGTCTTCACAGCTCGCCTGGCCCGGGCCGGCGTGCTGACCATCAAGGAGCGCGACTACGTCGTGGCCGCCCGCG
>JBFKDA010000224.1:0-4901 GCA_041619955.1 Acidimicrobiia bacterium | reverse complement strand
AGGCCGCGCAGCCGGGCGAGGGCCCGGTCGACCCGGCTGGCCCCGAACGTCGTGGCGGCGCCCGTGCCGCGGATGGCCTCGGCCACCGTGGCCCGCGTCGCGGCCAGGATCGGCAGGAGCGCGGCGGCGAGCGGCATCGCCAAGCCGGCGCCCAGCTCCACCAGCCACACCCAGGCGGGGGCGCCGAACCGGGTGATGTCGATGTTCAGCAGCGTACCGAGCTCGGAGGTCAGCACCCGTGCCCCCAGCGCGCCGACGGGGATCGCCACCAGCAGCGCCAGGCCGCCGTACGCCGCGATCGTCCCGAGGTACATCGCCAGCAGCTCGCGCCGCGACGCGCCGATCGCCTTCATCACGCCGATCTGGTCGACCTGGCGCGCCATCGTCGCCGCCACCGTGTTGAACACCAGGAACCCGGCCAGCAGCAGCGACAGCAGGCCGAGCGAGCCCAGGATCTGCAGCAGCGAGGCGATCGTGCTGTCGAGCACGTGCTTGCCGGGCTCCGGCACCCGAATGCCGAGGCCGTCGACGGCGTCGGCGGCGTCGGCGGCCACCGCCGCGATACGGCTTTCGTCGCCGGCGACCTCGATGGCGATCTCGTTGAACGTTACGGGAAGGCCGAGCTGCTCCCAGGTGGCGAAGCTCAGGTAGCCGAAGATCACCTGGTCGACCAGGCGGCCCGAGACCACCGTCACGTCGTAGGTGGTGGCCGCCAGCGGCAGCTCGTGGCGCGCTCCGGTCGGGTCCTCGATGGCGGCGATATCGCCGACTGCCAGGCCGCTGGCATCGAGCGACGACCGTTCCAGCACCAGCGACCCGGTCGGCGGCGGCCAGGCGCCTTCCTCGGGGCGGAGCCGGTCGAGGGCCCGCCCGGCCAGGTCGTCGACCACAACGAGCCGCAAGGGGCGCAGCTCGTCGCCGACCTCGATCCGGCCGAACGCCGTGAGCAGGCCCTCGGCGGTGGCGACGTCCGGATGCGCGGCGACGGCCGTCACCTCGGCCGGGCCGGCGCCCGGCGTCACCTCGGCCGGGCCGGCGCCCGGCGTCACCTCGGCCGGGCCGGCGCCCGGCAAGAGGATCGTGGCGCTCGCCGGGTTGGCGGCGGCCAGCTCGGCATCGAGGTTGGTGGTGAAGATGGCGCGGGCCCGCAACGTGGTGCTGAGGCCGACGAGGCCGATGGCGATCGCCACCACCACCAGCACGGTGCGGGCCTTGTTGCCGAGGAGGTCGCGGGCGACCTTCCTCGCTCGGACACTCACCTGCCGGCCGCTTCGGCCACCAGCAGCGCGAGATGCTCGTCGGGGATGTTCGTGGTGGCGACGATCCGGGCGTAGCGCCCCAGCGAGATCGAGGCCAGGGTCGCCCCTTCCGGCCCGGCCCGCAGGTCGCCACCGGAGCCGAACCACCTGCCTATCCGATAGGTGCGGTCGACCTCGTCGCCCACCATGGCGTCCACGGCGCCGGCCAACACGACGAAGTACCGGTCAGCCGCCGTGACGCCCTCGCTCGGCCCGTAGCTGTGCTGGTCTACATGGCCGGCGACGTTCACGTCGCCGGCCAAGGAACGCACCGTGTCGGCGTCGACCTGGCGGCGCACGACCTTGGCGATGGCCCCCGAGGCGAGCCGGCTGTCGGTGGAGAGCCGGCGGAACACGTCGCCGTCGAGCGCCAGCAGCGACGCGTCGCCGTCAGCCGTCACCCGGACGGTGTCGAACCGGGGCTTGTCGTGCAGCAACTCGTGCTCGCCGAAATGCTGGCCGGGGCCGAGGGTCTCGACAACCCGCCCCGACCTGGCGACCTCCAGGGCGCCGCGCACGACGATGTAGAAGTGGGCGGCGGGGTCGCCCTGGCCGTAGACGGTGCTGCCGGCCGGGTGGATCTGGGGGTCGAGGCGGGAGTTGACCTCGACCAGGTCGCGCTCCGAGACGCCGGCGAGGGCCGAGCGCACGTACGACTCGACGATCTCGCCGTCGACGATCAGCACCACCCGGTCGGCCCGGCTCGCCAGCGCGTCGTCGTGGGTGACCATCAGGATCGTCGTGCCCTGGTCGACCAGCTCCTCGAAGAGCTGGAAGACGGTCTCCGACGTGCGGGAGTCGAGGCTGCCGGTGGGCTCGTCGGCGACGACCAGGGACGGGTTGTTGGCGAGGGCGCGGGCGATCGCCACCCGCTGCTGCTGGCCGCCCGACACGCCGGACGGGAGCTTGTGCGCATGGTCGGCCATCTCCACCCGCCGCAGCAGCGCCAGCGCCCGCTCCCGCCGCTCGCTGGCCGAGCCCCGCTTGGCGAACTCCATCGGCAGCATCACGTTCTCCACCAGCGTCAGGGTGGGGAGCAGCTGGAAGAACTGGAAGATCACGCCGAGGTTCGCCCCGCGCCAGGCGGCGATCGCGTTCTCGTCGAGCGTCTCGACCTGCGTCCCGGCCACCCGCACCTCGCCGCTGGTGGGGCGGTCGATGCCGGCGATCGCGTTGATCAGCGTCGACTTGCCGCTGCCCGACTTGCCGATGACGGCGACGAACTCGCCGGCCTCCACCTCCAGGTCAACGCCCTTGAGGGCGACGAACTCGCCAGCAGGCGTCGGGTAGGCCTTGACGACGTCCCGCAGGTCGACCAGCGGCGTGGCAGCCCCCACCGAGTTCCCCATCGGCGGGAGTATGGCAGGGCGCCCGGAGCGGCGATCCCGCCGCTATCGCGACGTTCTCGGTGCCGTCACCTCGGCGAGGTCATCACAGCGTCTTCCACTTCTTCCCTTTGCGGGTGGGCACGCACAGCACATCCGCGTTGTCGACGATCAGGAACTCGTCGCCGAACTGGTTGAACGTCAGCACCGTGGTGATGACGCCGGGCGTCTGGCTGGTGCGGTAGCACATCAGGTGGGCATTCGGGTTGTTGATGCCCGCCGTCAACCCGGTGGCCAGATCGACCTTGCGGGTCGGGTTACAGAAGAACACCGGTCCGCCGACCTCGACATCGGGCTCGGTGCGCCACTGATCCCGCAAGCCCACCACCGCGTTGGCCGGCCTGGCGCTGAGAACCTCGTAGCACTTGAAGTGGTCGAGGGACGCCGGATCGGGCGGCGGGTGGCCTTCCTTCTGCGTGGGGACGGCCAGCATGATCGGCTGGCCCAGCCGGGCCTTGCCGCTGCCGAACTGGTTGCGATACTTGATCACCCGCTCCGGGCCCGGCGGTGTCTCGATGCGGTAGAACTTCAGGTGGCCGTCAGGGTTGGTGATCTCGAAGAACCGGTTCCTGTGGCGCTTCTCGGCCGGGTTGCAGAACCACGAGGGTTCGCTCACGAACGCCTCCCCGGGCTCGCCGGGTATGGCGAACTGGTCCTGGAGCAGCACCAGCACGCCGGCTGCGGGGGGGTTCGCCTCGAGCACGCGGTAGCAGCGAAAGTGATCGAGCGGCAGCTGCGGCGGTGCCGCGTCCGCCGGCGGCGCCGTCCAGAGCAGTAGCCCGGCGAGGACGGCAAGGGCGGCCGCCAGCGCGTAGACGGGTCGCTTGATCGTCGATACATGGACCATGGGTGTCCCCCTCTGTCATCGCGTGCCACGGGACGTTCACCGGCCAGTATGGCAACAGCGTCGGACTCAGGTCCGCATGAGTACGGGTTTTCTCCGTGGTCTCCGATCAGGCCGACCGGCACGTGCCGCCTATGAGCGCCGGGGCGCGGGCCGGCCCCCGCCGCAGGGCGGGGGCCGGCTGAGGTCGCGGTGGCTACGGCTTGGCGATCACCATCGTGGTGCCGTCGCTGTCGCCGTCGGGGTCGTGGTTGTCCCCGCTGGCGTAGGCGGACGACGCGTGGCTCACGCCGGTGACGGTGAACGTCGCCGACGACGAGTTCTTGTTGATGTTGGTCTTCGTGATCTGGCACGTGCCGCCGCTCATCGTGACGCAGGAGCCGGAGCCGTTGGCGCCGTTGCTCCACGACCCGTCGACGGTGGCCCCGTCGACGAGGGCTTCGCCCGAGTCGTGCACGGTGATCGTGACGGTGGCGTTCCACTTGCCGCCCCGCCCGGTCGACGTGTTGGCGTCGAGGTCAGCGACGTGGATCGTCGGGTCGGCCACGTTGTCGACCGTGACCGTGTGGACGTCGCCGGCCGTCTGGCCGATGGTGTCGGTGGCGGTCGCCGACACCGCGACGGAGCCGTCGGCCACCGTGGTCGAGTCCCACGTCACCGAGTACGGCGCGGTGGTATCGACGCCGATCGAGTTGCCGTCGACGAAGAACTCCACCTGCGTGACGCCGTTGTCGTCGGACGCGTTGGCGGCCACCAGCACCGTCGTGCCGGACACCGTGGCGCCGTCGACCGGGTCGGTCAGCGCCACGCTCGGCGGATTGTCCTGCGGTCCCAGGTTGGGACGCAGCACGAACAGGCCCTGCTCGATGCCGCTCACCACCACGATGCCGCTGGCGAAGTACGGGTAGTTGCTCCACGTGCCGTTGAACCCGGAGGCGTCGTCGGCCGGCCACACGTCGAAGAAGGCCGCCTCGCTGAGGTTGGCGGTGGCCACCTGCGAGATGTCGACGATCCGCAGCCCGGCCCGGTAGTTCGACTGGTACGAGAAGTTGCCCTTGACGTACTGGTTGTGGTCGATGGCCGCGGTCGTGGCGTCGTAGGAGCCGACCAGCGTCGGGGCGTCGAGGTCGGACACGTCGAACACGCGGGTGCGGGTGTTGTGGCCGAGGTTGGTCTCGTCCAGCTCGTCGTCGATGAGGAAGTACGCCGAGTCGTCGGTGAGCCAGCCCTGGTGGGTGTACTGCGCGCCCGGGTATCCCGTGCGGGAGAGCTGCACCGGGTTGGCCTTGTTGGTGACGTCGACGATCGTCAGCGTGTCCTCGTTGGAGTTGAGGCAGATCTCACGCCCCTGGTGGTCGGGATCCGGCCCGGCGT
>JBFKDA010000223.1:0-4928 GCA_041619955.1 Acidimicrobiia bacterium | reverse complement strand
GGCACGCCGCGTCGCTCGGCCGGCACGACCAGCAGGTGACCCGCGACGAGCTGCTGGAGCACGTCGCCGCCCTGGTCGCCGCCGTCGACATCCCGGTGAGCGTCGACGCCGAGCACTGCTTCGCGACCGACCCGGCGGGCGTCGCCGAGACCGTCGGCATGGTCGGCGAGACGGGCGCCGCCGGCATCTCTTTCGAGGACTACGTGCCAGGCACCGGCACGCTGCCGTTCGACCAGGCAGTCGGCCTCGTGGCCGCTGCCGGTGAGGCCGCCCGGGGGCACGGCATGGTGCTCACGGCGCGGTGCGAGAACCTCCTGTACGGCCGCGACGATCTCGACGAGGTCGTCGCCCGGCTGCGGGCCTACCGGGACGCCGGCGCCGACGTCCTCTACGCGCCCGGGCTGCGGGAAACCACGGCGGTCCGGCGGGTGGTAGCGGAGACCGGGGCGCCGGTGAACGTGCTGCTGCTCCCGGGCGGCCCGACCGTTGCCGACCTCGCGGCCGCCGGGGCGCGTCGGATCTCCGTCGGGGGCGCGCTCGCGTTCGTGGCGTACGGGGCTGCCGGAGCGGCAGCGCGGGAACTCGCCGCCACCGGCCGCGTCACGGCCCCGACGATGCCCGGCGACGACCGCCGTGCTGCCTTCGGCGGCTGAGCCCGTTCAGGCTGCCACGGCGAGGATCGTCTCGAGGTAGTCGGCAAGGTCGCGGAACGACACCATGCCGACCGGGCGGCTGGTGGCGCCCACCAGCGGCACGTGGCTGCAGCCCACCTCGGCCATCGCGTGCACGGCGGCGGCGATCGGGTCGCGGGGCTGCAGCGTCACCGGGGCCGGCGTCATGTAGGCCCCCACCGGCACGGCGCCGAGGTCCACGACGTGGCACGCCACCCTGGTCTGGAGGTCGCGGTCGGTCACGACGCCCACGAGTGAGCCGCGGCGGTCCACCAGCAACAGCGACCCGATCCCGCGTGCCTGCATCTGGCGCACCGCCTCCGCCAGGCTCATGTCGAAGGGGGCGCTCACCGGCCTCGTGGGGTGCATGCCGCGGAAGTCGACGAACAGCAGCTCGTGCTCGGCGGCCGGGGATGCCTCCAGGCCGAGGCCGCCGCTGCGGAGCAGCTCGGCGGCCAGCGCCAGCAGCGCGGCATGGGTGAGGTTGCCGACTACGGCGCCGTCTTCATCGAGGACCGGCAGGTTGCGCACCCGGTATTCGTTCATCAGGTGGAGCGCGGTGAGCGGCGTCTCGTGAGCGCCGACGACCTGCGGGTCGGGCGTCATCACCGCCTCGATCGGGCCGCGCCACGTCTCGGGCCGGTCGACCACGCTCAGCAGCACGTCGCGGCTGGTGAAGATCCCGACCGGGGCGGTGCCGCCGTCGACGACGAGCGCGCACGACGTCCGAGCCGCGTTCATGTCGCCGATGACGCTCGCCACCGTCGCGGCCACCTGCACGGTCGGGCAGGGCGCCAGGTCGAGCTCGGCCAGCGGCGTGGTGGTGAAACGCTCGGCGAAGGTCATGGCGGGTTCTCCTTTCGTTGCCCGCATCGTCGCCAACGAAGGCCACAGCCGATTAGGGCCGCTGGTCACTTCCGCCGCTGACCGAGCCACCAATCGGTGTGCGGCATGCCGCTCGTCCGCACCGACGCCGCCGCCCGATCGCGGTCGACAGGCGTCCGGCGGAACTCGATGCGCCCGTCGTCGACGATCGCCCAGGCCGCATGGTCGAGGACCGGCACCTGACCCCCGAGCCCGTATCGGGCGAACGGGAGGCCCACGCTGCCCGGGTTGAGCAGCGTCGCCTCGCCGATCCTCCGCAAGAGCGGGACGTGCGTGTGCCCGCCGGCATAGATCCTCCCGGGGACGATCCCGCCCAGCATCGCGGCGACCTCGTCGTCAGCGGTCGTCGCGGTGATGACGTCGTTGGCGGAGCGGGGCGAGCCGTGGAAGCCGAACACGCCGGCGCTCGGCACATCGGCCGTTGCGGGCAGCCCGGCGAGGTAGCCGAGGCGGTCGCCACCGAGCCGGTCGGCGCACCATCGGCCGATGTCGGGAACTCGCCAGGCCGATTCCGGGACGCCGGCGGCGGCTGGATCGCTCCACCAGGCGGGCGGGTCGGCCAGGTCGGCGTCTGCGTTCCCCTGTACGACCACCCAGTCTCGGCCGGCGATCCGGTCCACGACGCCGACCGGGTCGGGGCCGAAGGCGATGTCGCCCAGGCACATGACGACATCCGGGCGCGCCTCGGCGAGCTCGGCGAGCACGGCATCCAGCGCGACGGACTCGCCGTGGAGGTCGGCGAGCAGCGCGACCCGTGGCCCGGTCACAACCCCACGATGTCTTGGGGACGGACCGGGACCCGGTGGAGCTCACGGCCGGTGGCCGCCCGGATCGCCGCCACGATCGCCGGCGTCGAGCTGATCGTGGGCGGCTCACCGACGCCCTTGGCGCCGAACGGGCCGAAGCGAGAGCCCTCCTCGATCAGCACGGCGCCGACCTCGGGGGCGTCGGCGAACGTCGGCAGCAGGTAGTCGGTGAAGTTGCCGTTGCGGATCACGCCCCGGTCCAGCACCAGCTCCTCCATGATCGCCAGCCCCACCCCCTGCATGATCCCCCCCTCGATCTGACCGATCACCGATTGGGGGTTGAGGGCCTTGCCGACGTCCTGGGCGGTGTCGATCCGGACGATGCGCAGGAGGCCCAGTTCCGGATCGACGTCGACCACCGCGCGATGGCCGGCGACCGCGAAGTCGGCGTGCGTGTCGCCCTGGCCGGTCTCGGGGTCGCCGGGCTCGGTGTCGGGATGGCGGAACCGGACGCGGCGGCGGATCGGGCCGCGGGCGCACACCTCGTCGAGGGTGGCCAGCAGCTCGCCGCCCAGCCACACGCCCGCGTCGTCGAGCCGGTCGCCGCCGTAGCGGCCGAGCACCTCGTCCCGCACCGCCACCGCCGCGTCGTGGACGGCGCCGCCGGTCATCTGGGTCTGGCGTGACGCCGACGTCGAGCCTGCCGAGCCGATCGCCGACGTGTCGGCCGCCACCCAGGCCACCCGCTCGAGGCCGAGGGCGGAGCGGGCGATCTGGCGGCACACGGTGACCATCCCCTGGCCGACCTCGACGGCGGCGCTATGAATCTCGGCCCCGGCCGAGGTGAGCACGACCTCGGCCTCCGCGTAGTCGTCGAAGCCCTCGGAGAAGGCGATGTTCTTCAGCCCCAGCGCGTACCCGACCCCGCGCCGCACCGCGGCCGGCGGGGTGGTGAGCCCGGTGCCGCCGGGCAGCCGGAACGGGTGGTCGCTGCCGTCCTCGCCGGGCATCGGCATCGCCTCCAGCTCGTCGAGCACCCGGCGGCTGGGCAGCGGTCCCTCGACGACCTGGCCCGACGTCGCCATCTCGTCGCCCTGCTGCAGCAGGTTGCGCCGGCGCACCTCAACGGGGTCGATCCCGACCGCCGCCGCCAGCCGGTCCATCTGCGTCTCGTAGGCGAAGCAGACCTGCACGGCACCGAAGCCGCGCATCGCGCCGGCCGGGGGGTTGTTGGTACGGACGGCGAACCCGTCGACCTCCACCGAGTCGCACCGGTACGGGCCGACCGCGAAGTACGACGCGTTGCCGATGACCGCTCCCGAGGTCGTCAGGTACGGCCCGCCGTCGACGATGAGGCGGGCCGTCACCCGCTGCAGCCGGCCGTCGGCGTCCGCCTCGTGCCGGTACCACATTCGGGCCGGGTGGCGGTGGACGTGGCCGACGAAGCTCTCTGCCCGGTCGTAGACCATCTTCACGGGCCGGCCGGTGCGCTGCGCCAGCAGGCAGAGGTGGACGTGGACGCTCATGTCCTCGCGCGCCCCGAACGCCCCGCCGATCCCGGTCGGGTGCTGGCGGACCTGGTCGGGCGCGACGCCGAGGCACGCGACGATCTGACGATGGTCGACGTGCGTCCACTGCGAGGTCACGTACAGGTCGAGCCCGCCCTCACCGTCGGGGATCGCCAGCCCCGCCTCGGTTCCCAGCGGCGCCTGGTCCTGCTGGCCGACCTCGTAGAAGCCCTCGACCACGACCTCGCCGGTGGCGGCCGAATCGCCGCGGCGGAAGCGAACCCGGCGGAGGACCTCGTCTCGCGCCAGCGCCTCCTCGGGATCGACGAGCGGCTCCAGCGGCTCGAAGTCGACGACGATCGCATCGGCGGCGCGGCGGGCGGTGTCCGGGTCGTCGGCTGCCACCACCGCCACCGGCTCGCCCCAGTACCGGACCTCCCCATCGGCGAGCACCGGCTGGTCGGCGTGCTCCTGGCCGAACAGCTTGGCGCCGGGCACGTCCTCCTGGGTGAGCACCGCACGCACCCCGGCGATGGCCAGCGCCGGCGCCACGTCGAGCCGGGTGATGCGGGCACGGGCCTGGAAAACGTGGCGGGTCGCCCCCCACAGCATCCCGTCGGCGTAGAGGTCCGAGGCGTACGCGAAATCGCCGGTGACCTTGGGCACGCCGTCGGCACGAGCCACGGACTCGCCGATCCCGCCGCGGACCCGCGTCTCGACCGTCGTCGTGGTCATCCGCCCAGCCCCGTCAGCGCCCGCAGGATCGCCCCGTAGCCGGTGCAGCGGCAGACGTTGCCGGCCAGCGCCTCCCGGATCTCGTCGGGCGTCGGGTCGGGGTGCGCCTCGAGGTAGTGGGCGGCGGCCACGGCGAAGCCTGGGGTGCAGAAGCCGCATTGCACGCCGCCGGCGTCGATGAGGGCCTGCTGGACGGGGTGGAGCTCGTCTCCGTTCGCCAGGCCTTCGACGGTGACCACCTCGCTGCCGGCGCAGTCGGCGGCCATCACCAGGCACGAGCACACCAGCTCGCCGTCGAGCACCACGCTGCACGACCCACACTCGCCCTGCTCGCAAGCGCCCTTGGAGCCCGGCAGGTCCAGCTCGTCGCGCAGGACGTCGAG